>DASRGL010000165.1:0-11590 GCA_035651115.1 Chthonomonadaceae bacterium
CCACTATGCCACAACGCCTGTCTCTGCCTCCGCCGCCGCGCTCGGTCGCTCGCAGGGCGCGTTCGGCGGCGCGGCGGCGCAAAGACGGGCCGAGACAGGCGGCGTCTCCGACACGCCGCCCTCGCGGGCGCTGCGCTCCCAGGTGGCACGCCTTGTGCTGACGGAAGACGGGGACGATGTGGACGATTTTCTCCTGGCCTCCGAGACGGTCATCGGGCGCGGCGTCACGAACGACATCGTGCTGCCGGATCGCTCCATCGCCACGCGCCATGCACGCATCGTCCGCGACGGCGACGGCTATGCGCTGGAGACCTTCGGCGACAGCGTGACCCGGCTGAACGGCGTTCCCCTGGAGCCGGGCCAGCCGACGCCGCTCCAGGAGGGCGACCGTATCGGCCTGGGCAACCTGACTCTGCGGTTCGAGGCGGGCGCATGATTCTCTTAGGGCTGTTGCGCTATCTGCTGCTGGGCGCGTTTCTGCTGTTTCTGCTGCTGCTGGTGCAGTTGATTCGGCGCGATATGGAGTGACCCTCCAGCCGGGTACTTTCAGTACCC
Organism: Chthonomonadaceae bacterium; assembly: GCA_035651115.1. Lineage (GTDB taxonomy): Bacteria > Armatimonadota > Chthonomonadetes > Chthonomonadales > Chthonomonadaceae > DASRGL01. Next base: position 556 of record DASRGL010000165.1, read on the forward strand.
GGCTGTGTGGCCTGCGGCCAACCGTCCTACCGGACGGGGTGCGTATTGCAGGCTTTCCCCTTCGTATCGCACTCGCCTGTATACGCAGGGACAGGCTTTCTCAACCGGTGCGTCCGTGAGGACGCTTGGCGGCGCAGCCGCCCTACAGACGGGTACTTTCAGTACCCGGCCACATTTCTCCGGGAAAAATGACCGTGAGTCTTTCCATTGGCTTCAAAACCGACATCGGGCGCAAGCGCGAGATCAATGAGGACAGCTATGCCGTCCTGCGCGCCGCAGAGCTAGGCAACAAGCTGGACGGCCTGTTTGTTGTGGCCGACGGCATGGGCGGCGGACGCGGCGGCGACATCGCCTCCAGCCTCGTCGCGCAGGCCGTCCCGGAAGCCGTCCATGAGTTCCTCTATGACCGCACCGGCGACACAGCCCCTATAGATACCGTCCACCTGCTGCGCGATGCGCTGCTGCGCGCCAATGGCCGGGTCTGGATGCGCGGCGTGGAACGCTCCGAACTGCGGGGCATGGGAACGACCTGCGTCGCCGCCATCGTCCAGGGCAACCGCATCACCCTCGGCAACGTCGGCGACAGCCGGGCCTATCTGCTGCGCGACGGCAAGCTCAGCCAGATGACCGAAGACCACTCGGAGGTCTGGCAGCAGGTCAAGGCCGGGACGATGACCCGCGAGCAGGCGGGCCGCAGCAAATTCCGCAATCGCATCACCAAAGCCATCGGCCTGTCGCCGGATGTCAAGCCGGATGTCGAACAGTTCACTCTGCAAGAAGGCGATACCGTCCTGCTCTGCACCGATGGCCTGACCACCGAGGTCAGCGATGCCGAGATCGCGCGCCTCCTTGCCAGCGTGCCGGAGGCCCAGGAGACCTGCAATCGCCTGGTGGCTGCCGCATTGCGCAACGGCGGTTCCGACAACATCACCGTCGTCGTTCTCCGCTATGGAACCTTCACCCCGATCGCGCCGCCCGAAGCGTCGCCGGAGAGCGAAGACGATGAACTGCCCACCGACCCGGAACAGGAGTGGCGGCGCGGCGGAGGCCGCCGCCGCGGGCGCGATGAGGAGAGAGCGGAAGACGAAGATGAGTATCTGCCCGCCGGGCTGCGCGACTATGAAGACGAAGAGGCGGAGGCCGCGCGCGGCGGGGGCGGGTTCGCGCTCGCCCTGATCGTCGTGCTGTTGCTGCTGGTAGTCGGGCTGAGCGGCGCGCTCTATATCACCGTCTCGCACCGCACCGTCGCGCTGCCGCCGCCTCTGCCGCAGGCCCCGCCGCCTCCCAAGCCGACCGATGGCAAGCTGGAATACACGGTTCCGGTCTCCATTGAGGGCGTCTCGACGATCCAGGTACAGGATGCGCCGCTCGTCATTGATCCTAACGACAATGTCTATGTCGTGGATGCGAAGGAGGGCCGTGTCCTGAAAGTAGATAAGCAGGGCAAGATGGAGACCGTCCCCCCGCCGCCTTCGGGCCGGCGTCGGCCCGTCTCGCAGGACGATTTCGCCGCGCCTTCCGGCCCGCCGCCTATCTATCTGGCCTTCGATGCCAGCGGCAACCGCTATCAGACGAATCCGCTCACGAAGTCCATTGATAAGTATCGCGGCCCCTCGCGCGTCGAGCAGATCGCAAAAGGCTTGCTGAAAGCGCCCGCCAGCCTCGCCGTGGACAGCTTCGGCCAGATCTACGTCATAGACAACCATCGGCTCCTCAAGATCGAAGCCACTCCGCCGCTGGAAGAGCAGCGCAGAAAAGGCAGCCCTGGCGACACCTCGGACGAGTGATCCGCCTCCCTATTCCGTAGATAGAAACGTCATGCCACTGGGAATGCTGGGAAAATACGAGCGGCTGGACGTGCTGGGACACGGCGTCTCCGGGATCGTCTATCTGGCGAAGGATACGCTGCTCAACAAGCAGGTCGCGCTCAAAGAGGTGGACGTGCAGGCGGGCGACGTGCGCCGCTTCCTGGAAGAGGCGCGCGTCATGGATCGCCTGCGCCATCCCAACATCGTGCGCGTCAACGGCGTGGATCGGATAGAAGGTAAAATCGTCATTGATATGGAATATGTGCGCGGGCAGAATCTCCAGGACCTGCTGCGCGCCGAGGGCTGTCTGTCGCTGGATCGCGCGCTGGACATCGCCATTCAGGTTCTGGACGCGCTCGACTACGCGCATCAGATGCAGACGGTGCATCGGGACATCAAGCCCGCCAACATTCTGATCGCGCGCGATGGCACGGTCAAGCTGGTGGATTTCGGCCTGGCGGAGATTCTGGCGACCAACGCCTACGCGGGCGGCGCGGGAACCTACGCCTACATGGCCCCCGAAGATTTTGCGGAGGAAGATCGCTCCGACAATCAGTCCGACATCTGGGCGGTCGGCGTCACGCTCTATGAGATGCTGACGGCGCAGCGTCCGTTCCAGGTCGCCCGCGTGAAAGACCCGTTCGCCTGGAAGCGCGCGCTGGAGACGGAAGCCCCGACGCCCATCACTGCCTATCTGCCCGCCGCACCGCCGGGGCTGCAAGCGATTTTAGAGAAGGCGCTGGCGCGCAGCAAGTCCGACCGCTACCAGACGGCGGGGGAATTCCGGGACGACCTGCGCCGCCTGCGCGACGAACTGGCCCCCTCTCTCAAGACGCTCTCCCTGAGTGGCGAAGCGGTGGTGCGTCCCCTGACGCCGCGCCCGGCGAACGGCAACGGGGCGCACAGTGCAGGACAGGACGCCGCCGCGCCGCCGCAGGAGACCGTGACCGCGCCGCCGCGCACCGGGCCGGGCGTGGTCGTCGCGGAGGTCAGCCCGCCCGCGCCGCCCCAGGAGGAGGCCGAGACAAAGGCCAGGCGCGGCAGGCGTCCGTTTGGCGGGCGGAAGCAGGCCGAGGTCTTCGTCGCGCCGGAGAGCGTGGATTTCGGCGCGCTGCGTAAAGGCGAAACGCGCTCCGTCAAAGTCCAGGCGCGGGTGGTCGGGCTGGAAGGGCGCGTCAGCGGGCGCGTGCTGCACGATCCCGGCTGGCTGACCGTGCATCCCTCCGCCTTTGACCGGCCCCGGCAGACGCTGACTCTGACCGCGCACTCCGAACGGGCCTGGGAGACGGGCGACTTCGAGGAGCGGGTGCGCGTGGAGACGAACGCAGGAACGGCGGAGATACCCGTCCGGCTGACCGTTCTCAAGCCGCGCCCGACCTTCTGGCGCATCTCGCTCTGGTATGTGCCGCTGTTCGTGTCGGTGCTGATGCCCTCGTTGGCCGTCGCCTTCGGCACGGGCAGCCATGCCGCGTCGGCGGAAGCGGCCGCGCTCGTGCCGCCTGCCGCCGTCGCCTCCGGGCTGCTCGCGGTGATGCTGCTGCTCATCGGCGTGGCGGCGGACATCGGCATTTCCGAGCGTGTCGCCTGCGGCGTGCTGACCCTGGTGATGGGAACGGTGTTGGGCGTCTCGATGCGGATGCACCCCACCGGCGCGGCCCACGATCTGATGATGCATCGGATTTTCGTCACGGGCGGCATCATCGGCGCGCTGCTGGCGCTGCAGCTTCTCTATCTGCGCCGCTGGAAATTCTGGGCGTTCGTTTTAGCGGGCCTGGGCGTGCTGATCGGCAGCACGCTCCTGCGCGTCTTGATGGTTTGATCCTTGCGCGGGAGATCCCGGGATTCGACTTTGGGAACCGTCTTACGTCTGAAGGATAGGAACTGATGACCGATCTAATCTCGTCACCAATATCGCCGAAAACCGCCCCTGAGTATAAAGCGGTAATCGAAGAGATGCTTGCCGAAATGAATCGCCTTAATGAGCAGATGCGTCGGGATCAGGCCGAGATTGACCGGCTGAAAGCGGAAACGCAGATCATCAAAGCGGAAACCGATGTCATCAAGGCCCGGACCCAGACGCGGCTCGAGGCGCTGATGAGGGATACATAGCCCGATGTGGAAACAACTGTTCGATTTCGGGAAACAGTTAGTCTCTCTAACACGGCAGACTCAGGAGAACAAGGACGCTATCAAAGACATCCGCCAGGAGTTGAAAGAGGTTCGGCAGGAGATAAAAGAACTGAACCAGAAGGTGGACCGCCTAACAGAAGTTTTACAACGGGTTACTTTCGAGTGTCAGCGTGATCGCGAAAATGCAGCCTCTGAAAGAAAAATACTCCTCCTGGAGATAGAAAATCGCTTCCTGCGTTTCGAGCGGGGACTGCCTCCCGGTCATCAAAGTGAGGATTCGCAGGAAAGCTAAACCACTGATTTATCCTACTCCATCGTTGCCTCTAGCGAGGGGAGTATTTCGCACGTAGGGAGAGTAGAACACGATGCAAACGGTGCGCAAGTACCTGAACTACATTATCTTTGGCGCGGTCGTCCTGGTCGTCGTCGGGCTGGCCGTCAACCACAGCCGCCACATGCGCTATCTGGTGGACTCGCTGGGCAGCAGCGATCCGCAGACGCGCAAAGCCGCCGCCACCGAACTGATCGAGGGCGAGCAGTTCATGGACTCCATCACGGGCGAGCCGATAGAGACGCGCCTGAAGGCGGCGGAGGCCCTGGAAGTCCTGGGAGACGATAAGGCGGTCACGCAGTTGGTCGCCTTTCTCAAAGACCCGGACAAGCCGGTGCGCGACCGCGTCGTGCAGGCGCTGGAGCATATCGGGGCCAACTCCGACAAGAACATCGCGGCGCTGGTGGCCGGGCTGAAAGACGGCGATACCAACGTGCGCAAAGGCACGATCACCGCGCTCACCGACCCGCAGAACGGCATCGGGCCGAAACCCGGCGTCGTCAAGGCCATCATCGCGCTGATGCAGAAGGAAGGCGGGGCGCGCGGGCCGGGCGGCGACGTGCTGGGCAGTCCGAAGTTCACGCAGAACGGGGCCAATCAGGAGAGCGTGCCGGCCCTGATCGCCATGCTCAAAGATAAGGATGAGGGCGTGCGCAGCGGCGCGGCGGACGCCCTCGGCAAGATCGGCGACGCGCGGGCCGTTCCTGTCCTCAAAGAGGCGATGCACAATGATACGGCGCAGGTTCGGCGTGTCGCTATCGGCGCGATCGCGCTCATCGCGGACAAGTCCGGCGAGGACGCGCTGACCGAAGCGATCAAGAACCCGGACGACGACAACGAGGCCCGCGCGCAGGCGGCCGCCGGACTGGGCAAGATCGCCACACCGACGGCGGTCAAGACCCTGATCGAAGCCCTCAACGATGACGACCTGAAACTGCGCTCCGCCGCCGTCGCGGCGCTGGCCCGCGCTGCGCGCCCGACACCCAATGGGCCGACCGAACCGGCGGTCATGGCGGCGCTGAATGCCTCTCTGCGCGACCCGCGCAGCAGCGTCCGCCTGGGGACGGCGCAGGCGCTTCAGGCTATCGCCTCGCCGGAAACGAACGGCGCGCTCATCGCCATGCTGGAGTCGGATCAGGGCGATGCCGCCGACCCGGAGATGCGGACGGCCATCCGCGCCGCCGCCGCGACCGCGCTCGGCTTCCCCGGCAACAAGGCGGCGGTGGCTCCGCTCATCAAAGCTTTGAGCGATCCGGAAGGCGATGTGGCAAGCGCCGCGCAGCACGCCCTCAGCCAGATCGGGCCGGACGCGACCGAGGCGCTCATCGCTGTCATCCGCCGGGGCGATACGGAGGCGCTCTACGCGGCGCGTGCGCTGGCGGATCAGGGCAAGTCCGCCCTGCCCGCGCTGCAACAGGCGGCCCGGGAGAACAACCCGGTCAGCCAGCGGTGGGCGGCGGTGGCGCTGGGCAACATGGGCCTCTCGGAAGCCCAGGATACCTTGCAGCAGTTGGAGAAGAGTTCGGACCCGGACGTGGCCTTTGTCGCCAAGCAGCAGCTCAATCGAATGGCGCAACGGCAGTGAGGACGGCCCCGGTGGGCCTTTGCGAATCCCTGTCTAGCGTTTCCCCCGCGTGATCCTGTATCTGTCCCTCTCCCAGACCGGGAGAGGGACGTCTGCTCTGTCCGCATAACCGGGCAGGGCCGGCCGCTCATAGAGAGCGAAACGGGGTTCCGTAAGGTCTGTGAAGAGGGGCCGCAGGGCATTGCGATTGTCAGCCTGGATTTCCGCCTTCAAAGTCTATCTGCCGCGCGTCCGGGAGGTCGCCATCCTGGAAGAGGCCGTGCCGCACGAAGGTCTGCCGGCAGGCGCCGAGACGCCCCTGCTGGTAGACGATGAGCCGATGGTGCAGGATCTTGCGGCGCGCGTGCTGCGGGGGCAAGGCTATCGGGTGCTGGAGGCGAGCAAGCCCCGGAGGCGCTGCTGGAAAGCGGCGCGGTTTAGCGCGATAGCGCGATCTCGCACGGGCAGAAAGGGCGCTCCGACCTGCCTATCCTCTTGACACAGCCCTCCCAAACGTGCTATTCTGTCCCGACAATAGAATATAGCGAGGCTTCTTATCAAGAGTGGTCGAGGGAACCGGCCCGAAGACACCACAACAACCACCCGCAGCCTGACAGTCAGGCCGGGCAGGTGCTAAATCCGAGCAGTCTGCTGTCTGCAACTGCAAGATAAGAGGCGTAGGGCGAATCGAGATGCTAGGGGAACCGCCAGGAGGATTCCCGGCTTCTTCCGCCATTACGACCTCTTCTGCATCGCAGAAGGGGTTTTTTGTTTGGTTCGCTGCGAGGGGAGAAACTCAGGCGGCCAGCAGGAATAGCCCAGAAGCCCGCTACCTTTGCCGTTTGCCAGCGGCGGCGCGGCGCAAGATCGCGCCGCCCGTGAAAGGAGTGTCTGGAATGTCTGAATTTACCCTGTTTACGTCGGAAAGCGTCACCGAGGGCCATCCCGATAAGCTGGCCGATCAGATCAGCGATGCCGTCCTGGACGAACTGCTCAAGCAGGACCCGCAGTCCCGCGTGGCGCTGGAAACGTTCTTGACGCGCGGCCTCTGCGTCGTCGGCGGGGAGCTGACCACCAAAGCCTACGTCGAGATCGCCGATGTCGTGCGGCGCACCATCGTCGCCGTCGGCTATGACCGCACGGATCATGGGTTCGACGGCCACACCTGCGGCGTGATGCTCGCCATTCAGCAGCAGTCGCCGGATATTGCGATGGGCGTGGATCGGGGCGACCCGAACGAGCAGGGCGCAGGCGATCAGGGCATGATGTTTGGTTACGCCACCAATGAGACAGAAGAACTGATGCCTCTGGCGCTCAGCATCGCGCACCATCTGACCAAGCAGTTGGCCGATGTGCGCCGCGCCCATCCCGAACTCGGCTTCCGGCCCGACGGCAAGTCGCAGGTGACGATCGCCTATGGCCCGGACGGCAGGCCGGATCATATTGACACTATCGTGCTTTCCACCCAGCACGACCCCAGCCACACGCAGGCCAGCGTGCGGGCCAACGTGCTGGAGTATGTCATCAAGCCGGTGCTGAAAAGATACGATCAGTACGTCAAGAAGGAGATCAAGTACCACATCAATCCGACGGGGAAATTCGTCATCGGGGGGCCGCAGGCGGACACCGGCGTGACGGGCCGCAAGATCATCGTGGACACCTATGGCGGCGCGGCGCGGCACGGCGGCGGCGCGTTCTCCGGCAAAGACCCGTCGAAGGTAGACCGCTCGGCGGCGTACACGGGCCGCTACATCGCCAAGAATGTCGTCGCGGCGGGGCTGGCGGATCGCGCCGAAGTCCAGCTTGCGTATGCCATCGGCGTCGCGGAGCCTATCAGCGTGCTGGTGGATACGTTCGGCACGGGCAAGCTGCCGGAGAAGGAGATCGTCGCGCGCGTTCGCAAGGCGGTAGACCTGCGCCCGCGCGCCATGATCGAGCGGCTCTGCCTGCTCAGTCCAAGCCACATCCAGTATATCGAGACGGCCAAGAACGGCCACTTCGGTAAATCGGCCTTCCCGTGGGAACAGACCGACCTGGTAGACGCGCTCCAGTAGACCTAACCCCCCATCCCCCTTCCCTAAAACGTTCGTTCCTCACTGGGAAGGGGGCGACCAATCTCCAGGCGTATCCCTTTCTTCCACGCGCACCGATAAGCAAGAGAAGGGCAAAGCCTCCAATCCGAAACACCCCCTTCCCTAGCGTCCAGAGGCTTTATCATGGGCGTGGGTAGGGAAGGGGGCTGGGGGGTTAGGTCAACGGCAGGGTGACGGGAGCCTGAAGTTCGGCGGAGCGGTAGGCGGCAAAGGCGACCTCGGCGGCGCGCAGGCCGTCCTCGCCGGTGACGGGAACCGGCTCGCCGTTGGCGATGGCTCTGGCGAAGGCCGCGATCAGGCCGTTGTCCATGTCGCTGCCCCAGTGGAGCCAGGTCACGCTGTTGTCCCTGTCCGAGTAGAGGACAAGGTTCTGCGCGAACATATCCATCGAGAGCGTCCCGTTCTCGCAGACCACCTCCATCGTCACGTCGCCCCAGGTCGGGAACGTCTTCGGGCGCGACCAGGAGGCGTCTATTGTGCCGAACACTCCCTTCTGGAACGTCAGACTGAGGAAGCCGACATCGTCGAACTCCTTATGGCTGATGCCGTTGCCGATCTCCGCATAGACCTCTTTGACTTCATCCTTGAGCAGCCAGCGCATCAAGTCCGCGACATGGACGGTATGATCCATTGTCGCGCCGCCGCCCGATTCCGACTTGACGGTGAACCAGCCGCCCGGATTGCGTCCGCGATTGGTGCCGCGTATGGCAAGTATCTTGCCCGGCTGTCCGCTGTCCACCGCCGCCTTGAGACGCTGCATCACGGGCGAGTAGCGCGTGGGAAAGGCCGTCATCAACTGCACGCCCGCGTTTTTGCACGCCGCGATCATCGCCTGGCCGTCGGCGATAGAGGTCGCCAGCGGCTTTTCGCAGAGAACGTGCTTGCCCGCTTTCGCCGCCATCTCGGTCAGCGCGCGATGGCGCACGTTCTCCGAGCAGACGACGACGGCGTCCAGATCGGGGACACTCAGCAGCGCCTCGTAGCTCTCGAACGCCTTCGTGCCGAACCGTTTCGCCATCTCCTGCGCGCGGGCCGGGTCGTGGTCGGCGATCCCGACCATCTCCGTATCCGAGCGCGTGACGATATTGTGGGCGTAGCTGTTGGCGTGCAAGTGCGCGAACGACATCATGCCGATTTTGACGATACGTTGTGCCATGTGCGCGATCCCTTCTTTGTCATCGGCAGACGGCAGCCGCCTACCGGAGTTCTTGCTGCGTGTGCGGGTCAGTTCGGCGCGCTTGCTGTTCTCTCCTGCTGGTTTTGACCTGCTCCCGGCAGACCGCCTCGATACAGTCGAGCATCTCGCTGCGGAAAGCCGCCAGCGTCGCATCGTTCTTGCTCTCCGAGAAGGCCGCGCGTCCGAGGCCGACTAATACCTCCTGGTGGCTCCGGTCGGTGAACGCGGGCAGCGTGACCTCGGACAGGCGGCGGATACGCCGCTTCAGCGCCGAGTCCCGGACAGTCGCTTCGCTCTTGCGCAGCGCGGCCAGCATTCGGAAGTCCTCGATTCCCTCGCGAACCGCCTCCCAGCGCCGACTCGTCACCGGCTTCGTCCTGCCGGGGTAGACGATGGGATAGTCGTTCGCCACGCGCTGCCACGAGTCCGCGCCGATGTTGTAGCACCAGAAGCCGATGCCGGTCGCGCCCCAGCGCAGGGCGAAGAGGGCAGCGGTGGTGGCGGGCGACATGGGCCTCTCAGAAGTCCGCGACACGTTGCAGCCGTTGGAGAAGAGTTCGTACCCCGATGTGGCTTTTGTCGCCAAGCAGCAACTCAACCGGATGGCGCAGAGGCAATAGGAGGCGTAGGGCATTAGGCGTTGGGGGTTGGGTAAACGAATCCGCCGTCCGTTCCCTTCCTTTGCGCACAGAGAGGGAACGGAGGGGGTTTGCTGTGCCTCTAGGTCTCTTTTGCAGGCTATCGGCGAAGAACAGGGGAATGCTGGCTTGCTTTGGATGAATTTCCGCTGTGCGCTCGAATTTCTCTGTCTTTCGGCGCTGGTGGCTCTATAATCTGGCGGAATTGCGGCCCTGGAGCTAGGGCGATCCATCCAGGCTTAGGTCTATAACGGGGGTCACTTTCGAGCAGGTTTTGGTCATAGCGGTAGACGTACTGGCCGATCAGCTTCTGCTTATTCATCAACTTGAGGATGAATATTCGTAACGCCATCCGACCCTCTTTTGTAATCTTCGATGGGTCCAGAGGAGAAGGCTTTTCCAGACTGCCTATGAGCTGGCGATACTCGGAAGTGTTCGCACGGATTTTAGACACCAGAATGTCTTTCTCACGTGGGGCGTTAGATGCCTGTGGCGGATGGTATTCGCGCCGCATCACGAGGATAAGGTCCGCTTTTCGGAACTGTTCGAGTATTGCCTGCTTTGTACGTTCTTCACCAGGGCCATAAAATGACAAGGATCGTTTCTGTTTGCGACCTCGAATTAGAGCCTTAGAAACATAGGGTTCTCCACCAATAACCTCCCCTGTTTGTGCATCAATCCATATCTCATGGTCATATTTTTCATTCCCAAAGTGACATACCCAGGCTATTTTTGCTACGCCAGGTTGAGGAGTTAGATTCCCTCCCAATTGCCAGGCTGTATTTGGCTGTACGACTTCTGGCTGGATGCTTGTGAGAACTGCATCCGATATTCCTGCACTTGCAAGCTGCGCTAATGCAATATACGCGGCCTTATCCGAGTAAGCAGGCAATAGGGAAATTTGGAGATCTGTCACGGGAGGTGGGGACGGGAAAGTTAGACTCAATGCCAATATATCTCCCGTTTCGGCCTGAAGAAGTACGTTTGCTCCCTGGTTTCGATAGGGAACACCCATGAATTGCCTACGCCAACCGATATGCCAAATGTGACCTATTGCGGTGGCAGGAATGGTATGCTGTATAAGTCGAGCTTGCCCAAAAATTAACTCATCGGCCTTTCCTGTAGCTTGGATGGCAGAAGTAGCTTTCTGAATATACTAGTTTCCGGTAAATCCAGGGCATGAGAAGCCTTTCTGTCAGACAGACGCTTCTCATAGCCAACTTCCAAGCCGCATTTTTCAAAGTTGTCCGGTTCAGTAGGGCAACATTGAAAAATGTCTCTATCTCATCGCCGT
>DASRGL010000166.1:0-2296 GCA_035651115.1 Chthonomonadaceae bacterium
CGGAAGATTCGGAACCAGCCCTGCGCCCTCCCGCCGTTCCGCTCGTGACGCATGATCCCTATTTCAGCCTCTGGTCGTGCGCCGACCACCTCACCGACGACGCCACCCGGCACTGGACGAACGTCCCACAGAGCCTCACCAGCCTGATTCGGATAGATGGCAAAGCCTACCGGCTGATGGGCCGCGAGCCGCACGACGTTCCCGCGCTGCCGCAGACCGGGCTGCGCGTGCTGCCGACGCGCACCCTCTACGAGTTCGCAGGGCCAGAAGCGCGCGTGACGCTGACCTTCACGACGCCCGCCCTGCCGGACGATCTCGACTTGCTGGCACGCCCCGTCACCTATCTGACCTGGGAGGTGCGCGCGACAGACGGTAAGCCGCACTCGGCGGCGCTCTACTTCGCCGGCAGCGCGGAGATCGCCGTCAACACGCCGGATCAGCCGGTCACGGGGACGCGCACGCAGATCAACGGCCTGGTCGCGCTGCGCCTCGGTTCCGAAGACCAGCCGGTGCTTCAGAAGAAGGGCGACAACCTGCGGATAGACTGGGGCTATCTCTATGCCGCCGCGCCGCAGGCGGACGCGCAGGCTGCGCTCGGCCCCCCTGCCGCCTGCGCGCAGGCGTTCCTGACGACAGGAGAACTGCCGGACAAGGACGATCTGCACGGCGCGCACGCGGCGCTTCCGGTCGCCGCGTTCGTCTTCCCGCTCGGACAGATCGGAGCCGCGCCGGTCTCCCGCTACCTGATGCTGGCCTATGACGACCGCTACGCCATAGACTATTTCGGCAGTCCCCTGCTCCCCTATTGGCGGCGCAGAGGCCGGGAGATGGACGCGCTGCTGCGCGCCGCCGCGCGCGACTACCGCAAGCTTCAGGCGCGGTGCGCTGCCTTCGATGCCGACCTGATGGCCGATCTTAAGAAAGTCGGTGGGGAGAAGTACGCCCGCCTGGCGGCGCTGGCCTACCGCCAGTGCCTCGCCGGAAACAAGTTGGCGGCGGACGCGAACGGCCAGCCGCTCCTCTTTCCGAAAGAGAACACCAGCAACGGCTGCATCGGCACGGTGGATGTCATCTATCCGATGGCCCCGCTCTTCCTGCTGTTCAGCCCGACGCTGGCGAAGGCATCGCTGGCCCCGGTGCTGACCTATGCCGCCTCGCCGCGCTGGGAGTTTCCCTTCGCCCCGCACGATCTCGGAACCTACCCGCGCGCGACCGGCCAGGTCTATGGCGGGGGCGAGCGAACGGAAGAGAACCAGATGCCGGTCGAGGAGAGCGGCAACATGATCCTGCTGCTGGCGGCGATCGCGAAGCAGGAGGGCAGCGCGCAGTTCGCCTCGCGCTACTGGCCGCAGGTGACGCAGTGGGCCGAATATCTCGAAAAGAAGGGCTTCGACCCGGAAAACCAGCTCTGCACAGACGACTTCACCGGGCATCTGGCGCACAACGCCAATCTCTCCATCAAGGCGATCGAGGCGCTGGCCGCCTACGGCCTGCTCTGCGAGATGCGCGGCGAAAAGGCGAACGCGGCCCGCTATCGGCAGGTAGCGCGGGAGATGGCGGCGAAATGGACGCAGGCGGCGGACGATGGCGACCACTTCCGCCTGGCCTTCGACCGTCCGGGAACCTGGAGCCAGAAGTACAATCTGGTCTGGGACAGGCTGCTGGGCCTGAACCTCTTTCCCGCGCAGGTGGCGCAGAAGGAGATGGCTTTCTACCGGACGCGGCTGAATCGCTACGGCCTGCCGCTCGACAACCGCCAGACCTTCGCCAAGACGGACTGGGCGCTCTGGACGGCGACGCTGGCCGACAGCCGGGCCGATTTCGAGGCGCTCGTCGCGCCTGTCTACGACTTCCTGAACGCCACTCCCGACCGCGTGCCGTTCTCCGACTTCTACTGGACGAAGGAGGCAAAGGACGCCGGGATGCACGCGCGCCCTGTGATCGGCGGCGTCTTCATCAAGATGCTCTCCGATCCGGCGCTGTGGAAGAAGTGGGCGAAGCGGGATAAGTCGCAAGGAGGCGACTGGGCGGCGCTGCCGCCGCCTCCGCGCATCACAGAGGTCGTCCCCTCCGCGCAGCACGCTCCGGTCGCCTGGCGCTACACAACGGAGCCGCCCGCGCCGGACTGGTTCCAGCCCGATTTCGACGCTTCCGGCTGGAAAGAGGGGCCGGGCGGCTTCGGCACGCGGGGAACGCCAGGCGCGGTCGTCCGCACGGAGTGGAAGACCGCCGACATCTGGCTTCGCCGCGAGTTCACGCTGCCCGCCGGAGATTTTCCCGGCCTGCAGCTTCTCGT
>DASRGL010000167.1:0-14992 GCA_035651115.1 Chthonomonadaceae bacterium
ACGATGTCCGGCTGCTCCTGCCGCAGCATTTCGCGGTAGTCCAGGTAGTGTTTCGCTTTGCTCTCCCACCTGTCGAGGAAAATGCGGGCGTTGTCCTCACGAATGTCGGCGATAGCGACAAGTTCGACACGCCCGGTCGAATCGAAGGCGGGCCAGTGGGCATGGGCCATGCCGAAGCCCGTCGCGCCTTCCGAGCCGTTCGGACGCCCGGTTCCGATGATGCAGTAGCGATAGCGTTTGTCAGCCATGATCTCCTCTTTATTGCTGTGGATAGAGGTGCGGGTTCTGGCGCTGCGCCTCCTCGATCACCGCGATCTGCTGGCGCACCTGCTGCGGCGTGATTTCGAGCGGCTCTCCCGCCGTCAGCGTGCGATAGAGCATGGAGTAGAAGGCATGAGACATGCTCTCGAACAGCCCCTTGCTCTGCGGCGCGTCCCACTCTCCCTTGTGCCATTGCAGCGAGTCGCTGCAGTAGGCGGGCGTGCCGTCCGGGCGATTGAGCGGCGTGGTGATGAGTTCGAGTTTGGGCGCGGTGGCCGCGTCGTAATACTCCCACTCCAGATGGCTGGTCGTGCCTTTCAGCCCGCCGCGCGTCCCGTAGACGTTGTAGGTATAGCCGGGATAGCGGCAGCACGAGGAGATTTCGAGCTGGATGATCGGGCGGTTTTCTCCGCTCAGAATCAGCAGCACATGATCGTCGGCGGTCCCGTAGCTGACGGCGTTGCGCATCAGGCAGGTCACGTTGGGCATGACATCCGTTCCGAACAGTTGGAGCGCCTGGTCGAGCGGATGCGGGCCGGTATTGAGCAGGTTGCCGCCCATCTCCGAGGTGAGTGTCTGCCAGTCGTAGCGGCGCGAGAACCCGTTGAAAGCGATGGATATCTGGACGATGTCGCCCAGCACGCCGGAGGCGATCACCTCGCGCACCTGGCGGAAATAGGGCGCGAAGCGCGACTGCTGGAAGATGGCGAGCAACTTGCCGGACTTTTCGGAGGCGGCGATGAGTCGGTCTACATCCGCGGCTTTCGAGGCCAGAGGCTTTTCGCACAGCACGTTGAAGCCCGCTTCCAGGAGGGCCAGCGAGATCGGGACATGGAACTTGCTCGGCGCGGCATTCACGATCAGGTCCAGATCGTCCCGTCCCAGCAGCGCCGTATAGTCCGGGTAGGTCTCGCAGCCATACTCCCTCTCGGCGCGCTCGCGGCGTTCGCTGAGCGGGTCTACAACGGCGACGATCTTATAGCGGTCGGTGTCCTGAGAGAGGTACGCCCCATGAATATCGCGCCCGCTTCTCCCCTGTCCGAGAATAGCCACACGGATGATCTGCATCGTTCTTTCCCTTCCTGAACCCGGTATAGTGTCCGTCCAACGCGGTCTAGGTCTCTTCTGCGGCGAGCGCGTAGTCTCCTGCCGAAATTTGTTTTCCGCTTCCAGACTACTTGTCATCTTCCGCCATTCGTGCTAGACTCAGGAAAAGCATGTCAGGAGGAAACGATGAACGCCTATCAACTGCCCTCGATCCATCTGGGAACCCTGGAAGTCTCGCGCCTGATCGCAGGCAGCAACCCGATCAGCGGATTCTCGCACGCCGGGGCCGAGCGCACCCGGCAGATGCTAGAGTATTTCACCGTAGACTGCATCAAGGCCCATCTGCACGACTGCGAAGCGCATGGGGTCAATACCCTGGTCGCGCGTGCCGACCGGTTCATCATGCGTCTTCTCGCAGAGTACTGGCGCGAAGGCGGGCGTATCCAGTGGATCGCGCAGACGGCCCCGGAGATGAAAGACCCGCTCGCCAATATCCATCAGGCAAAGCAGGCGGGCGCGTCGGCGATCTTCATTCATGGCGGGGATGTAGACCAGATATTCGCGGATGGCCGCGTCGAAGAGATTCGCGCGCGCATCGAGCGCATCCACTCTCTGGGCCTGCCTGCGGGCGTCGCGGCCCACGAACCGCGCAACCTGCTCGACATTCAGCAGATGGGCATTCCGGTGGACTTCTACCTGGTCTGCATGTACAACCTGACGGGCTATCGCGGGCGCACGACCTCTGAGCCGAAGGAAGAGTTTGCGTTCTCGGATCGCGCCCTGGCGCTGGCGGCGCTTCCCCAGTTGGAGAAGCCGTGTATCGCCTATAAGATCTACGGCGCAGGCAGGCTCTCGCCGGAAAAGGGGCTGGAGGATGTCGGCAAGGTGCTGCGCCCCGGCGACGGCGTCCTCATTGGCATGTTCCCGCTCGATCACTCCGATATCGTTGCGGACAATGTCCGGCGCATTGCGGCCCTGTCCCACTGAAAACCCCGCTGCCAGGTTTTCTATGTCCTCACCGATAGGAAGAGAGACATGAGTCTGATGTCCCTTTTCGGCCTCTGCCTGGCGGTCGGCGTCGCGGGATGCGCGGCGGCGCCGCCGCCCCAGGCGTCGGAAGCGGCGGCGCCCCTTCGCGTGGACTATGTCGCGCCGCTGACCCCGCAGCCATCGGCCTCCAATAAAGCCGTCGTTTTCTACGACGATTTCGATCAGCAGACCGACCTCCATGCGCGCTACTTCGAGTATGGCGACGAGAACGGCAGCTTTGTCTGGAACCCCGGCGCGGGCTACGGCGGACACGGCGGCGCGATGCAGTGCCGGTTCGAGAAGGGGCAGGTCTCGGCGGGCAGCCTGAAAGTCGTGTTCGGCAAGAACCCGTTCGGCAAAGGGCCGCGCTCAAAGGAGACGTTTCGGGAGATATACTGGCGGGTCTACGTGCGGCACGAACCTGGCTGGGAAGGCAATCCCGCGAAGCTGGCGCGCGCGACCTGCCTGGCCGGAGCCGACTGGAGTCAGGGCTTCATCGCGCACGTCTGGGGCGGCAAGGGCGACGCGCTCTGCATTGATCCGGCCACCGGCATCACCGACAGCCGGAAGGTCACGACGAGATACAACGATTTCGACCATCTGCGCTGGCTGGGACTGCGCGAGAGCCAGACGCCGATCTTCAGCCCCTCCGAATCGGGCCGGTGGGTCTGCGTCGAGTCGCATATCCGCTTGAACACGCCGGGCCGCAGCGACGGCGTCTTTGAACTCTGGATAGACGGGCATCTGGAGGCGGCGCGCACCGACCTGGACTGGCAGGGAACCTGGGACGACTACGCCATCAACGCCGTCTTCCTGGAAAACTACTGGAACCAGGGTTCCGTGAAGCGTCAGACGCGCTGGTTCGACGATTTCGTGATCAGCACGCGGCCTATCGGCCCCATCGTCACGAACACCCATCCGACCCTCACACGCACGGCGGCGGAGGTCGGCGCGTGGGAGGCGCAGGTCGCGGCGGATGCGGAGGGCAAAGACATCGTCTGGACTTCCAGACCGGTAGACGGCGCGGAACGGAACCTCGCTATCGAGGCGGCGACCGGCGCGTTTCAGGGCAGCCGCGCCGGAAAGCGCGCCCTGGCTCCCGGCGTGACCCACTGGCTGCGGCTGCGCCAGCGGGCCGCCTCCGGCGCGTGGTCGCCATGGACGGCCTGGCACGCGCCTTTTCGCACCGCAGGATAGGAGACTGGCAAGAATGGCGACCCCGGAGTTTTATCGCACCCGGCTGGAAGATATAGACGCGATGCGCGCGGGCGCGCGTCACGGCACCGCGTGGGAGTTCGGCAAGTCGGCGGGCGGGCGGCCCCTGTGGGCCATCGCCTATGGCGAGAAAGAGCCGATCGCGCACGCCGCCAACCTCTCTTCGGCGCTGGCCGCGCGTCAGCCGGAAGCCTTCTTCGGAGCGGAGCGGCGCAAAAAGCCCGTACTCCTCATCGTCTCTGCGATGCACGGCGGGGAGATGGAGAGCATCGCTGCGACACTCAACCTGGTGAGCGTTCTGGAGACGGGAACCGATCTGAAAGGGCAGTCCTGGCCGGGGCTTCACACTGCCGCCGAGACGATGCGCGTGATCGTCGTTCCCTGCCTCAACCCGGATGGCCGGGCGCGCATCCCCTCCGACGACCCGACGACCTGGACGCCGGAGGAGCAGGAGCGTTACCGGCACGGCCTCTACCTCGACGGCACGCCCATCGGCTGGCCCGCCTGCAAAGTCCCGCATCCGCGCGATCCGGCGCAGCACGCTTTCCTGGGTTCCTACTTCAACGATGCCGGAGTCAATCCCCTGCACGGCGTCTTTCTCCCGCTCGCCATCGCGCCGGAAACGCACGCGGCCCTGGCGCTCGCCCTCGACGAGACGCCGGACTGCGTTCTCGATCTGCACTCCTGCGGCGCCGGCCCCTTCTTCATTGTAGGGGACATCGCCCTGCCGGAGACGATCATCCGCCGCCAGCACTATCTCGACGGCTTCTGCCGCCATCTGCTCAAAGAGCGGCTCGGCATTCATCGGCCCTGGACGACGCCCGGATTTGAAGGCGCGATGACTCTCGACAGCGCCTACTACCACCTCTGCGGCGCGCTGCCGATGCTTTTCGAGGGCGCGGACGGCACGATGGAGCGGAATCGTTACACGCACCAGCAGATCGTGGATGCCTATCTGGCGATGTTCGAGGGGCTGATGACTGTCGGAGCCAGAGAGGGGTTCAAGCCCTGAGCGGAGGCGGAGACACAGAAAAGGGAGACGGTGCGACCCATCACCGCCTCCCTCAACTTGTGGAAGCGCGAGGCTTCCATCCCAGTAAGCGCAAAAGCGTTTCCGAAAAGTTCCGCGCGGCGCAAAAATTCTCGTGGCTCTCCTGTCTTCCCCCACCTTCTCCGCCTTGTTGCGCGCGGCAACCTGCCGGGCAGGAAACCAAAGAAGGATTCTTTCGGCTTCTAGCCAATACAGCAGCATATAAGATCGCCGCGCGGAAGCGCGGGCGGCGCTGCGACCCGGCGAGGCAGGGAAAAACATGAAACAGAAAAACCTCGTGGGCTATGCGTTCATCAGCCCATGGCTTTTCGGATTCCTGGTGTTTACGGCGGGGCCGTTTCTGACCAGCATCTATCTCTCCTTCACCCGCTACAACATCATCACGCCGCCCCACTGGGTCGGGCCGGCCAACTATCATGTGCTGCTGACCGGAGACCCGCTGTTCTGGAAAGCCCTGTCGGTCACGTTCCAGTACGCGCTTTTCGCCCTGCCGCTCGGCATCGTGGCGGGCGTCGCGCTGGCGCTGCTGCTGAACCTGGACCTGATGGGCATCAGCGTATTTCGCACCATCTTCTATCTGCCCTCCATCGTGCCGTCGGTCGCCACCTCTGTCATCTTTCTCTGGATACTCAACCCCGAAATCGGGCTGGTCAACGGCCTCCTGCGCAACTTCGGCATCGTCGGCCCGGCCTGGCTGCAGGACACCGCCTGGTCGCTCAAGAGCCTGATTCTGATGTCGGTCTGGGGCGTGGGCGGCAGCATGGTCATCTATCTGGCCGGGCTGAAAGACATTCCCTCCCATCTCTACGAAGCGGCCCTCATTGACGGCGCAAGCGCCTGGCATCGCGTGCGCCACATCACCCTGCCGATGCTCACCCCGGTCATCTTCTTCAACCTGATCATGGGCGTCATCGGCACGTTCCAGTACTTCACCGAAGCCTACATCATGACGCAGGGCGGCCCGGAAGACAGCACCCTGTTCTATGCGCTCTATCTGTTCCAGCGCGCCTGGCGCTATCTCGATATGGGCTATGCCTCGGCGATGGCCTGGGCGCTGTTCCTGGTGGTCATGGCGCTGACGGGCATTCTGTTCCGCACGCAGCGAAGGTGGGTGCATTATGGCAACTGAGACCGGAGACCGACCGACGCGGCGCCAGTTTTTGCGGCGGGCGGTCGGGACCGCCGCCGTCCTGGGCATGGGGAAGCTGATGACGCAGCCCGACCCGAAGATGCGCCACTACCCGGATCGTATCCCGGTGCGCTACTGGCACATGCTCGGCGGGCAGTGGCAGGCTCCGATGGAGCGCGTCGTCCAGCTCTTCAATGAGAGCCAGACGAAGTACGAGGTCGTGCCGCTGCTCCTGCCCTACGAGGGGGCCGACTCCAAGTTCATGCTCTCGGTGATCGGCGACGATCCGCCGGACGTGATGCTGCAGTGGACGCAGGCCATCAGCACGTGGGCGAACGCGGGCATCATCCAGCCGCTCGACCCGCTGATGACCCCGGCAGAGAAGGCACACTTCCTGAAGACGGTCTACCCGGTCATTCGCAAGAGCGGCTGGCACAACGGACGGCTCTACGGCCTGGTGGACGGCTTCGACTTCTGGGCCTGCTACTATCGCCCCGACCATTTCCGCGAGGCCGGGCTGGACCCCGACCATTTCCCGGAGACCCTGGAAGAGCTTACGGAGGTCGGCAAGAAGCTGCACCGCTTCGACAACGCGGGCAATATCCGCCGCATCGGCTTTCTGCCGACGGGCTTCCCGCAGTTCGCCCCGCTCTTTCGCGGGAAGTTCTACGACTATAAGACGGGCAAGCTGACGCTGAACACGCCGGAGAACCTGCGCGCCCTGACCTATCTGGTGGAGGAGCGCAAGCGGCTGGGCTTCGAGAAGGTCATCCGGTTCAACTCCAGCCTGGCAAGCGATAGCGGCGTCGAATGGCCGTTCATCACGGGCGCGTTTTCCATCGTTGTGGACGGCGAATGGCGGGTGCAGCAGATGGCGCAGTACGCGCCCAACATGGAGTATCGCACCGCGCCGATCCCGCCGCCTGCCACCGGAGGCCAGCGCCTTGCGGGCTATTGCGGGCCGAACTATCTGACCATCCCGAAGGGGGCGCGGCAGGTAGAAGGAGCCTGGGAGTTCATGAAGTTCTTTTCCGGGTTGGTGCAGCCGGAGCGCGCGGCGGAGTTCTACATCTGGATGAGCTGGCTGCCGCTCCAGGCGGCTTCCACGAACGCGCCGGTCTACCAGGCGTTCCTGAACAGGCTGCCGCAGTACCGCACCTTCCTGCAGATGGCCGCGAGCGAGTATATCGAGGTCGTTCCGCCCGTTCCCGATCAGCTCTACCTGATGGATCGCATCAAGCGGGCGGAAGACCTGGCAACGCGCGGCGCGCTGACGCCGCAGCAGGCGCTGGAGCAGTTGGAGGCCGACATGGCGAAGGAGCATCAGCGCCGCAAGGAGTTGGGATATGACGAGTAGAGGCCCCTTCCAGCTTTCCTTTCGCCAGAAGTTTGCGGCCTATCTGCTGCTCTGCCTGCTCAGTATTCCCGCCCTGCTGCCGCTGACCTGGATGGTCTCGACCTCGCTCAAGACCGACTCGCAGATATTTGCCAACAGCAGCAGCAAGGTCGTCCCGACCGTCCGACTGAAAAACCTGATTCCCCGCCCCGTCCACTGGCAGAACTACCCGGACGCGCTCCATACCGTACCGTTCACCACCTACCTGAAGAACACGCTCTGGCTGTGCAGTTTCAACGTGCTGGGGGCCGTCCTCTCCAGCGCCATCGTCGCCTATGGGTTTGCGCGCTTGCAGTTCCGGGGCAAGAACGCGCTGTTTCTGCTGATGATCTCGACGATGGCCTTGCCCGTCCAGGTGACGATGATCCCGGTCTTCGCGCTGTTCCGGGGGCTGCACTGGTACGGCACGTATCTGCCTCTGATCGTTCCCACCTACTGCGGCATCCCCTTCTACATCTTCCTGCTCACCCAGTTCTACCGCTCCCTGCCCGAAGAACTCTCCGAGGCTGCCCGCGTGGATGGAGCCAGCGAGTGGCGCATCTTCGCCCAAGTCCTCCTGCCCCTCTCCAAGCCTGCCCTGGCGACCTGTGCGCTCTTTCAGTTCTTAGGCACCTGGAACGACTTCTTCGGGCCGCTGCTCTACATCAACGCTAGCTCCCGGTACACGCTGGCCTACGGCTTGCAGCAGTTTCTCGCCAATCATGGCGGGGAGTGGGCCAAGTTGATGGCGGCAGCGACGCTGTTCGTGGCTCCGATCATCGTGCTGTTCTTCTTCGCGCAGCGCACCTTCATTCAGGGCATCGCCACCACCGGAGCCAAGAACTGACGTGGGTGCTTCACAGTTTTCCTGCTTCGTCTGGTTCGAGCAACAGCGAATGCTCATACGCCGCTCTGGCTTCTGCTGTCTTGCCCAGGATCTCCATCGCGCGTCCGTAGGCGTGGTATAACGGAGCGCTTTCAGGAAACGCAGGCGCGTCGGGCAGTTCCAGCAGATGGCAGACAGGCGGGTGATACTCGGACGGCAACGCCTCCACCCAGGCGTTCAGACTGGCGGCTCCTACCAGGCGGCAAAGGTATTGGGACGGCAGAAGAATGCTAAGGGCCATCGCCAGACGCCACGTCCATTGCGCGAACTCGGGGGGATACTGTTCGTTGCGCAACCCGACAAGAATGCCTCGGCGCTTCTGCGTCGTCTTGAACTGAGTGATGTCTACCTGGCCTGGCTGTTTGACATAGAAGGCTTCGAGCGTGCGAACATAATCGGCGTAGCCTTGTTCATGCAGAAACCAGGCAGAGACAAGATGGGCTAAAGTCTCATTGATCCAGGGTTGCTTATGCAGACCGGGGCGACACATGGTCACACGATGAGACATCTCGTGTCCGATCGAGCTACAGATTTCCTCGAAACGCTCATCGTGGGCAATGAACAGGCCGTAGCAGTGGAGGAGCCAATTGTAAACGCAGTGATTGCCCTGCAAGCCCATCATACGCGAGCATATCAGTTGATAAGGGCGTTGAGGATCGTCCGGCGGCCCGAACCAGTCCACACAGCGCGCATAGGCTTCTGCAGCAAAGCGATGCATTCTTGCGTCAAATCTCTGAGCATTCTTCCATTGCATACGCCAAACCTTTCAAGAAAGTCGGCAGTCTCTACTGCCGACCTCCCTTAGTCGCTTCTTGTCAGGAACGAGGGTTGTTACCTAAATCGTTCTGACAGAATCTTTCGGTTCCTACCTGCTTTAGTTTCCGGTAAATCAGGCGGCATGTCGCCACCTTTGTAGCCCTGGCTCGGCCTTCTGCCGCCGATACGCCTGCACGCCCTTGGGCAGATGCGCCGTCACGCTTTCCTTTTTGCGAACTTGCCCTGCCGGGAAGGGCAAGTCTGAAAAACACACCGGCGATAACGCCCGCCGCAGACGCCCGCAGGTCGGACGGGTACACCGATCCCAAAAGCCGGTGGCGACGGGTTGACTGGTCGCGGCCAGGTAGGACAGCACATTGCCTGCCAACAGCGCCAACTCCGGCAGGCGATGGCGGCTCTCTTTGCCGAAGACAAAGCTGCGATCGGCCCCTAGCATCTGCTTGGCGGCTAAGGGCATCTGTTCGATGGGCCAGCGATCCCGATACAGACACCACAGCGCGTAGGCCGACACAGACAGGTTGGTCGCCAACACCAATGGGTCGGCATAGCGCGGGTCGAAAATGACCACGATCCGAAAGGAAGGCGAACCCGGCGCAGCCTCCAAGAGTACCAGGTGGTCAAACAGGTGCGCGCGGATCACACGGCCCCCCGCTTTCCAACGCGCCACCCGGTCGGGCGGGGTAGCAGGAATGGTCTAGCCTGTGCGCTTTCTCTTAAGAGGCCGCACCCGCTCTCCATAGACGGGCGGGCGGTTGCGCCGCGCGGTGGCGTTCTGGGCAAGGCGCACCACGAACCGGGCCACTCCCACGTCGAGTAGGTCAGAAAGTGCGACCCCGGCATCCACGATCAGCGCCTCTTCCGGCGCGAACGTCTGGGCCGCTTGCCACAGCACCCGCCTCTGGAAATCCGCCTCGGTGGTCTCGGTCGGCTCCTGGCGCAACAGCAAATGGGGCAGCGCCAGACGTTGTGTACCCACCGAACCGCCCTCGGCGACCAGAGCCAACACGACGGCAGGCAGGGCTTTGTCGGCTGCGGACTGATAATGTTTGCCCGCACACCCCGCCAAGTGCGGGCGGAAGAAGCCCACCAGATCGCAGGCAACCGGGCGCAGACCTTCGTAAATGTGCGGACGCCACACACCTTCGCTGACAACCAGACACCGCCAATCCCCAAGCAAGGCGGCTATCTGCCAGCGTCCATAGCAAAGAGCGGCCCCCGCGCGCCGCACCGAGGCGGCGGAAAGTTTCAGAGCCGAAAGCGCCGGAAAGATGGCTCCGCGACTTTGCAGAAACCGCCCGGACACAAGCGCGATGAGCGGGTGCAAAAGGCCCAGGTTGGTTCCCACCGGAACGGACAGCACGAGTTTTTCCAAGAGGGCGCAAATATGGTAGACTATAGTAGACATCGGGTTGGCCTCGGTGAGCGAAGTTTGGCGACTTGACTCTACCTGAGAACAGCCTGATGTCTATACGAGATGGGCGTCTACCCAATTTTCCCGGAAACAAGAATACTAAGAAGCCATAATAACATGCCTGTGTGAAAGGAGACAAAGATGAGAAGACATAATTTTCTGTTGCTCGTGCAGGCTTCTGCTATCGTCCTGGCTCTGATCCCGTCTCTTACAGCATATGGAGGACAGAATGGGTTCAATCTTGCCAAATTGAGACCTATCGTAGACGATCATTCCATCCCACCAGCGGAGCGTATTGCGAGGGGCGTAGCCTATCTAAAAGAAGAGTTGGCATCTCCCAGTCCCGAATCGTGGGGATTAGCAGGAGGCCCGATTGACACAGGCTATATTCAGGAAGTCATCGTGGGTGTATTGGCATTTCCTGGAGTGGAAGCGCCCAAAGCATTGCGTCAGCAGCGCGACAATGCTACCGATAAGCGGATGAAAGACCGTCTCACAATCTCGCTTGGATTAGCGGGGGCGCAGGACACGATTCCGGACATATTGCGTATCGCGCGCACCGACCCAGAAGGCGCAGTACGCACCACAGCACTGCGCGCCTTGACCGAATTGGCGACTCCACCCTCTCCTACGGAAGTGCCATTGCGCTATTTACCGGGACAGGTGTATCATCCGCTCAACGCGAAGGCTGTTCAGGCCATGACGGAAGGTTTCCTCTCTAGCTTACAGGACACCTATAAACGTTATACAGGGGTGAACAAAGAGCAGGCTACTCCCTATTATCCTGCTCAGTTCTATAGCAAACTCGGTCTTCGTCTTTTGGGATACCAGGTTGAAACAACGAAACAGGGTTGGCGTATCTTCAATAGCAAGGGGCAGCTTGTCCGTGAAGTCGCGCTAAAACAAGCGGAGTAAACTGTTCGTCCTAGCCCCTCCTATTCCAATCATCATGCTGACTGCGCTGGGAAGCGGTTCCAAACAGCAAACAGGCCGCTCGGAACTTTCGTGTTCCGAGCGGCCTGACGTTTGGTTTGATACAAGAGATTTGCGCGCTTACTGAGGCGTGAGAGGCGCACCGTTAGAAGCCGGAGCCGGAAGCGAGAGCGGCAAACGCTGCATAGACAGCATCTCGCCGTTCGGCCCGGTCAGACGGACAGAAAGCTGAAGCGTCTCGCCCTTCGGCATCTCCGGCAGCGTCAGCGTCACTGCCGTCTCGCCCTCTGCCGCCAGGGTTCCCTGCGCGACCGCCTCGCGGTATCCCGCCAGTTGCGCCCGGTAGGTGAGGTTCGCGCCTGGGGCGACCGGGCTGGCCGGACGCAGATGCACGACAAGCGTGCCGCCGCCTTCGGTTCCCGGCATCCACTCCGCCCGCGTCGCTTGCAGCGTGACCGCAGTCTCGGCCTCTGCCGGATGCACGAAGCGCTGAATCACCCAGCCGACCGGCCCAAGCGAGGCGCGCTGCGTCTGCACCGCCTCGACCCCGGCCAGCATCAAAACGACCGCCGCCGCGCCGTATGCCAGCGCGCGGGGCCGGAACAGCGCCCGCCAGTCCCAGACGGCCCGCTTGCGCGCGGCGGCTTCCTCGGCCTCCGCGCGGGCGGCGTCCAGGCGGTGCATGATATTCTCATGCAGGAACATCGGCGGCTCGATAAGAGGAGCCTGCTCCAGCGCAGCCCACACCCGGCGCAGTCCCGCCACCTCCTCGCGGCAGGCGGTACACACAGCCAGATGGTTCTCCAGGCTGACGGCCAGAGCGTTCTCCATGGATTCCGCTACATAATCGGAAAACAGTTCACGCGCCTGTTGACATTGCATCGTCGAAATTCCAATCCCGGCGCTCTGCCGGAACGCGCCCCCGGTGGGTCTCTTCAGCGGGACGATCTAAAACGCATAGGCAGGACGCCGCGCCTATAGGCGGCCTCGCCTGCCGGTAGGCCCAGACGATAACATCAGGAATAGCGGCCAATGAGTTTTGGCCTACGTTTCCGACGACATCAGCTTCCGAAATGTTCCTTGAGCGGTTCAAGTTTTTCGCGCAGCGACAGGCGCGCGCGATTGAGCCGGGATTTGACCGTGCCGATGGGCAGAGCCAGCACCTCGGCGATCTCCTCGTAAGACTTCCCCTCCGTATGGTACAGCACGATCATAGCGCGCTGATAGTCCGGCAGCGACGCGATGGCCTCCTGCAGCAGGTCGCGCCGCTCCCGCTCCTCGACCAGCTTATCCGGCGTCGGCCCGGTATCCTCGATCTGGCGGACCAGGCTGCTCTCCTCCATCTCGATATACTCCTGCAGGGAGAGGTGCTGCTTGTTGAGCGTCCGCTTGCGCCGGTCGAGATAGACATTGATGACGATACGGAAGAGCCAGGTAGAGAAATTGGAGTTGCCGCGAAAGAGATGGATGGCCTGAAACACGCGCAGAAAGGCATCCGAGCTGATGTCGTTGGCCTCGTCATAGTGGCCGCACATGCGATAGGCGAAGTTATAGACGCGCTTTTCGTAGGCGCGCACGAGCGTATCGAACGCGGCGCGCTCGCCGCGTTTACAGCGTTCTATCAGCAGGCGTTCTTCCGTATCGGTCATCATGATGGCGTCTGTCGGCAGCGCGAGATGAAAGCGACTGCCGACGAGAAAGAAGTAGAGCCGTTCTCTACGCCGGGAACTCACCAGGCAAAGCCGGGACGCTACGGGTGTCGTGGTCAGACCGTAACGCACGCGCGCAGAGCGCGCGCCTCCTCTTCCGAAAGGGCATGACTGGCCTGCCCATTGCGGATCGCTTTGGCATAGACGCGCACATCCAGGCGGCTATAGACGCTGGTCAGCACGATGCCGTTGCGCCGCTCGTCCAGCAGCGCCAGCGAAAAACTCTGCTCGCCTCCCACGTCCTCGAAGGCGTCGTAACGGATCAGGCTGGCATAGCGCAGGCAGGTGGGCATCTGCGCCTGCAAGACGGCGACGGCCTGCTCCAGCGCATCCATACGGCGGGAGGTCTGCGCCACCGTCTCCAGGTGCGCGGTCAGCACCTCCTCCAGATTGCGCCCGTCCACGCCGCGCGTCAGGGCCGCGATCTGGCGGCCGAGGCGGCGCAATCGCAGGAACATCGCCAGCCAGCCTATCAGCAGCAGCGCCACCAGCGCCATCAGAACCAGCAGGATGTCGGCGTTCTCGCCCCGGAGGGGAAGGCCATTGCGAACGAAGTCTGGCACGAACCGAAACCTCTCGGCCCTCTCGGATTGACTGGGAACCGGAGAGAGCAGTATACTAAAAAATCGGGCTGCATTCCACTTGGCCCGGCTGTCCGTCAGGAGAGGCACGCCATGTCACGCGCCAATCGCCGTCAAACGCTGTTCGTCCTCGTCTTCCTGATCGTCGTCCTCGGCTTTGTGACGACATTCCGTATGGGCGTGGTGCGCGGCGACTCGATGTACCCGACCTATCTGAACGGGCAGGTGGTGCTGGTGCGGCGGCGCAACTGGCTGAGCGGCCCCCTGCATCACAACGATGTCGTCCTGGTGCGTAAAGATCGAGACGTGCTGATCAAGCGCGTATGGCGTCTGCCCGGCGAGGAGGTGGACGACCCCGGCGTGCGCCGCCCGACCTTTGTGAACAATCTCCAGGACTATTACGAACAGGAGCGGGTGCGGATGCCCGACGGAACGGAGGAGACGCGCCTTTTCGTGCCGCAGGGCTTCCTTGTCATCCTGGGCGATAACCGCCGCGTTTCCGAGGACAGCCGCATCTTCGGCCCCGTCCCGGAGCGCGACGTGCTGGGCGTGGTCGTCGCTTCTCCGCCGCCACCGTTCCCGACCGAACCGATGCCCGCCCGCCCGAACGCCTCGGACGGACGCGGCAACGTGACGGCCTCGCTTCCTCGCCGACCTGTGTTCTCTCTGCTTGCCTCTGCAAGCCTCCTATTGTAGCATTTCCGATGCCGGTTGTAAACCGCCGATTTGCGGTGGGACAGGACAACCGCCTATTCATCGCGTCGTGCGAAAGCGTTCCCCCTTGCTCGATGTCGCCAAAGCCCTGGGAAGGTTTTCGTTCTCGGTGGTTCCGAGAGACATTCCTCAAGAAAGGTGGAGATTTTCAGATGGCAGAAGTCGTTCGTTTTGCGATTGTCGGCTCCGGCATGGGCTACGACCGGGCGCGTAAAGCCGCCAGCACGCCTGGCGCGCAACTGGTGGCTATCTGTACCCTGGACCCGGAGCGAGGCCGGCGCGCCGCCGAAGAGTTGGGCTGCGAACTGATGGACGACTACGCGGCGCTGCTGGCGCGGGAGGATATTGACGTCGTCGGCATCCTCACTCCCAGCGGCTGGCACTGCGACTTCGCGATCCAGGCTCTCAAGGCGGGCAAGCACGTCTTCACGACCAAACCGATGGATATTCGCCTGGAGAAGTGCGACGCTGCGATCCGGGCGGCTCAGGAGGCGGGCAAGGTGTTCGCAGTGGACTTCGAAAGCCGCTACGCGCCGATCAACCATCAGATTCGGCAGGCCGTGCGCAGCGGCGCGCTGGGCCGGGTCTTCTCCGCCGAACTGCGGATGAAGTGGTATCGCACGCAGGGCTACTATGACGGCGGCACGCCCGCCGGCTGGCGCAGCCGCCTGGAGACCGAAGGCGGCTCCGCCGCAAACCAGGCCGTCCACTATCTCGACCTGTTGCAGTGGTGGCTGGGGCCGGTGCAGTCGCTTCAGGGGCGCATGGGGACGTTCACCCACAAAATCGAAACGGAAGACAATACGCAGGCGCTTCTGACATTCGCAAGCGGGGCATGGGGCCTCGTGCAGACCTCGATATCGAATTTCCCCGA
>DASRGL010000168.1:0-9397 GCA_035651115.1 Chthonomonadaceae bacterium
CGCCCGCTTCACGCCGGAAGCGGCGTTGCGGCTGACGGCACGGCACAAAGACAAGGCGCAAGAGGCGGCAAGTACCGTACCAGACAAAGCTCTGCCGATGGCCGCGTGAGCGGAGCAAAGACTTTTGACACCCTACTTAGCTCCCCTCTCCCTAGCGAGCCTGCGAGCGATGAAGGGAGAGGGGCCGGGGGTGAGGGTGAACCTGCCGTACTCGCCCTTTGATACGGGAGCTGAATCACAAATCCCGCAGGATACTCTCCGCGTCCAGGCCGCACTCGCGGCGATGGAAGCCCTGCGAGCCGTAGCGACCGGAGATGTAGCCCCGCGCGCAGCGATGCGTGAAGCGGGCCGGAGCCTCGCCGGGTTCCAGGAGAGCGTGCGCAAGCATCTGACCTGCGCTGCCCTGCGCGACATGCTCCTCCACCACATAGAGATGCCGGGAACGGCGCAGGTCGTCGAGGAATTCGGTGGGGAGCGCGGCGGCGGTGATGGGCAGTTCGGTCACGATCCAGAAGGCGGGACGCCGGGACGCGGGCAGCGCGCTCAAGGCCGCAAGCAGGCCGCCTGCCAGCGGCCCGACCGCCACCAGAGTCGGCCCTTCGCCGCGCAGCAGACGCCGCCAGGGTGCATAGGGCGGCAGCGCGAACTCTGCTGGCAACTCGCAGCGACCGAGGCGCAGATAGGCCGGGTGGTCAAAATCAGCCAGGCGTCGGATAAGAATCGGCACATCGGAGGCGAAAGCCGGGATGAACGCGCGCATCTCCGGCAGGCAGAGCAGCGCGCCGTAGTCTTCCAGCGCGTGGTGCGTGCCTCCCATCACGCCATACGCATAGCCGCCGCCGTTGCCGACCAGCTTCACCGGCAGATCGTGCAGGCAGACATCGTTGCGTATCTGCTCGTAGGGCCGCGCGTAGAGAAAGGGCGCGATGCTGTAGACCCAGGGCCGCAGTCCGGCGCGCGCCAGCCCTGCCGCCACCGACACCATGTTCTGCTCGGCCACGCCCGCGTTGAGGAAGCGCGGCCCGGCGGCCTCCCGCAATGGTTCCAATGCCTGAAACCCCAGGTCGCCGGTCAAGAAGACGAACCGGGGATCATCGGCGGCCAGGCCCGTCAGCGTCTCGCAGAGGACGTTCCTCACTCGCCGCAGACCTCCCGCATCGCCTGCTGGAACTGCGCCTCGTTCAACGGCAGATAGTGCCACTCCATCCGGTTCTCCATGAAAGAGACGCCGCAGCCCTTGCGCGTACGCGCCAGAATCACGTGAGGGCCGTCCGCAGCACGCGCGCACGCTTCGGCAATGGCCTGTAAGTCATGCCCGTCTATCTCTACAACCGGCAGCCCGAACGCGCGGAACTTCTCGGCCAGCGGCTCTAATCCGGCGACCTCCGCCGTCGTGCCGAAGCCCTGTAAGCCGTTCGCATCCACGAGAAGTGTCAGGTTGTCCAACTTCTGATGGGCGACAAACAGCAGCGCCTCCCAGTTGGAGCCTTCCTCCCACTCTCCATCGGACATCAGGCAGAAGACGCGGCCCGGCTGCCCTTGCAGCCGCCTGCCGAGCGCCATGCCCGCCGCCAGCGAGAGGCCATGTCCCAGGCTGCCCGTCGCGAAAGGAATGTCGGGATGCCCGCTCGGGGCCGGATGCCCGCTCAGCTTCGTGCCGTCCCTATGGAACTGCCGCAGGTCGTCGTCGCTCAGGCGGCCTAGCGACCAGAGCGTGACATAGAGCGCGCCCGCCGCATGGCCTTTGGAGAGGAGAAAGGCGTCTTCCTCCCGCATCACCCGATGGTGCAGCGTCATCAGCATGTCCAGGCACGACAGATTGCCGCCGATATGCCCGACGCCGCTCTCATAGTGCATCTGTAGCAGCCGCGCTCTCGCTTTGCGCACGACCTCTGCGAAAGATTCCATCTTTTCCCCGGCGAACGAATTCGCGGAACGTCTGAACCAGGATTTATCGGATTAGAGGATGGACTAGGATTAAGCCAGGCTTAATCCTAGTACTCTGTCAAGGCAGAAGTTTGGGATGCTGCTTGAGATAGGCGAACAGCGTTCTCAATCTCATCGTCTAGGCAAAGTTTCTACCGGGATGGACTACTAGTCCATCCTCTAATCATTCTAATCATGGTTCAGACAGCACGCTTCCCGGTGCAGTTTCAACTGCCGCTGTAACATGGATTCCATTTGACGCGCGGCTCGCCACGCGCTATAATAAGGGGGCTTGGCCGTCTATGCCCTGGTAGTCCAATGGCAGAGACAGATGACTTAAAATCATTCCAGTGCGAGTTCGACTCTCGCCCAGGGCAGATCAGGCCGCACCATGGCCCGGCCTGGCTCTTGTAGTCAGGACGCTTCCGGGTAGGAGCCGAGGACGCGCACGAACAGCGAATGCTCCTTGAGCAGTTCGATGGCTTTGGCGACGGACGTATCCCGGATGTGGCCCTGCACATCAATATAGAAAACGTACTGCCAGGCCGCCGTTTTGGTCGGGCGCGACTCGATCATGGTCATGTTCACGTCATACTTCTCGAAGGCGTTCAGGGCATGAACCAATTCCCCCGCCCGGTTATGCACCGAGAACATCAGCGACGTCTTGTCCCTGCCCGTCGGCTCCGGCTCGTTGTAGCCCAGCACCAGGAAGCGCGTGTGGTTGGACGGATTGTCCTCGATGTGTTCGCACAGGATCGGCACGCCATACCGCTCTGCCGCCAGCTTCGTGGCGATAGCCGCCGCCTCGGTATCGCTCGCCGCCAGTTCCGCCGATTTGGCCGTGCTGGACGCCTCGATCTCCTCCACGTGCGGCAGATGGTTGCGCAGCCATTGGCGGCACTGCGCCAGCGGCTGGAAATGGTAGTAGAGCCGCTTGACCTCGCTCAGCGCCTTGCAGTGGGTCAGCAGATTATGCGTGATCGGCTGATAGACCTCCGAGACGACGCGCAGGTTGGAGTTCATGAACGTGTCGAGCGTCTCCGGCACGACCCCGGCCCACGAGTTCTCCACCGGCACGATGCCGTAGTCGCACGCGCTGCGCTCCACCTGCGCGAAGACCTCCGCAATGCTCTCGACCGGGGAAAAGGCGGACGAGTTGCCGAAGCGGGCGATGGCGGCCAGATGGCTGAACGTGCCTTCCGGCCCCAGGAACGCCACGGCCAGTGGCTTCTCCAGCGCGCGGCACGCCGAGATGATCTCCCGGTAGATAGCGCGAATGGCCGCCGCCTCCAGCGGGCCTTTATTGAGAGAAAGCAGGCGCTTGAATACCGTATGCTCGCGTTCCGGGGTAAAATAGTGAGAACGGGCGCTGGATTTTGCATGGCCGATCTGCTGCGCCAACTCGGCGCGGCGGTTCAGCAGTTGGATCACCTGCTCGTCAATCTTGTCAATCTCTTTGCGCCATTCGGGCAAACTCATCGTCGTGTCGTGTCCTTCAGTGGAAATGTCCGCGCGGGCCGCTTTAGTTTACCCGCTCCGAGCGGTTTTTCCTGCCACCGATCCGCCTTCCCCACCGATTCGGGGTCACGCCAACCGTGCGCAAAAGTTTCCTGAGAGACAGAGAAGAAGGAATGTGAACTATGGCTCGTGGAGGTTGGTTTCGCAGAAGCCATCGTAACGGCAAAACGCAGGCGACCGTACCCGAGGGCCTGTGGAGCAAGTGTCCGCACTGCGGGGAGATCCTTTTTGCGCGCGATGTCGAGCGCAATCTGCACGTCTGCCCCAAGTGCGACTATCACCATAAGCTGCGCGCGCAGGAGCGCCTGGCTCTCACCGTAGACGAGGGCAGTTTCGAGGAACTGGATGCGCAGGTCACGGCGTGCGATCCGCTCGGTTTCCCGGACTACGCCGACAAGATCGCCCGCGCCCGCGCCAGCACCGGCCTCGTGGACGCCGTTCTCACCGGCTACGCGCGCATCGAGGGTCGCCCTCTGATCCTCAACGTCGCCGATTTCAGCTTCATGGGCGGCTCGATGGGCAGCGTCGTCGGCGAGAAGATCGTGCGGGCGATGGAGCGCAGCGCACAGGAGCGGCTGCCGCTCGTGCTGTTCACGGCCAACGGCGGCGGCGCGCGGATGCAGGAGGGCCTGCTCTCCCTGATGCAGATGGCAAAGACGAGCGCGGGTGCGGCGCGGCTCGACCGGGCGGCGGTTCCCTATATCGTCGTCCTCACCGACCCGACGATGGCGGGCGTCTTCGCCTCCTACGCCTCGCTGGGCGACATCATCCTGGCCGAGCCGGGAGCCTTGATCGGATTTGCGGGCCGCCGCGTCGGCAATCAGGACCTGGGCGTCAAGCTGCCGGACGACTTCCAGACCTCCGAGTTTCAGTTTCGGTGCGGTATGATAGATCGGATCGTGCCGCGCAAGGAGATGCGCGGCACGCTGGCGAAACTGCTGGCATTCTTTGCGGAGGAGGGCGCCCATGCTCACCAACCCGCTTGATTTCGAGAAGCCTATCGCCGAACTGGATGCGTTGATCGCCGAACTCAAACGCATCGCTACTGATGCGAGCGCGCGGGCGGATGCCCAGACGAAAGGAATCGACATCGAAGCCGAAATCGCCCAGGTGGAAGCGCTGCGCAACGAGAAGATACGGCAGATATTTGCCGATCTGACGCCCTGGAACCAGGTGCAGATGGCCCGGCATCCGCAGCGCCCGTATACCCTCGACTACGTCCGGCTGATCTTCGAGGATTTCCTTGAACTGCATGGCGACCGTACCAATGCCGACGATCCGGCCATCGTGGGCGGGCTGGCGCGTTTTCAGGGGGAGTCGGTGGTCGTGCTGGGACATCAGAAGGGGCGCGACCTGAAGGAGCGGCAACTGCGCAACTTCGGCAGCGCGCGGCCTGCCGGGTTCCGCAAGGCGCTGCGCCTGATGAAGCTGGCCGAAAAGTTCAACAAGCCGCTGATCGTCTTTGTGGACACGCCTGCCGCCGAGGCGAACCTGCTGGCCGAGGAGGAGGGCATCAGCCGGGCGATCGCGGTCAACCTGCGGGAGATGATTCTGCTGCGCGTGCCGATCGTCGTGGCGGTCATCGGGGAGGGCGGCAGCGGCGGCGCGCTCGGCATCGCCGTTGGCGACCGTATCCTGATGCTCGAACACGCCGTCTACTCGGTCATTCCGCCGGAGTCGTGCGCGGCCATTCTCTGGAACGACCGCAGCCGCGCGCCGGAAGCCGCCGAAGCCCTGAAGATGACCGCGCAGGACGCGCTGGAGCTCGGCCTGATAGATGAGGTGCTGTCGGAGCCGCTCGGCGGCGCGCACCGTGACCTGCCCGCGACGGCGGCAACGCTCAAGCAGGCGTTCGCGCGGAGCCTGACGGCCTTAAGCAAGATGTCCCCGGACGAGATTCTTCAGGCCCGTTACGAGAAGTTCCGCCGCATGGGCGTCTGGGACGACCCGGCGCAGCAGCCCGCTCCCCCGCCTCCGCCCGCAGGCAAAAAACCGAAGAAGGCCTAGCGCGGCGGGTCAGCGCAGCGCGGCGCGCAGTTCGGCGGCGAAGCGCGGCACGGCAGTCTCCGGCGGCTCCTCCATCTCGTACTCGATGGCAAGGAATCCGCGATAGTCCACGTCATCCATGATCTCGCGCACCCGATGGTAGTCCACGGGAATCCAGGCGCCCTTCGCATCGTGCGCGCCGGGCTTGGCGTGCGTCGCGATGGCATAGGGCGCGCAGGCGATGAACTGGGTGTAGATGTCGCCGGAGAAGTTGCCGAAGTCCAGGTTGATGCCCAGCGCCGGATGATCCACCGCGCGCACCAGGTTCAGCGTTCCCTCGGCTGTGGCCGTCAGGCCGCCGTGATTCTCCAGCGCCAGCGCGACGCCGCGCTCCCAGGCGTACTCCGCGCACTCCTTCAAGCACGCCACCACGTTGTCGAAGGTCGCTTTCTCGCTCTGTCCCTCGCGCACGGCTCCGGCAAAGACGCGCAGCGTCGGCGCGCCCAGCACGACGGAATGCTCGATCCAGTTCTGCGTCATCGTGACATGCTCGCGCCGCTTGGCGGCGTCCGGCTGGGCAAAATCGCTGCCGACCGCCGTGCCGGAGATCGCCAGTCCCTCCTTATGCGCCAACTGCTTGATCTCGTTCAGGAACGGACGCTCGGTCGTGGGAAAGTAGTAGGCGGTCAGTTCGACGCCGTCGAAGCCGATCTCCCGGCAGGCGCGCAGAAAGTCCGGCAGGGTCATCTTGCCGCCCTGAAGGTTCTGCCGATAGGAATACGCACAGCAGCTCAGTCGCATGATAGCCTCCTTTTCCCTTAACATTGGTGAGCCGGAGGCGCTATTCCTGCCCGTCTTCTGCAACGCAGGGCCGTTCCGTTCTCACCCTCACTCCCTTTCTCCTAATCCTGGGAGAAGAGGGAGGTTCAATTCCCCCCTCCCAGGATTGGGAGGGAAGATGGGGCGAGGGGGCCACAAAGCAGAAATGGAACAGCCCGGGCAGACCCCTGCGGCGCGCAGGAACCTGCCCTCCGAAAAGAGAAGATACCTCATGCCCCCTCCGGCAAGACGTTTCAAGGGCGGACAGGCGGCCATCACCTCTATGACGAGGCACGAGGGAATGAATTCCCTCGCTGAGTAGCCTGCGGCTCAGTGTCCTGCGGACACGGTGTAAACTCCCAATCGGTACTGTGTCCGTTAGGACACCGGGCGGAACGCCACACAGCGAAGGGTTTCAACCCGTCGTACACTGTCCGCCCCTTCCGGCAGGACGTGGGAGAGAGGAACGCCATCCATGAAGACGCTCCAGGTTTTGAAAGGCCGGGAATTCGCGATTCGCGATCTGCCCATCCCTCAGCCTGGCCCTGGCGAGGCGCTGCTGCGTGTCGAGGCGGTGACCACCTGCCCGCAGTGGGATCTGCACCTGCGCCACAACGAGCCGATGTTTGTGGGCCACCGGTTCGAATATCCCTACACGCCCGGCCAGCCCGGACACGAAGCGACCGGCACGGTGGCCGCGCTCGGCGAGGGTGTCACCGACCTGGCGGTGGGAGATCGCGTGAGCGCCTGGCGCGACGCGGGACAGAACAGACCTGGCTGCTACGCGCAGTACGTTGTCCATACAGAGGAGAACCTGATCCGGGTCCCCACGCACCTGCCGCCCGAAGCGACCGCGCCGGTCGAACTGGCGATGTGCGTCGCCTCGACCTTCCTGCTGCTCAAGGAGATGAATGCGGTGCGCGGCAAGCGCTTCGGCGTGATGGGACTGGGGCCTGCCGGGCTGATCGCAGTACAGATGGCCCGCGCCGAAGGAGCGGAAGCCGTCATCGGTTTCGACTTCCATCCTTCCCGCCGCGCGCTGGCGCTGGCGCTCGGCGCGGAGGCCGCTTACGATCCTCGCGACGATCTGAGCCAGCGATTTCCCACGCGCCTGCAAGCGAGGCCGACGCTCGACTGCGCGCTTGACTGCGTCGGAGCGAAAGCCTCGGTAGAGTATCTGATGGATCGCACGGCCGATGTGGTGGCGCTGTTCGGTGTGCAGCGGGAGAACTATACGTTCGCGCCGCATCATTATGGCGGCCTGCGGCTGTGCGGCTATCGCGGCCACAGCCGCGCGGCGGCG
Organism: Chthonomonadaceae bacterium; assembly: GCA_035651115.1. Classification (GTDB taxonomy): domain Bacteria; phylum Armatimonadota; class Chthonomonadetes; order Chthonomonadales; family Chthonomonadaceae; genus DASRGL01. The sequence goes on from DASRGL010000168.1 coordinate 7,553, forward strand.
GAGTACGCGGTCGGCCTGATGGAACAGGGCAAGCTGAGCCTGGCTCCGCTCGTGACCCATCATCTGCCGCTGGAACGCTATGCCGAAGGCATTGACCTGCTGGAGAGGCAGGAGGCCATCAAAATCTGCTTCTGGCCCTGGAAAGAGACGCTGCGCGGACGAGAGGACGATGCCGACGCCTCGCTTTGACGACCTGAAACCATCCCGTCTCACGCTCGGCGCGGTGCAGTTGGGAATGCCTTACGGCATTGCGAACGTCACCGGCCAGCCCTCCTACGAGCAGGCGCGCGAGATACTCGCCTGCGCGGTTGAGGGCGGCATCACCTGCGTGGACACGGCGGCGGCCTACGGGAACAGCGAGGAGGTGTTGGGCCGAGCGATGGCGGAACTCGGTATCGCGGACCGGCTGCTGGTCGTGACGAAAGCGCCTGCGCTGGACGACTCCCTGACCGCAAAGGCGGCAGCGCGACAGATCGAGGCGGCGGTCGCGCGTTCGCTGCAACGGCTGCGCCTGGATCGGCTGCCCCTCTGCCTGTTTCATCGAGAGCAAGATTTTCGCTATGCGGAGACCCTGCAACGCCTGCAAAGCCGGGGCCTGATCCATGCCCTCGGCTGCTCGATGGAGACGCCCGAAGCCGCCGATACGGTTTTTGCGAGCGGAGAGGCGGACGCCATGCAGGTTCCCGGCAACCTGCTGGATCGCCGTTTCCTGAGCGCCGACTACGGCACGCAGCCCCATTCCAGGCCGACGCTCTTCGTGCGCAGCGTCTTTCTGCAAGGGCTGCTGCTGATGCCGCCGGAGCGCATCCCTGCCGGTCTGTCGGAAGCCATCCCTGCGCTGCGCGCACTGCGCGGTCTGGCAGAGGCGGCGGGCATGAGCCTGGAGGAGATGGCGATCCGCTATGTGCTGTCGTACCGGGGAGTCGCGAGTGCGCTGATCGGGGTCGAGACCGTCGCGCAGATGCGCCGCGCCCTCTCCTTTCTGAATAGCGCACCGCTCGATGACGCGATGATGCAGGCGATCCACGACGCCGCGCCCGCCCTGCCGGAGCGCGTCATCGTGCCGCATCTCTGGGAACAGAAGCCAGGATAAAGCTCCTGCGGCTCTTTCATGTCCAGGCGCGCTGGATTTTGGAGATGGCTTCGGCGATGGCGTCCATGTCCTGCTTCTCTCCAAGCAGCATATTCTGATAGAGCCACACAGCATCCTGACACACCGCCTCACAGACCGGCAGATCGAGTTCGGGATAGTTGATCGCCCACCCGAACTGACACCACGAACCCCGGCCTATCGTCTTGTCCGTAAACACCCGCTCCTTATACAGAGGCACATACCCTGCCATACACGGCACGCCCTCGGCCCGCAGCGCCTTCAAGAACTCTGCGTGCGGACGCCCGCCAAAACCCGCCGCTTCGTAGCGGAAGACGTAGCAGTGATGGGCGTGCGTGGTCACGCGCGGATCGGTCTGAAGCGTCCGAATTCCGGGAATGGCGGCAAGCTGCTTCGTCAGATGCGCCGCGTTTGCGCTGCGCCGCGCCATCTGCTCCGGCAGGCGCGTGAACTGCGCCAGCAGCAGCGCCGCCTGAAACTCGGTCATCCGAAAGTTGCCGCCCAGCACGTGATGCTCGTACCACTTACCCGCACGCACCCGCCCCACATTCGACACCGACCAGATTTTATCGGCCAACTCCTCATCGTTGCAGAGGAGGATGCCGCCCTCGCCAGAGTTGAGGTTCTTGCTGGCCTGGAAACTGAAGGTCCCCAGCGTGCCGAGGGCGCCGACCCTGCGGCCCTGCCAGGCGGCTCCGTGCGCCTGGGCCGCGTCCTCGATGACATAGAGACTA
>DASRGL010000169.1:0-6899 GCA_035651115.1 Chthonomonadaceae bacterium
GTCAACAACCAGACGCTTGTCCTCGGCGCGCATGTCCGGGCGGGCTGCGATACGCACGTTCCCGACCTGGCAGCCGTGTCGGTGAGTATTCTGCCCAACCCGGCGGTGGCATTCTATGGGCAGACGCTACAGATGTCCGTCATGATGGTGGGCCTGTCGGATACGAGCGTGACCTGGGAGGTGGTCAGCGGCGGAGGCTCCTTCTCCGGCGACGGCCTCTATCATGCGCCCTCGGCCCCGGCGGGCGTGCTTGTCAGCACGGCGGTCGTGAAGGCGACCAGCACCGTCGACTCCAGCATCTTCGCGACGCAGACGATCCTGCTGCGGCGGGGAACCAGAGGCTCACGGCAGCCGGGCGTCCCGATAGGCACGTCGGGCCATCACGCGCGATAGATCGAACGCGCTCCTCCACAGCAAGGGCATGGACACGACAAGGCTCGCTTTGTATCGTTCAAAGCGAGTCTTGTCGGTATGAGGAAGCTTGACGCCTGAGTTGCGCTTCCTGCGGAGCCGGGCGCTCGCGCCTTGTGCGGCGCTACTGAAACCGACTATTATCCGTCGTGTTCCCGTATCCACTCGATGTCGCAGGTGATGTGCGCGATCTGCGTGCGCTGGCAGGTATAGACGAGGTGGAGCAGGCCGTCGCGCGACTGAATCAGGGCCGGGGAAGTGTCTTCGCCCGCATCTGTCTCCACATTCCGGCGGCAAGGCCAGGCAGCGCCCTCATCCTCGGAGAGCGCCAGCGTGAGCGGCGCGGCCCCCTGTGTCGTGTCCCTCAAGGCAAGGGCCAGTCGGCCGTCGGAAAGCCGCACGAGGTCTATGCGCGCCTTCGGGTCGGGCAGGCGCGTGCGCACCAGGGCCGACCAGGTACAGCCTTCATCGTCGGAGGTCGCCTGCCAGAGAACCTCATCGTGCGGCGCCTTCCGGCGCAGATACATCAGCAGACGCCCATTGTCTAGAGGGACCAGCGTCGGCTGGATCACGCCGGGTTCTGTCTCGATCCTGCTGGAGGGCCGCCAGACTTTGCCTCCATCCTCTGATCGCATCACAAAGGCAAGCCCCTGCACGCTGTAGAGCGGCAGCAGGATCGCGCCATCCGGGCGCAGAAGCGGCTTGCTGCCCGTCATCCAGCCCCAATCCGCGTGCAGAATGGTCGGCGTACTCCAGGTTTTGCCCGCATCGTGCGAGTGGGTATAGCGAACCTGGCAGGTGTCCCACCGATCTCCGAACAGGGTCACATAGAAGAGCCAGAGCCGCCCGCCGCCATCCAGAAACAGGACGGGATTGCCTGCGGACAGGCTCGGCATGTCCTTTAGGGTTCCATAGGGTATCCAGTCTTCCGCGCCGGACGGCAGCGCCGCGCCATAGAGCGCGGTCTCCCTGCTGCGCGCGGAGGTTTCCGCATACCAGGCGCACAACAGGGCGCCGTTCTCAAGCTCGACGAGCGTGACCGCATGGCACTCTGACCCGTCGGAACCCGGGGCATGAACGAGCCGTTTTCGGTACATCATTATGAAAACGCTTCCCCTCTGGCGTGCTTCCTTGCACCGCCGCCCTGGACAGACGGGCTCCTCCCGGGCCTATGCCTCGTCTCCCTTTAAAGGTTGACGGACATCCTGCGGCGCGGCGCTGTCCAGTGCGGGCGAACTGTGCTACTATATTTCGTACCAATTTAAGAAATCCTGCTTTCCGAAGCACAAGGTTCAAACTTCAGCCGGGAAGCATAAAGACCGCCTGCGCAGGCAGGAGGCGCCGCCGACAGGGGCGCGGCTGCGAAATCGCTCGATCTGCCGTTCCATAGCGGTGGGAGCGAGAAAAATTTCTGGATAGCCAGGACTATCTTTTTGACCTGCTGCCGCCTCTATACAAATGACGACCTCAGGTTCCTCCCAAAAGAGGATTGCCGCCGGAGAGATGACGACACTCCGGCGGTCTTTTTGTGGCGATCCGAACGGACATCGCAGTGGCAGATGTGTGACTTCCGATGGTCTGTGGTATCCTGCAAACGAAGAGAAAGGGTCTTGCTATTTGCCGCCAGTTATCCTGATGGAAGACCCGGCGGCTTGTTTTCAGAGCGGCCTTGGCTCCTCCCGTCCCACTGCTCGCCGCGCGCGGCGCGGCGCTTCGAAAAGGGCGCGCTTTTCAGGGACGCCCAAAGAGCAGGAGCAGCAGGAGGGAAGAGATCGGTCGTCTCCAGGGACAGGCGTAGCAGCGCTGGGCGCGGCGGGAGAGCGTCCGGCCACAGTTGGGACAGCGAAACTCAGCAGCCATTCGCGGGCTTCTCCTTCGAGCTTCTTTGCATCAAGACAAGCTGAAAAAAGCCGCCGGGGACTCCATGCACGTTTCCCCGACGGCCAGGACAACAGTTATCACCACTAGTAAGATAGCCGGGATCGCCTGTAAAGTTCCCCGGCATTTGTACCGGTTTTTCATTTTCGCATCCGCAGGCAGGCAACTGCCTGCCTGCCTGCCTTAGCGCCCGCCTGGAAAACCGATGGCTCTCCCTCCGGGCTGCGCCGCGTCGCCAGGCCCGATGCAAACCGGTTTCACTGCGCTTTCATGCCGCTGAGGCTGATACCTCCGATGAGGAACCTCTGTGCGGCATAGAAGAGCGCGATAAGCGGCACGCTGCCCATGACGCTGGCCGCCAGAACGCGCGGCCAGTCCTGCCCGTTCTGATCGCGAAACAGCGCCAGCCCGACCGTGAGCGGATACAGGTCTTCGTTACTCAGAACGACAAGCGGCCACTCGAACGCATTCCAGGCTCCCATAAAGGTGAACAGACCCAGCGTAATGATCGCCGGTTTGGACAGCGGCACGACGATCCGCCACAGGATGCCCCACTTGCTGCACCCATCCAGCAGGGCCGCGCTCTCCAGGTCGCCGGGAATGTTCAGGAAGAACTGCCGCAGCAGAAAGATGCCGAAGGCGCTGGCGAAACCCGGCAGCATCACGCCGAGCGGATGGTCTACCAGGCCGAGATGCTGAATCACCAGAAACTGCGGGATGAGCGTCACGACGCTGGGAATCATCATTGTCGAGAGCAGCATCCCGAACAGCAGATCGCGTCCGGGAAAGGTCATCCGCGCGAACGCATAGGCCGCCAGCACATTGAAGAAGAGGCCGGCCCCCGTGATGATGAGAGCGTAGAGGAAGCTGTTGCAGAGAAACTGGCCGATGCCGCCGTAGACGATGGCATCTACATAGTTGCGCTGAAGCGGCCACTCCTTATATTGTCGCTGGAACTCGGCGTCTTCCTGGCCGGTGAAGTGCGCAAAAAGTCTCTGCGGGCGGAGACGGGCCGGAACGAGCGACTCCTTATCGGCGCTGAACTCGGCGCGCGTCTTCAGCGAGCCGCCAATAGCGTAGAGATAGGGATAGACCATGATCCACGCGCCCAGGCACATGACCACGAGCGCCAACAGCGTCCCGGCCCGCACGCCTCGTCGTCCGTTTTTTGTCTCCGATCTCATCCGCGCGTCTCTCCCTACACTACGCACGCTCACTCATCGTAGATTCGCCGGCTACGCAGCAGCCGCATCTGAATCACCACGAAGACGCTGATGACAAGAAAGAGCAGCCAGGCGGCGGCGCTGGCATAACCCATCTGCCCGGCCATGCTGAAGGCGTTCATAAAAATGTCGAACGCCAGCACCTGCGTACTCTGCTCCGGCCCGCCCTGCGTCATCACGTAGACCGAGGCGAACACCTGATAGGCTCCGATGATGGTCATCACCATCACAAAGACCAGCGTGTTGCGCAGCATCGGGATCGTGATGTGCCGGAACTCATCCATCGGGCGCGCTCCATCAATCCGCGCGGCTTCATAGAAGTCGTTCGGAATCTCGTTCAGGCCCGCCAGAAAGAGGAGCATATTGTAACCGGCTCCGCTCCAGACACCCATCAGCGCGATGGCTCCCAGCGCCGTCGCGCTGTTGTCCAGCAGTTGCCCCCAGATGCCGTAGAGCTGATAGAAGATGAGCGCGACCACGACGCCAGGCGTGATGCTGGGCAGAAAGTAGAGCGTGCGGAAGACCCCCTGAAGATAGCGCGCTTTGCGGCAGAGGAGGGCGAGAGGCAGCGCGGTGACGAGCATTCCAACGAGCGACATTCCCACGTAGAGCGTCGTATTGCGCAGGGCGATCCAGAAGACGCTATCCGTGCCGAAGAGGACGCGCCGGTAGTTGTCCAGTCCGACGAAGCGCCCGCCGCCCGCGAACGGATCCCAGTCGTGCAGGCTCGTCCAGAAGCTGACGCCCATGCTGAAGAAGCTGAACAGCAGCGCCAGTCCGAACGCCGGCCCGATATAGAGGTACGCCGACCAGTCCTGTCGGCGGGAAGCGGCGGAACGCGCTTTCAACGGTGGCTCTCCTGATGATTGCCCTCCCCCGGCGGTGAGGGCATCTCCTATCAACTTCGCTCGGATACCTGTCGTAGGGAGCCGTGTTCTGAACCGGACTGGATATTATCGCACGACAAACCAGGTCATGCCGCCCGGTTTCAGGGTCACTTTCAGGCGAATGGCGTACTCCCGGTCGAGCGTGTAGAGGCGCGCTCTGCCGTCCTGCTCGCTGATCTGCGCCGTCTCGGTCAGGCCGGTATAGTAGAGCGGCAGTCTCCACTCCTTCGTTAGCGTCTCCTCTGTCGGGTTGTAGAACACGGCCAGCCCTTTTTCCGGCAGCGCCGGGTTGACGTGCAGGATACCATCCATATCGCGCGCGTCGGCGCGGCGCAGATGGATCACGTCCGACTCGAGAATGGCCCGATGCCGCTTGAAGAAGGCGACCCACCGATTCACGACGGCCTTCGTCTCCTCCGAATCGTAGAGCCGGGGGCCGCGATAGCACGCCTGCGCGCCGTAGCCGAAGTTGTTGGCGAGGTGCAGCGCGTAGTCGGCCAGATGCGCGCGCAGAGGTTCGATGGTGGCCGCCGCGCCGCCGCCCTGATACTCCACCAGAGGCACGAACATCCAGCCCATCGTGGGCGTCTTCTCCCAGGTTCCGTCGAAGAGGTTCTGGCGGGCATGGATATGCTGCTGGGCGCGCGGCAGCGACCAGTTGGTTTCCCGATAGCCCATCGCCGTCTTGTTGGAACCGGCCAGGAAGTACCAGTCCGGCACATTGAGGTAGATGCCGCGCGCCCGGCACCAGCGATAGAACTCCGCGATCCTCTGGTACTGCGTCCACTGCGAGTCTTCCAGTCCTCGATGGCCGGGGTGCTGTGTCGAGGCGCAGACGTCGCCGGGATAGCTGCCATCGTGTTCGAGCAGGTCGAAGCCGGTCTTCTCCAGAAAGGTCTTGATCTTCTCGAAGTAGGCGATGCCCCAGGCGCTTCCCAGGCAGGGCGAGTTGCCGAAGATGGCCCCGCCCGTCTTGCCGGTCTTCGGATGGATGACATCGTTTGCATCGTCTATGCGGCGGCTGGCAAGCAGCGAGTAGCCGCCGACCTCCAGCCCCTTGCCGTGCGCGTAGTCGGCCAGCGCCTTGAACTTCGCGATATTCTGCGGCGAGGTGTCCTCCATGTTCAGTCCGCTGCCGAAGCTGAAGATGACCATCTCGAATCCCACCTCCGCGCACTGATCCATCGCGGTCTTGACGACGGCAGGATCGGTCGAGGTGAGATGGAGCATGAGCGGGTTTTCCGTAGACCAGGGGGCCAGCGTGCGGTACATACGGCGCACGGCCAGCCCTTTGCGCTCCCGCTCCGCGCTGTCGTGAATCAGCGCGAAGGCGTGGAAGGTGTCGAGCGACTGCCTCGGCGGAATGTCCACATCCGGGCCGAGCGGCGGGCGGACTTCCAGCACGCAGGGCGTTTTGAGGGCATAGTTCACCTGGGTCGTGTACTGCGGGTCGTCCACCCAGTAGACGGTGCGGTTGGAGTCGGTCTGCGCCTCGCCGCCGAACGCGTAGTCGGTCGTCACGGTGATGTCCGGCGGCTCCCACTGCATCGCGTTCTCCACGATGGAGTCGTGTTCCACTATCCCCAGCACTTCCACCGTGAAGCGATTCAGGCGAACGGAGTTTGCGCCCTCATTGCGCACGGTCAGCCACTTGGCGAGGAGCGGAAGGCCGTCGTAGAGTTCGTAGTGGACGGCGACGGAGAGGCCGGGCAGCTTTCCGGCAGGCGGCGCGAAATGCAGCGTCAGCGCGATGCCGGGCGGGGGCCAGGGAAGGTTCGCGGCGTGGCGCACGCGCTTCCAGATCAGACGCTCCTGCGGCTTGCCGATCTCGAAGCCGACATACCGGAACGCCTGCGGATCGCTCTGCATCGCCTCCAGCCAGTCCGGGCGCAGGTAGGCCAGATCGGGCTGCCCGACCAGCCCGCCGACCTGATAGCGGACGCCATCTATCTCCAGCGCGGCTTCCGGCTTGACGGCGCGCAGCAGCGCGGCCCCGGTCATCAGATTGTCGAAGGCGACGGTCGCGGCGTTCGGCCCCAGCCGAAACGAGCGACGTATCAGGCCGTTGGAAAGGACGATCTCCTTCCCATTCGCGCTGCGATAGACACCTGCTTTTGCCTGCGGGGAGCTTATCAGCCAGTCCACGCCTGGCTTCTCCGGCTTGTAGATGGGCAGATGGGACATGTTGGAGCGTTGCCCTCCCGATTTCAAGGTCATTCCTATGGAAAGACAGAGCAGAATGCCGGGTGAGCAGAACATGCAGACTTCCTTTGACGGTTCTCCCTGTCCCCTCACCTGCGCGCTTGCAGGCGTTCCGGGGAAGGGGAAAAGGCCGCCGCCTGCCACTGCGCGACCTGTGCATTGTACCGGCGGTAGACACGGTCTGCGGCGGCGGCAGCGGTCTGAAGGGCGGCCTGGACGGACGGATACGGCCCGCGTCCCGCGGCGATCTCCGGGTAGCGCAGCAGCAGCGTCTCGAATATCGGCTGGGTCGCGTAGT
>DASRGL010000170.1:0-3195 GCA_035651115.1 Chthonomonadaceae bacterium
GCGCTCCGCAACGGATTTGAGGGCTTCGGTGGCCTTCATGCGGGCGGACACGACCAACTGGGAAGGCAGGTCAGGATGCGCTTCGCGTAGAGGCTTGTAAGTGGCCTGGTGCAGTCGGGTTCCGTTGCGCTCGTTATTGTCCCACCCGTAACGACAAACGACGTTGAAGCAGGCTGTGGACTGTTCCAGCGTTTCCCGCAAAGCCGATTGGGTGGCAGGATCAACATGCAGTTTCAGGCGCAACGTGACTTTCACCTACTTGCCCTTCTGATGTGCAACGATGTGATTGGGCGCAAGGTCGGGCGTGACGGCGACGAGCAGGTGAGCGTGGTCGGGCATGATTTCCAGAGCCGACACGTCGCAGTCCAGTTCGGCGCGCTTTTGGCGTATCAACGCCTCGCAGCGCGTCGCCACATCCCCGACAAGGCGCTTGCGGCGGCGCTTGGGACAGAAGACGATGTGCAGGTTCAGATTGTGGACGCGGTTGCCTGATTTTCGATAGTCTTTGTTCATCGAGAGTACTATACCACAAATACTCTTTACTTACCCACGAAAGCGGAAAGGAGTGCGGCAGGTTTTTTTGACGGCGCGATGCGCGGATTACAGTCTGTGCCTCTGCTTGGAACGCCTACTCGCGCATCGGCCTGATGCGGATGGGCATTCCTCCCCCGCCTAAAGGCGAGGGGTCTCCTGCCCATATTTTTATGAGCAAAACGACGCGGCAAGCCCTTCCAGAAGGGCCATGATGCGCGAAGGCATATCTTTACCCCGGAAGAGTGTAGGAGAGGTTTCCAGGCAGCCCTAGAGAGCCTGATACGCCGCTATCCTCCGCAGAAGACAGGTGGGCGCGATATGGTGCATTTCTACCTGTGCGCCATGATTGGCAGTAAGTCCGGCTTCTACATTCAGCAAGCCTTTCAACAGACCTGTTGGGGCGAGGAGAGCGAGCGATGAACATCTACTATCACACGCTCGGTAGAGGCTTGCGGTACGAACCCGATCCGATTGACCGGGCGCTCTGTGAAGTCTGCGGAACCTGTCTGGCAACCGAGGAGGAGACCGACGCTGGCGTGTGGCGACACCTGCGCCGACACACTCCTCTACGAACCGACCGAAGCCGGTTGTGCTTTCGTTGCAGAAGGCAAAGCGGCAGCCTGAGAGCCAGGCGCACGAAAGGCCGGAGGCGTTTCCGCTTTCCGGCCTGACTCTGTAGTACTTAACAAGGCTGATACTGGGCATCACAGCACGTGCTGTACCTGCCGACAGTCGGAAGTTTCAGGGGCGTACTCTACCTACGGAGGAAGGGGAAAAGTGCCGAGAGTCAGAATTGAACTGACGACACACGGATTTTCAGTCCGTTGCTCTACCAACTGAGCTACCTCGGCATATCCCATCAGGACGCCGGTATTATACCAATCCCACGCTCCATTTGTCAAGGCGATTCAGGCGATTCACACGACGCCTTTTTTGAGCGCCTCCAGAGGATAGAGCGTGCCGCGCCACCAGATGCCGCGCTGCCGATAGGCGTCCCAGGTCGAGCGCAGGACGATATAGATAAAGAGGATGCAGGCCAGAGGATAGGCCAGGCCGTACCACGCGCTGGCATCCGACACACGCCGCATCACCCCCGCGCCGAACGCCATCAACAGCCAGGTCGTCGCTGCCAGGAGGCGGATGGGCCAGGAAGGAACAAAAAGGGCGAAGACGGGGACGAACGCCGTGAGCGCCAACGCCGCAAGCGAGGCCAGCATCGCGCTCAGCCGAAACTCGAAGCCCGCAAAGGCGTTCTTGTTCAGCGCATTGAGAACGCCTTGAAAGCCCACGACCCAGCGCACGGAGACGCTTTCGCCCCCCTCCAACAACGCCTGCCGGAAGCCGTTCCGCTTGACCACCTTCCCCAGCTTCATATCATCGGCCACCTCCATCGGCAGGGCGCAATGCCCGCCGAACTGCCGGTAGGCGGCGGCGCGCACCAGGTTGAACACGCCCAGCCCCACATAAGCCGGACTCTTCGGATCGGCCACCTCCCAGGGCCGCACCCGAAAGCTGAACATCAGTCCGAAATAGCTGACAAACAGCTTCTCCCAGAAGCCGTGCGTCTCGCAGTGCGGCGAGACGACGAGATGATCTATCCCCTCCCGACGGGCGTAGGCGACGGCACGGCGCAGCGTGTCCGGCGCGAACACGACGTCGGCATCCGTGAAAAGCAGCCACTCCCCGCGCGCCTCCTGGCTGGCGATGTGCAGCGCGTGGTTCTTGCCGAGCCAACCCGGCGGCAGTTCGGTGATATGGAGAACGCGCAGACGGGGGTCGGAGGCGGCCAGGCGATCCAGGATCGCGCCGGTGGCGTCGGTCGAGCGGTCGTCTACCGCGATGATCTCCAGATCGGGATAGTCCAGCGCCAGCAGGCTGCGCATGGCGCGCTCGACTGTCGTCTCCTCGTTGCAGGCCGGAACGAGGATGGACAGGGCAGGCAGGGAGTCCCACGCTTCCGGCGTGAACGCGAGGTCGGCGAGGCGTTGATAGCAGCGGCGGCCCCGGACCAGCATCAGGATACCGACAAGCCAGGCAGTCATAACACCGCCGGTCAGGAGAGCGGCCAGCGCGTACCAGGAATGCGCTCCGAGGAGTTGTCCCGGCATCGTCATCTGGCTCCCGTGTACTTGCCGGTGAAGAAGGAGTGAGAGGAGGGAGACGAGGGCGGCGTGCGCTCCGCCGCTTCTGTTTCCCGAAGCGGCAAGGGAACGGTCTCTTCGGGGGGAGCGGGGCGCAGGTACTGGTCGGGCGTCCTCGGAATGCCGTGCGCCTCCTCCTGGTGGCGCATCTCGGCGTGATACGGCTCGATATGGATGTTGATGCTCGTGGCGGGCAGGGTCTCCCGAATCCGATCCTCCAGTTCCTCCGTCAGCGCGTGGGCCTGGATCAGCGTGGACTCGTCGGCGACCTGGACATGGACATCCACGTGCCGGTGCGAGCCGGATTTGCGCGTCCGCAGCTTGTGATAGCCGAGGACGCGCGGCTCGGTCTCTAAAATCTCTTGAATGGCCGCTTCCTCCTCGGCGGGCAGGCGCACATCCATCAGCAGGTGCAGTGCGTTGCGCGTCAACTGGTAGGCCGTCCCGAAGATGAGCAGCGCGACGAGCAGGGCCGTGATCGGGTCGAACCAGGAGTGTCCGGTCAGGCGGGTCAGCGCCA
>DASRGL010000171.1:0-12799 GCA_035651115.1 Chthonomonadaceae bacterium
ACTGGCTGCACTGGCTGAACTCCTGCACCAACTGCGCAAACTTCTCCACGTTGGCCCCATCGAGCGGAGCGTCCACCTCATCCAGCAGCACGAACGGACTCGGCTTGACCGCCAGGAACGCGAACAGCAGCGCCGTCGCCGTCAGCGCGCGCTCGCCGCCGGAGAGCAGCGAAAGACTCTGCGGCCTCTTGCCCGGCGGCTGCGCGATCACCTCGATGCCCGTCTCCAAAAGGTCGTCCGGGTCGGTCAAAAGCAGCTTCGTGCTGCCTCCCTCGAACAGCCGCGTGAACAGCCGGTCGAACTCGACCCGCACGGCATCGAACGTCTCCATAAAGACACCGCGCGTGCTTTCGTCTATCTCCGCGATGGTGGCAAGCAGCGCCTCCCGGCTCTTCTCTAAATCCGTCTGCTGCGCGGACAGAAACTCATATCTTTCAGTCAGCCGCTCGTACTCCTCCACCGCGCCGGTGTTCACCTGTCCCATACCGCGCAGTTCCCGCCGCAGCCGACTGACCTCCATCGCCGTGTTCTTGTCTATCTCGACCTCATCCGGGCGGGCCAGCGCCTCCTCGCGGGAGATACCGTACTCGTCCTGAAGCCGCTCCGTCGCCTGCGCGATCTGGACTTCCAGGCGGGCCATCCGCAGTTCCGTGTCGTGCAGGTTCTTCGTGACCGCGCCCCGCCGCTCGGTCGTCTCCTTGATGGCGCTGTTCGTCTCGAAACTCTCGGTTAAGAGCGTCTGCCGCCGCTCCCGCCACTGCGCGAACTCCGCCTCCGCTTCCGCCAGATGCTGCCGCGCTCCCTCCAACTGAACCACCAGCCGCTCTCGCTCGGCGGCGGAGTCCGTTCCCTCTGTCACGGCGGCGTCTCTCTGCGCGCTCTTCTGAAGCTGCTGCTGATGCAGCGCGGACAGCGTCGCCCGGTCGGTGGCGAGGGCGCGCGACAGTCCCTCCCGCTTCTCCCGCAGGCGGCTGACCTCCACTTCCAGCGCGACGGCGCGGGCGCGACAGGCGTCGCGCCGCTCGGCCAGGGCGCGCGTCTCCTCATTCAGGGCGGCCAGCGCATCGTCCGCGTTGTCGTTCTCCGCGCGATCCGCCTCCAGCGCCGCCGTCAGCCGCTCGACCTCCGCCGCCAGCGCCGCGATCTGCCCGGCCAGCGCCGTCTGTGCCGCCTCCTGCCCTCTCTTATCCTGGTTCAGCCGCGCACGTTCCCGCTCGGCGGCGCTGCGGGCGCTCTCGGCGGCAGCGAGTTCGGCCTGTGTCTCGGCCTCCTGCCGCGCCAACTCGTTCCGCTCCGCCTCCAACTCCTGCAAGGCCCGAGTGTTCCCCTCCACCAGCGCGGTCAATCGCTCGACCTCCGCCTTGGTCTGTGGCAGAGCGGCCTTCAGATCGTCCATCTCGCCCTTGCGCCCGACCAGATGCGCCCCGCGCCCCTGCAAGGAGCCGCCTGTCAGCGCGCCGCCCGGAGTCAGCAGTTCGCCCTCCAAAGTGACGATCTTGCTCCACCCGCTTACCTGCCGCGACACCGCGATCGCCGTATCCATATCCGGCACGACCAGCGCCCGCCCCAACAACAACTGCGCGACCGGCGTATACTGCGGCGCAAAACGCACCAGATCCATCGCATTCCGGGTGTCGGGTGTCGAGTATCGGGTATCCGTTTTCTCCTCTTTTGCTTTTCCTCTATGTCTCTGTGCCTCTAGCGCAGCGGGTGGTTCTAATCTCTGCCCGGGGCGCAAGAGCGGAAGGGCCAGGAACGTCGCGCGGCCCGCCCGGTTCTGCTTCAGCCACTCGATGCCCGCCTTCGCCTCCGCCTCCGTCTCCGTCACGATGTCCTGCAAGCTGCCGCCCAGCGCGACCTCGATGGCGACGCGGTACGGCTCCGGCACGGTCAGCAGGTCTACAACGGGGACATAATGCCCGTTCAGCTTGCCCTGCTTCTGCGCGTTCAGCACCGCACGCACGCCCTGATAGAAGCCCTCGTGGTTCTGCTGCAACTCGGTCAGCGTGGCGAGCCGCGCCGACTGCTCGGCCAGCGTGCGCCGCGCCGTATCCAGGGCCGTGCGCGTCGCAGCCTGCTCGCTCTGGGTCTGCTGCTGTCTCTGCGCAACCTCGGCCAGCGCGCGGGTCAGTTCCTCGCGTTGTTGGGCGCGCTCCTCGCGCGTCGCCAGCGCTGCCTCCTCCCGTGCCTGCGTCTCCTGCAAGGCGGCGGTCAGCGCCTCCGCCTCTCGTTCCAAGCGTTCGGCGCGGGCCTGCGCCTCCGCTAATCGCTCCTGCGCCGCCAGAAACGCCGCCTCCCGCCCGGCGCGCTCCTGCGCCATCCGCATCCGCTCGCTCTGCCGCGCCTCCGCCTGCCGCACCGACTCCAGTACCGCCGCTTCCAACTCTTCCAGCGCGGCCCTCTGCGCGGCCCACTCCTCCCGGCGCGCGGCCTCTTCTGTTTCGGCTGCCGCCAGTTCGGCGCGGTCGGTCTCGATGTCGCCCGCCAGTCGCTCGGCGCGGGCGGCGATGTCGGCCAACTCCTCGGCCAACTGCGCCTGGCTCCTCTGCGCCGTCTGGCTGCGCTCGGTCATCAAGGCCAACTGGCTCTCGGTGCGCTCGACCGCCGACAGCGCGTTCTGCTGCGTCAGCCGCGCCGACTCCATCTCGCTCTCGATCTGCGCGAGCCGCTCCCCGACGTTCTCCGCCGCGCGCTCCAGGCGGGCCAGTTCCGCATCGAACTTGAGCAGGCTGGCCTGATCGTCCTCCCGCTCCTGCTGCCCGGCGTAGAGTTCGTAGTCGGCCTTCTTGAGTTCGGCGACCAGCATCCCGACCTCGATCTCATGCAGCCGCTCCTGCAGCAGCAGGTAGCGCCGCGCTGTCAACGCCTGCCGCTCCATCGGTTCGCGCTGGCCCTCCAACTCGTGCAGGATGTCCCGCACGCGGGTCAGGTTGGCCTCCGCCGATTCGAGTTTGCGCAGCGCCTCCTTCTTCTTGAACCGGTACTTCTTGATGCCCGCCGCCTCCTCGAACAGTTCCCGCCGGTCTTCGGGCCGCGCCGACAGCACCGCGTCTATCTCGCTCTGGCTGACGAAGGCATACGCGCCCTTGCCCACGCCCGTGTCCAGGAACAGTTCGACGATGTCCTTGAGGCGGCACGCCGAGCCGTTGAGAAGGTACTGGCTCTCTCCCGATCGGTAGACGCGCCGCGTAATGGTGACTTCGGAGAACTCGATGGGGAGCGTGCCGTCGCTGTTGTCTATCGTCAGGCGGACTTCGGCCATGCCGAGCGGCTTGCGCCTGTCCGTCCCGGAGAAGATGACGTCTTGCGAGGTCGTGCCGCGCAGCAGGCGGGGATTCTGCTCGCCCAGCACCCAGAGCAGCGCATCCACGATATTGGACTTGCCGCTGCCGTTCGGCCCGACGATGGCGGTCAGGCCGGAGTCGATCTCGATTTCGGTCTTGTCTGCGAAGGTCTTGAAGCCGAGGAGTTGCAGTTTTTTGAGTTGCACGTCTGTGGTGATCCTGTCTCTGGGATGAACTGGCGTTACGCCGCCGTCGCCGGGGAGAAAGCGTACCCAAAATGGGACTCTCCCTCTTGCCGTGTTTCAGGCGACATGCAGCATCTCGCGGGCGTGCTGCAGGACGGTCTCCGTGACCTCGGTCCCGCCGATCATGCGGGCGAGTTCCGTGACGCGCTCTTCCGGGGTCAGGGGCGTGACGACGACGGTGGTGCGGTTGCCCTGCACGCGCTTCTCGATGGAAAAATGCCGGTCGCCGCGACTGGCAAGCGGGGCCAGGTGGGTGATGCAGAGAACCTGCGCCGCGCGGGAGAGCGCGGCGAGTTTGTCCGCGATGACGCTGGCCGTGCGGCCCCCGACGCCGACATCTATCTCGTCGAAGACCATCGTGGGCAGCGGCTCCTGCCGCGCCATCGCCGACTTGATCGCCAGCATCACGCGGGAGATCTCGCCGCCGGAGGCGACTTTCGCCAGGGGACGGAGCGGTTCGCCGGGGTTCGTCGCGATGAGAAATTCGACCCGGTCGGTTCCTTTGGCGGTCGGCTCGCCCGCTTCGATGTGGACTTCAAACCGGGCCTTCTCCATCGCCAGGTCGCGCAGTTCCGCGAGGGTGATCTTCTGGAATTCGGCCCCGGCTTTGTGGCGCTGCTGGCTCAGGCGGGCGCAGAGGTCGTTCAGGCGCTTCTCGGCGGCGGCGATCTCGGCTCCCAGTTGCGCGCCGCGCTCCTCGCTGTGGGAGAGGGTTTCCAGCTTCGCGGCGGTCTCCTCGCCGTAGCGCAGAATCTCCTCGACGCTGTCGCCGTATTTGCGCTTGAGCGTGCGGAGAAGTTCCAGTCGCTCTTCGATCTGCGCGAGCCGCTCCGGGTTGAACTCGATGGCGTCCTGATAGCGGGTCAGGTCGCGCTCCGCCTCGGTCAGTTCGTAGCTCGCCGAGCGCACCGATTCGAGGATGGGGGCCAGCGTATCGTCCAGAGACGCCGCCTCTTCCAGCACGCGCACGGCGACCGCCAGGGCTTCGAGCGCGCCGCTGCTGTCCCCGCCGCCGAGGGCTTCCGCCGCGCCCGCCGCCGATTCCGCCAGCTTCTGCGCGTTGGCGAGCCGCCGATGATCGGCCTGTAGCTCCTCCTCTTCCCCGGCTTGCAGCTTCGCGTCGCTGATCTCCTTGACCTGGAACGCATACAGGTCGAGCAGGTGGGCGCGCTCGCGAGCGTCCGTCTCCAGACTCTCTTTTTCGCGGCGGAGGCGCTGCAAGTGGTGGTAGGCTTCGGCGACCTCGGCGCGCAGCGATTGAAGGGCTTTGCCGCCCCACTCGTCCAGAATATCCAGATGGCGCGACACGGCCAGCAGCGATTGATGCTCATGCTGCCCGTGCAGGTCTACCAGCCAGTCGCCGATCTCCTTCAACTGCGCAACCGTCGCCGGACGGCCCATGATGCGGCAGGACGATTTGCCGTTGGCGGCGACCTCGCGGGAGAGAAATAGCTGGTCGTCTTCCAACTCGAATCCCATCTCCTGCACGATCCGCTGCACCTCGTCCGAGCCGCGAATGGCGAACACGGCGTCAATGACGGCGCGCTCCGCGCCGCCGCGCACCATCTCCGTCCCGGCGCGTCCGCCGAGAATGAGATTGAGCGCGTCAATGATGATGGATTTGCCCGCGCCCGTCTCCCCGGTCATCACCTGAAAGCCCGCGCCGAACTCCAGGTCGAGCCGGTCAATGATGGCGAAGTTGCGAATGGACAGGGATTGTAACATAGAGAGGAGGCCACCCCCGAATTCTGTCTGCCGAATTGTACCGCGCCGCAGAGAGCTTGTCAAGCCAGATTCCCTCCGGCAGAGCGGAGGCATCTTCCCCTGCGCACATAGTCAGTCAGAGCAGGGATACGCACTGCTTATCGCGCCGCGAACCACCAGCCTATTTGCACGACGCCGACCGGCCATGCTCTATCCGGAGGCGGCCCCAGATACTTACAAGCCTGAACTCTCATGAAGGTTCAATCCTCAGCATTCGGATCCTATCGCAAGGGAACGAATCCCTGCCCAAAAATCGCTTACACGCATAGCGCACGCCCCGCGCTGCGACCCCGTTCGACCCCCGCGCGACCCCTCTTTGATCGTTCGCTGTTTTTCGCTGGCCCGGCGCAGACACCACGCCGCGCATAGGGAAGCGAGAGCTATCCTTGAAAGCGTCCTTACTGCCATACCTGGCTCATGCGGCGGCTGCGAACACGCCTGCTATGGCCGCCTGCCTGCTGAATAGGCCCGCTGCGGGACAAGCCGACGCAAAATGCTATCCTGTGCCGGTGTCCTCTGCCGAATTCTGCCTGCTGGAGAAGGCGTGGCGCGAACTGTTCGCCTCCTGCTCCTACCCGACCCCGTTTGCCAGTTGGGAGTGGGTCTCCGAATGGCAACGCCATTTCCTCGCCGGTTCGCCGGAAGGGAAGCAGACCCATCGCCTGCTGCTGCTCACGGTCACCTCGCAGGCGGGCGGTCTCATCGGGCTGGCCCCGTTCTACTATCCGATTCGGACGCCAACGCGATGGCAGCGCCGCGACCTGCGCCTGCTCGGCGACCTCGGACGCGGCGAAGGTTTGACCGAGGAGCCGATCCTGTTGCTGCGGGCGGGCTGCGAAGAGGCTGCCCTGCGCGCGATCCGGGTCTGCCTGGCGCGTCTTCGCTTCCATTCGCGCTGGGATCTGGTCAATCTGCGCTATCCGCTGCTCCCCGCGGAGACTGGCGCGGGCGCGCTGGCCCGCCCGCGCCGGTCAGCCCTGCTCTGCCGGGAGCGCGACATCGCTCTGCTGCTGCGCACGCTCCCGGCGACTTGGGAGACGTTTCGCGTTACCCTCAGTAAATCCATGCGCGATAACCTGGCCTACTATCCCCGTCTGCTGACACGGCACGGTCATGCCTGGCGCATCCGCGAAGCGACCGAACCGGCAGAGGTCGCGTGCGCCGTAGACCTGCTGGTGGAGAAGCACCATCAGCGGGCGCGCAGCGCGCGCGGCCCCCGGCATACCGATCATCTGCCGGATGCCGTGCATCGCGACTTTTTGAAGGCGGTGATGCCGCGCCTGGCGGCGCAGGGCATGGCGTCTCTGCTGACGCTGGAAGTGATGGGGCAGACCATCGCCGCGCTCGCGCTGCTGGCAAACGCCGACACCCTCCTCTTCTACTATTCCGGCTTCGATCCGGCCTGGTACGACTACAGCCCCATCACCATTCTTACCGCCGAGGCCATCAAGAACGGAATCGCCAGAGGGATACGCCGGATCAATTTCCTGGAGAATACGACGCGCTGGAAACGGCGGTGGGGCGCGCAGCCGCAGGCGGTGTTTCGGGAGAGCGTCTCGCTGCAACTGCATCCCCTCGCGCTGCTGCGCTGCCTGCGCAGCCGCGAGCCGTCCTCTGCGGGCTGCCCATCCGAAGACGAACCGCACGACCCTACAACTCCCCCGGTCTGAGCGTGCCGATCTCGGCGCCCTCCGGCGTCAGGCGCAGGCTGCCGAAGTGCAGCACGCGGGCCGCACCCGGAGCGCGCACGGGCGTCAGAACGCCCAGCGTGCGGCGGCGGAAATCCAGGGCTTCCAGCAGCCCCAATCCCAGCAGTTTGCCGTTGCCTCCTTCCAGGCCCAGCAGCAGATGCCGCAGGCGCGGCGCGACGGTGACAGAGACCGCCTGCGCTTTCAACTGCTCCTGCGCCAACCCCATGCCTGGCGAACCGGCGGCAAGGGGCTGGCTCACCATCATCCCCAGATGACGCCCAGCCATCTCCGCATAGTAGACGCGCAGGCGCGGCCCGAACGTCTGGTTGAGGAACTTGAGCAGGTGCGCCGCGAGGGGCGTTCCGCTGCCCATCCAGGTGCCGACCAGAGCGACCTCGTCGAACGAGTAGGTGTGCAGCGCGGCTCCCTCGAAGTAGGCGGCGAAGCGCATGGCCCGGCGCTGCGCGCGAAAGCTAGGCGGCTTCTTGCGAATGACCGCCGGGATCGGCGGCGTGTGGATACGGCAGCCTTCGCGGCGGCGCAGGGAGTGCAGGATCGGCTCCAGTTCGTCCTGGCGCTGCAAGGCGACCACGTGCGCGGGCGCGAGCAGGTCGAACAGCGCCCGGTCGAGGCGCTGGGCCGCGCCGCCGTGCAGATAGCCGCTCGTGTCTACCAGCAAGAGAGGGTGAGGTTCGGAGGATGCGGCGCGGCTGCCGAGTTCGGCGGCGGCGATGTCGGCGAGGCGGCGCACGCCCGCGACATACTCCAGAAAGTGGCCGGGCGGGGAGACGCTGCCGACAAAGGCCAGCGCGTGCGGGGACAGGTCGGAGAGGGCGAGAACGGGCCGCTCCGCAAACGCCAGGCCGAGGCACGCGGGCGGGCCGATCTCGGACTGCCCCAGGTCGGCATCCAGCAGTGCGGCCTGCTGCCCTGTCTCCGTGATTCGATTGACGAGCAGGCGGGTAAAGGTGGTCTTGCCGACATCGGTTCCGCCGAGCAGCAGCGTTGTGCCGCCGGCCGCCGCGATCTCCGCCAGCGTCGGCTCCCATTCGGTGTAGGGATCGGCAGGAGCCGTCGGCGCGGGCGGCTCCGGGGCGGAATCGGTCATGGCGCGCGCTCCGCCGAACGGCGCAGCAGCGCCTCTGTATCGGCGCTGCCCGTGAGGGTCAGCCAGCCCTCTGCCGTCCGCACCTCCGTCAACTGGATGGGGAAGGGGAGCGTCGAGAGGTCTATGGCGCTCTCGAAGCGGCTCTTCAGGAAGCGCAGCGGCACGCCGGTCAGAGGAATGCCGATGACGGTCAGGCGTGTCGGGTCTATCTCGATGCGCGTCGGCCCGGCGAGGCGCACCGGTCCGGTAAGCTGGAACGGCACGCCCAGCCCTAAGACGACGCGCTCTCCCTGGATCGTCACCCGATTCTCCTCCAGCGTCAGGCGCACCTTGCGGAACGTCTCGCCCTCCGGGGCTTCGCCCGCAAAATACTGATCCAGGCTGGCCGTACCGACCGCCGCCACAAAGCGGGCCTCCTGAATCCGCCGCAACTGCCCGCGCTCCGTATCCACCTCCACGCCCTTCAGGTCCAGGTGCAGTCGGTCCACTACCAGGCCGTTGGCAAGCTGTACGTCGTCGCCGTCTATGGTGACGTTCGCCAGGCGGCCGCGCAGCGTGCGATCCGGCGCATTGTCCACATGCACGCGGTACTGGCGCGCAGGCCCCAGCGTGTCCGGCAGCGCGTCGCGGATACGCCGCTCCGCCGCCCGGTTGATCGCCCGGCCACAACTGACGGCTACGATCAGCAAAGTGAAAAGAAATGGCAAAAGAGCCGTTTTTGTCGTCGTAGAAGGAGAGCCGCTCTGAAATTCCTGCATCGTCCTGAACCTATCTCGCGCGCCTGCGTATCTCTTGACGAGAAACGCACGGACGGGCGTATTGCATAGTATACCGCAAGCGGGTGTTCGGGGAAGGAGATGGGACTGCCTCTGTCCAAAGGTTATACGACGATGGCCCGCGCGCGTTTGCATTCGGGAAGGCATCGCGGATCGGCGGATGCTGCGGCACGGGCGGAAAAAGGGGAACAGGCGCAAGGTGTCCATAGTTCAGCAGAGCGAGCAGGCGACGGTATCTCAGAGGGAGGGCGCATCTGCCGCGCCGCTTCAGATCGCGGTGCTGGTCTCCGGCAAGGGGCGCGGCACGAACCTGGGCGCGCTGCTCGCCGCCTGCGCTTCCGGCCAGATACCGGGGCGTATCGCGGTCGTCATCGGCACGCGGGCGGACGCGCCCGCGATGGAACGGGCGCGCGAAGCCGGAGTGGATGCGGTCGTCCTCTCCCCGCGCAAATATGAGGACGATGAGGCCGGTTACGCCGACGCGCTCCTGCGCGCCTTGCAGCGCCGGAACGTCGGCCTGATCTGCCTGGCCGGATACATGCGCAAACTGCCCCTGCCCGTGATCGAAGCCTATCGCGGGCGCATCATGAACGTCCATGCCGCGCTGCTGCCGCTTTTCGGCGGGCAGGGCATGTATGGCGAACACGTGCATCGCGCCGTCCTTGAGAGCGGTATGAAGGTGTCCGGCTGCACCGTGCATTTTGTGGATGAGCAGTACGACACCGGCCCGATCATCGTGCAGACCGCCGTTCCCGTCCTCGAGGAGGATACGCCGGAGACGCTGGCGGCGCGCGTGCTGCCGGAAGAACATCGCGCCTACGTGCGGGCCGTGCAGCTTTTTGCGCAGGGCCGCCTGCGCCTGGAGGGGCGGCGCGTGCGCGTGCTGCCGCCCGCTTCCTGATTCACAGCGTTTTTGAAAAGGAGAAGGGCCTGTGTCACTGCGATTTCTGGCCCCGCTGGGCGTGCTGGGGCTGGCAATGCTGATCGGCGTCGGCGCGCTGGCGGGCCATGCCGGACAGAACGAGAAACCCGCTGAGGAGGGCAAGGCCGCTCCGAGCAGCCTGGCGATGGCGGTCGTGGATATGGATCGGCTCTATACGGCGTCGGGCGGGCCGCAGGCGCTTCAGGAGAAGCTGATCGAGATCGGCATGGACATCGAAGGCCGCCTCAACGCGATACAGGCCGCTCCCTTTCTGGATCGCAACGAACGGCTGGAGTATGTAGACCTGGTGGGCAAGGAGAAACCGGATATGGCGCAGCAGGCCCGGCTCAATGCGCTCAAGGCGCTCTCCGAGCAGCGCGCCGCCGAGCTGCAGACGCTGCAGGTGACCAAGCCGCTGAATCCGGCGCAGACGGCCCGCCTGCAGGAGTTGATCGAGCAGCAGCGGGCGCTGGCGCAGGTGATGCCGGGCATCCAGGAGGCGGCGCGCTTGCAGCAGAGCGACCGGGCCGCCGCGTTCCGCCGGGAGCAGCTACAGCAGTTGCGGGGCGTGGTGGCGCAGGTGGCAAAGGAGAAGGGCTTCGCCAACGTCTTCGACGCCAATGCGCTGGTCTATTCCACGAATGATCTGACCCCGTTCGTGCTGCAAAAACTGAACAAACGAGCGGGGAAGTGAGGCCCGTAGAGGACAGAGAACGGGAGCCTGGTCGGTAGCGACAGCGCATTCGACGGGGCGTAGATGCCTGGGTACTCCTGACACGGGAAGGAAGCGTGTCCGCAGATGGTACGAAGCAGAGAGACAGCACGGGCAGTACGCGGCGAGAAGGCTGCCATTCTGCGCGACTGGCAGCAGGAGGCGCAGGCCCGTCTCTGGCACGTGGAAAAAACTCTGCTTGCGCGCAAGGGCGCGGCGACCAACTGCGCCGCCGCCACGCTCGCGCTCCTTGCCGACTACCATCAGAACGGCGGGTTTTTCCTGGTCACGGCCCCGCCGGACAGCGCCGCGACCACTCCGGAACCTGCCGATTCGGCTCCCGCTCTCGTTGCGCCGGAGGCCGGAGCCGGAAATCTGCGCCCGCCGCTCGAGGCGTGCGCGGAAAACTGGCGCACGCTGCCCGTCGCCTGGACCGATATTCGCCTCCTGGTCGAGACGCTCTGCACGCACGCCCTTCAGGCGCTGGCGCTGCGCGGCGTCGCTGCCGAATCGCTGGCGCGCAGCGAAGGGCTGTTCGCCGCCCTGCTCGCCGCCATTGCCGACCGGCGCATCGGCCAACTGGAACAGCAGGTCGCCTCGCATCGGGAAGAGACGACGGTCTCGCAGCACCTTGCCAACCGCTTCCTCGCCAACGCCTCCCATGAACTGCGCACGCCGCTGACGGCGGTGCTGGGCTTTGCGGAGTTGCTGCTTGAAGAGACCTACGGCGAACTGACCCCGGAGCAGCGCACGGCGATCAGCCACATCGAAAACTCGGCGCAGAATCTGCTCGAAGTCGTCAATAATCTGCTCGACCTGCTGCGCATCCGGGCAGGCAAGCTGACCCTGCAGATGCGCCCGCTCGCCATCACGCCCCTGCTGCGTAACATCTACGAGATTCTGCTTCCGCTTGCCAACCGCAAAGGCGTCGGCTTCTCGATAGAACTGAGCGAGGACCTGGGCATGATCGAGGCCGACGAGAATATCCTCCGCCATATCCTCTATCATCTGCTGTCGAGCGCGCTGCGGGCGACCCCCGCCGATGGACAGGTGACGCTTCATGCCGTGCGCGAGGAGACCACGCTGACCATCTTCACGCACGATACGGCGCTGCACCTGCCGCCGGAGGCCATCGCCAACATGAGCGACCCGTTTCCGCTTCTGGAGAACTCCCCGGCGCGCGGTTTCGAGGGGTGGGAGGTCGGCCTGCCGCTGGTAAGCCGCTATGTGGAACTGCACAACGGCACGCTGGAACTCGACAGTGAGCCAGGCGAAGGAACGACGTTCCGTATCGTTCTGCCTATCGGACGCCCGGCAAACCGGACGACACCGCTATGATCTGTCCGGCAGAAACAAGACTCAAGAGGGAGCCAACGACACTATGAGAAGCCGCGAAGACTTTCGCCAACTTTATGAGTACGACGACTGGGCCAACGACCGTCTGCTTGCCATGCTCTATCAAGCCTTCGGAGAAGAGGCCGACCTGCGCCATGCCGAGGATGCGCGCGTCCGTGAAATCCAGACGGTCACGACGCATATCGTCGCGGCGCTGGCGATCTGGCGCACGCGCTGGGAAGGCCATTCCCCTACGGCTATGCTCGACCCGGAGGAGTATCCGACTCCGCTCGCTCTGCGGATGGCGTTCGGCGCGGAGCGCGCCCGCTTCTGGGGCTTTTTCGCCACACTGGAGGACGAGGAAGCCCTGAACCGCGTCGTTCACTTCACCCGAACGACCGGGGAACCGTACCAGTTTCCTCTCTGGCAGATGATGCAGCACGTCCTCACGCACTCGGCCTATCATCGCGGGCAGGTGACCGCGCGCCTCCTCGACCTCGGCCACGAATCCGCTCTTCAGTTCACCGACCTCATCGTCTACTATCGCGAACAGCAGCAGTAGAACCACCCGCTGCGCTAGAGGCACGGAGACACGGAGCAAAACAGGAGGAAAGACCGAAGGTTAGGCTGGATGAGCCTTCTTCGTATGCCTTCGTGCGCTTGGTGGATTCTTTCTTCTCTTGGCTTTTCTCCGTGACTCCTCCGTGTCTCCGTGCCTCTAGCGCAGCGGGTGGTTCTATCTGGCGCTGGCGAGGGTGCGTTCCAGCGCGCGCCGTTCGGCCAGGCTCCAGGCCAGCAGCGCGAGGCAGATGAGAAGGCAGAGCGTCGCGTTGATGCGGATGGCGGTGGCCGCGCTGAGATGCTGGGCGAGGAAGCCGATGGCGAGGCCGCCTATCGGAAAGAGGCCGTTGAACACGAGCGAGTAGACCGCCATCACGCGCCCGCGCAGCGCATCCGGCACA
>DASRGL010000172.1:0-10098 GCA_035651115.1 Chthonomonadaceae bacterium
CGCGCCGTCCGCTTTTTCCTTAAAATGCAGCAGGAACAGACAGAGGAGCGAGAGGAACTGAGACGCGCGGCCTGAGCGTCGGCGTATAATAGGGTATGGACCTCTCCATCGTCATCGTCAGCTATAATACGCGCGAGATGCTGCGGGACTGCCTGCGCGCCCTGCCTGCCGCCACCGCAGGGCTGACCGTCGAGACGTTCGTGGTGGACAACCACTCGCCGGACGACAGCGCGGGGATGGTCGCCTCCGAGTTTCCCGATGTGCGCCTGCTCGCCAACACGGACAACCCCGGCTTTGCACGGGCGAACAACCAGGCGTTTGCGCTCAGCACCGGCCGCTACGTCCTGGCCCTCAATCCCGATACCGAGGCCGAACCCGGCTCACTGACCGCGCTGGTCCGGTTCATGGACGCACACCCCGATGCCGGAGCCTGCGGCCCCAAACTGCTCAACTCCGACGGCTCCCTGCAGCACAACGGGCGGCGCTTCCCCACGCCCTGGCGCGAGTTCCTGGCGGTCTCCGGCCTGCGGCGATTCAACCGGGCCGCTTTCGATGGCGTCCTGGAGTATGGGCGGGAGGACTTCGACGCGCTCTGCGAGGTGGATCAGGTCTCCGGGGCGTGCCTGCTGGTGCGGCGCTCCGTCATGGAGCAGGTTGGCATGTTCGACCCGGACTTTTTCATGTACTACGAGGAGATCGAGTGGTGCTGGCGCATCCGGCGGGCGGGTTGGAAGGTCTACTACGTGCCGCAGTCGCGCGTGGTGCATCACTGGATGGGCAGCGCCCGCCAGCAGAGCCGCGCCATGACCGCCCGCATGTTCAAAAGCCAGGCCATCTACTACCGGAAGACGGCGGGCCTGCCGACGCAGTGGGCCGCGCGCGGCGTCTCATGGATGGGCCTGATCAAGAACGAACTCCTCTATCTCGGCGTGGCCGTCAAGCGGCAGTTGCGCGCGGCGAAGCTGATAAGGTGAATCGGGCATGAAAGTCGCGATGTTGACGACGGTGGGCGAGCGGTGCGGCATCGCCGCCTACACGCGCGCGCTGATCGAGGGATTGAAGACGCTGCCCGATCTGGAGGTCGTCGTCGTTCCCATCACGGAGGGCAGGCAGCCGACCGCGCACTATCGCGAACAGGCCGCACGCCTCAACGCGCCGGATGTGGATGTCGTGCATATCCAGCACGAGCATAGCTTCTGGGGCGGCATCCTGCCGAAAGCCTCCGCCTTCTGGGAGATGCGCTACCTGATCCAGAAGCCGGTCGTCCTGACCGCGCATACGACCTATACGCTGGCCGAGATGCTGCGCCTGAAGACGGAACGCCGCCCGCACAAGTGGCTGGCGAAGCAGATGCTCGTGCGCAACAAAGGCTACCGCGAGAGCGTGGAGATCGCGCCGTTTATGACGGCGCTGACCATCGTGCATACGACGGCGGCGCGTAAGGAACTGATCGCGCGCGGGGCCAAGCCCGGTTTCGTCTACGTCGTGCCGACCGGCATCCCCGCGCCCCTGCCCGCGCCGACGGGCGGGCAGGCGTTCCGGGAGAAGTTCGGGCTGGCAGGCCGCCGCCTCATCACTCTCTTCGGATACGTCAGCTTCAACAAGGGCTACGAGCTGACGCTGGACATCCTGCCGTCGCTGCCGGAAGATGTGGCCTTCGTGATCGCGGGCGGGCCGCGCAACGCCGACATGGAGCCGTATGCCGCGCAGCTGAGAGAGCGAATCGCGCAGTCCGGTCTGTCGGAGCGGGTCGTGATGACCGGCTTTCTGGACGATACCGAGGTGGCCGAGGCGATGGCGGCGAGCGAGATCGTGCTGGTTCCGCACACGGAGGCGACCGGTTCCTACTCGGTCACGATCCCGCTCACGCACGGCAGGCCCATTATCGCCTCCGACCTGGACTGCTTCCGCGAGATCTCCGAGCGCATAGACTGCCTGCTGCTGTTCCGCGTCGGGGACGCAGGCGACTACCGAGAGAAGCTGTTGGCGCTGCTCGATGACCCGGCCCGCCGGGAGCAACTGGCGTCCGCCGCCAAGAAATACGCCGAACGTTTCTCCTGGCTGCGCGTCGCTGCGCTCACCCGCGACGTCTACAAGGCGGCCATCGAGGTCTACAAAGAGCCGCACCATAAGTAGAGTTCACCCTCATCCCCGGCCCTTCTCCCTCAAAGGGAGAAGGGAGCGAAACATCCATCTGTGCGTCTCTCTGTCACCCCGAGCGCAGCGAAGAATCTCAAAACAGAGACCCTTCGCTGCGCTCAGGATGACAAGAGTCAGTCCCTTCGCTGCGCTCAGGATGACAAAGGCGCATACCCGCTTCCGCCTTCGCTCCCCTCTCCCTAGCACGGACAGGCTTTATCGTCCGGCGGTCAAGGGAGAGGGGCCGGGGGTGAGGGTGAACCGAAGCGGAAAATCATCTCTCTCGGCGTTAGAACCCGGCAGGAAACCCTGCGCGTTCCGACGAACCTGCTCGTGAAAGCAGAGTACCGACCTTGCGCCAGGAAGAGGCGGGCAAGGGCTAACGATAGAGGGAGGAGAGATCATGTTGCGAGTGGCGCTGGTGGGAGCGGGCGGCATGGCCGGAATGCACGCGGGCTGCTACGGCAATATCGCCAATGCGGAACTGGTCGGCGTGATGGATATTCGCCCGGAAGCGGCGCAGGCGCTGGCCGAGAAGCACGGCGCGAAGCCGTTCACGGATTTCGACAAGATGCTGGACGAGACGCATCCCGATGTCGTGGATGTCAGCTGCCCGACGCCCTACCACGTGGACTATGTCTGCCGGGCGGCGGCGCGGGCCGGAGAGTTGGGACTGCGCGGCATCTCCACCGAGAAGCCGATGGGCCGCTCGGTGGCCGACTGCGAGAAGATGATCGCGGCGTGCGAACTGGCCGACATCCCGCTGTTCGTCGCGCATGTCGTGCGCTTCTTCCCGGAGTTCGCCCTGGCAAAGCGGCAGGTCGAGGCGGGCGCGGTCGGGCAACCGGCGGCGATCCGCACCCGGCGCGGCGGCCCGATGCCGCGCGCCTGGAACGACTGGTACGGCAGCTTCGAGATGAGCGGCGGCTGCATCCTCGACCTGATCATCCACGACTTCGACTGGCTGCGCTGGACGTTCGGGGACGTGGAGCGGGTCTATGCGCGGGCGCTGCTCGATACAAACCTGCCCGCCTTCGACTATGCGCTCGTGACGCTGCGGTTCCAGAGCGGGGCTATCGGCCATGTCGAGGGAACCTGGGCCGATCCGGGCGGGTTCAAAGTGACGGTCGAGATCGCGGGCGACGCGGGCCTGCTGGAGTACAACGCCAACCAGCCGACGGGCGTGCCGTTCCGCATGGCCCTGGCGGGCGGCGACGGGCCGCGCGCGGGCGTCGCCGTTCCCGAAAGCCCGACGGCAATGAACCCTTATCAGGCCGAACTGCAGCACTTCCTCGACTGCCTGGAGCAGGGCGTGACGCCGAGCATCACACCGCAAGACGGCATGGAGGCCGTCCGCATCGCCGAAGCCGCTATCGAATCGGCCCGGACCGGCAAGCCCGTCACGCTGCACCGTTAAGAGGACGGGAACGAAACTCGCCCCGATTTCGTTTTAAGACTGTAGCCAGGCGGCGGGAAGGCCGAAACTCTTGACGATGCAAAGCAGACGACGGAGCAGATACATACTGGTCTTGTGGCTGGCGATGGCCCTGTGCGCCCTGATCGGGCGCGCACCTGCGCGCGCCTCCTGCCACGAGATGCCAGCGCCCGCCGCGCCGCAGAAATCCTGTTGTGCGGCGCGCAATCTGCCCTGCCACTGCAATGCCGCGCCCTCCGCGCTGCCCGCCCACAGAGGCGGCCTCGGCTGCTCCTGCCTCTCCGCTCCCGCGCCTGCCGAGCGTACTCCGCCTTCCCAGAGCGTGCGGATCGTGATTCCGACGGCCCTCGCCGTCACGCTAATCTACGATTTTGCCACTCCTTGCGCCACCGTCCTTCCCGCAACGGCGTCCATTGCCGCGCCGAGGGAAGGACGGGCCGCCGCTTCCCCACCCCGCGCGCCTCCTTTCCAGGGCTGATTCTGAGTCTCGCGCCCTCTGTCTGAACTGTGATTTATGGGATTAAAGGATAGACTAGGATTTCGCTATGGCCCAATCCTAGTCCATCTCATAATCATTCTCATCCTAGTTCAGACAGAAAGAGAACCCTACTTCCCCTGGAAAGGAACTGTTCATGTTTTCACATAAAATCTATGCTTTCAACGCGCTTGCCGTGTTCCTGACGCTAGGAGTCACGGCAGGAGCGCAGACGTCTGCGCCCTACCCGGCGCAAAAGGTCGGCCCCTATGCGGTCGAACTGCGCGTGCCGGAAGAGGGTCTCTTTGCCGAAGAAGAGACCGATGTCGAGTTCCGCGTCACGGACACCCGCCAGAACGATCCGGTGCAGGGAGCGCCGCCGGTCGTCAGGGCGAAGGTCGCGGCGCGCGTGACCATGCCGGCCATGCCCGCCATGCCGCCGCAGGAACCGAAGACGCACAGCGAGGGCGTTCCCGGCGATTACGGCGTCGTTCTCTACTTCCCGCACGGCGGCGACTATCAGCTGGACCTGACTATCACGCCGCCCGACGACAAGGCGTTCACCGCCTCGTTCAAAGTCCCGGTCAAGGACGCGAGCGAGGGCAAGAACCGCAAGCCCAGGCCGAAACCCTACACGCTGGAAGTCCGCAGCCGTCCGGCCACGCCGCGCGCAGGCGAACCGGCGGAACTTGCGCTGGTCCTTCGGAGTCGTGAGACGAAACAGCCCGTCACGGAGTTCGAGACGGTGCATGAGCAGAAGCTGCATCTCATCATCGTGACGAAAGACCTGCGTCTCTTTGCCCACGAGCATCCCGACCTCGGCGCGGACGGCACGTTCACGCTGCGCTACACGTTCCCGGTCGGCGGCGACTACCGCCTCTTCGCCGATGTCGCGCCGCGCGGGGCCGGTTCACAGGTGCTGATGCAGCCGTTCAAAGTAGCCGGAACGCCGCCTGCCGGGGCGGAAACGCTCAAGCCGGTCACGCTGATGGAGCCGGTCGGCGGCGTCAAAGTCGCGATGCTGACGGACAGCGAGAAACTGCCCGCCGGGCGCATGATGCCGCTCACCTTCTCGATCCGCGATGCCAAATCGAACGAACCCATCACCGACCTGCAGCCCTGGCTCGGCGCGATGGCGCATCTCATCCTCATCCATGAGGACGCGACGACCTTCGTGCATAGCCATCCCGACGAGTCCGCCCCGGCCAACGGACACAACGGCACGCTGACATTTCTGGCGCGGTTTCCGAAACCCGGCCTCTATAAAGGCTGGATTCAGTTCCAGCGGAAAGGCGAAGTGCAGACCGTGCCGTTCGTCGTCGCGGCAAAGGCGCGGGGAGGATAAGGAATGACCCGAACAAACTTCACCGGAAGGCTGCGGACGCTGCTCTCCAGCCTGTGTCTCCTCAGCGCGGCGGTCGCGCCTGCCACCGCGCATGAGGATGAGGTTATCAAGACACTGCCGCCCACAAAGGCGAAACCGCAACTGGCTGCTGCGCGCAAGCAGATGGACGCGGCCAAAATGAAGCTGACGGCGCAGGGCCGGTACGCTTGCTGCATCCAAGCGCCGCCCGGATCGAACGCGGCGGGCTGCGATCTGTGCGCAAAGGAGAACGGCTCCTGTCAGTGCGGAGCCAGCCTGGCGCAGGGCAAAGGCGTCTGCGGCGAGTGCCTGGGCGCGTGGCAGGCCGGAAAGGGCGCGTTTCCCGGCATCGCTCCGAAGTCGGTGACGCTGCTCGCCTCGCCGCATCAAAAGATGGAAGGCAAGGAGGAGCCGCCCGCGCCGCCGGAACTCGGCCAGGCGCGAGAGACGCTCAACAATGCCAAGCGCACGCTGGTCAAAGAGGGCCGCTTTACCTGCTGCGTCGGGCATGGCGGCTGCGACGAGTGCGCGTATGAGGCGAGTTGTCCCTGCGGGCGGCAGGCCGTGAAGGGGCCGCAAGGCGAGGGCGTCTGTCCGCAGTGCTTCGACGGCTGGCACGCGGGCATCGGGCGGCTCTCCGGCCTGACGGCGCAGGAGATGAAGATGGAGCCGATGCCGATGGCCGGAATGCACGGGATGATGGGCGCGTTCGCGGGCATCTCCGAGATGCAGGAGGCATCGGGAACGGCCTGGCAGCCTGCCGCGACGCCTATGTACGCTCTCCACCAGCAGTCGGGCCGCTGGGCCTTGATGACCCACTACAACGCCTTCCTCGCCTACGACCGGCAGGACGGGCCGCGCGGCGACTATCAATATAACTCGATCAACTGGGCCATGCTGATGGCGCGACGCCCGATCAAGAACGACGAACTAATGCTCCGCGCCATGCTCAGCCTGGAGCCGCTCACCGTCACGCCGCGCGGCTACCCCCTGCTGTTCCAGACTGGAGAGAGTTACGGCGGCGGGCCGCTCGTAGATCGGCAGCACCCGCACGACTTCTTCATGGAACTGGCGGCGCGCTATCGGCATCCGCTCGGCAAGGAGTCCGGGCTTTCGCTCTACTTCGCGCCTTCCGGCGAGCCTGCGCTGGGGCCGGTCGCGTTTCCGCACCGCCTGTCCGCAATGGATAACCCGGCAGCGCCCATCGGCCATCACTGGCAGGACGGCTCCCATATCACCTTCGGCGTGCTGACGCTCGGCGGCTGGCATCGCAATGTGCAGCTAGAAGGCTCGATCTTCACCGGGCGCGAGCCGGACGAGCAGCGCTGGAACTTCGATCCGATGCGCTTCGACTCGTATTCCGGGCGCATCACCTACAATCCCGGCCCGAACTGGAGCCTGCAAGCCTCGTATGGCTTCCTGCGCAGCCCGGAGGCGCTGCATCCCGGCGAAGACGTGCGCCGAACGACCGCCTCGGCGATGTACGTTCAGCCGCGCCGGGACGGCGGATTCTGGGCGAACACGTTCGTCTGGGGCCGCAACAACATCCATCGCGCGGATTCCGATTCGTTTCTGCTGGAGTCGAGCCTGAACCTGGCGAACCGGAATACTCTGTTTGCCCGCATGGAGTATGTCCAAAAATCCGGCGAAGAGTTGAACTTAGCGCCGATGGATAAGCGGTACGATATCGGGCAGTTCACCCTCGGAACCGTCCACGACTTCACGCCAAACCGTTCCTACCAGATGGGCGTCGGCGCGTCGGTCACGTTCACGGCCAAGCCTGCGGAACTGGACGCGCTCTACGGCAGTTCTCCCGTCTCCTACTGGCTCTTCCTGCGGATACGCCCCGCGCCGATGCGGCACAGCGACCGCTAAAGCCGATTACACCTTGCGCCGGGCTTCAAAAAACTTTTTTGAAGCCCGGCGCTTTTTTTGTAGAGATTGGGCAGCCAACAGCCGAAGATAAGGTATACTAGCGGTAATGCTGTAGGAGCGCGAACAGCACCCACTCCCCTCGCGCTCAGTAACTCCCGTAGAGACAAAAGCATAGGTTGCTGAGGCAAACAGCGGCCCAGGCTGCCGCTATTATGCCCGTCCGTCGCGACACGGACTCCATGCCGTTGCCGGAAATCCCGCTCTGGTGATGCCGATACCTCCTGCCGATTCCTTTCTGCTCTCCTTAAGGCACCCTTCACGGCGCTAGATACCTTCGCCGACCGCAACTGTTTCCCTGACCGAACTGGCGGCCACATCTGTTTCTGCGCGAAAATCCGGCAGAACAGCGCGGGTAATTTTCCTGCCTACAACGGCATAACCGTTTGGAAGGTCTTTTCGGAAATAGAGCGTGGGTGGTGCGCCGCCGTTTTCCTCTCTCCGGGCGCGCTTCGCGCCGTTGCGATTACAACGGGCGTAGCGGCAGGAGTCGTCCGTACTGCCTTCCCGCACGCCGACCCTGTTCCGAAAGCAGCAAAATCCGGCAATAGCGCAGCAGTCCCTTATGAAGCGCGCCGGTCGCTCCTGCCCGCCTCTTACGTTGCAGGGCAGCGAGCGCGAAAGCAGGCAAAGAACGCAGCAAGACTGACAGCGTTTGGCGCATACAGGCAGCCTTGTATCGTTCCTTGCTCTGCACAAAGAGAGACTCCAATAAGGAAAGGAACTACATGGATGTATCATGCGCATACTGAACTGCATCGCCAAAGTACGCGCTGGCTGGCGGCTATCGGCAAGAGCTTGCTGCTGTGTGCGGCCCTGATGAGCGCGCCACAGGGGGCGCGCGCTCAGGAGCCAGAGTACGTGCCAGGGGAGGTGCTGGTCGGCTTTCGCCAGCAGACCTCCGAGCGCCATGCCCTCGAAACCCTGGCCCCCCTCGGCGACAGCGCCGGGCAAGAACCCGTCCTCCACGCCCACCGCCTCCGCCTGCGCCAGGGCGTCTCGGTGCAGGACGCCCTCACCTACCTCAGGCAGCAGCCCGGCGTCGCCTACGCCGAACCTAACTACCTCCTCCATGCTACCGCTACCCCCAACGACCCCTCCTTCGCCAGCCAGTGGGCCTTGAAGAAAATCCAGGCCGACCAGGCCTGGGCCGCCTGGCAGCCCAAGACCGCCGTCATCGTGGCCGTCGTGGACACCGGCATTGACGGCACGCATCCCGATCTGCGCAACAAGATGCTCCGCGACGCCTCCGGCAACATCCTCGGCTACGATGCCACCACCTCCACGCCCGGAGCCGCCGCCGATGATAACGGACACGGCACGCACTGTGCGGGCATCATCGGCGCCCAGATTGACAACGGGCTGGGCGTGGCAGGCATCGCCGGCTGGAACGGGGTCGCCAGCAGCAGCGACACCGCCGCCACCAAGCTGATGCCCATCAAGGCGTTGGATAAAACGGCCACCGGCACTTCGGCGGCAGTCTCCTCGGGCATCCGGTGGGCGGTGGATCATGGGGCCAGAGTGATCAGCATGAGCTTCGGCTCCACGAGCTACTCGATCACCATAGATGGGGCCGTCCAGTATGCCGCCAGCAAGGGCTGCGTGGTGGTGGCGGCCGCAGGCAACAACAGCAGCAGCGCCAGGTTCTATCCGGCGGCCTGCGCCAATGTGATCTCGGTGGCGGCCAGCGATGGCAGCGACACGCTGGCCTCGTTCTCCAACTATGGCAGTTGGGTATCGGTGGCGGCTCCGGGAGTGAATATCCTCTCGACGACGCCCACGTATGCGAGTTCCTGGTCGCTCAACTACGCCTATGGAGCGGGGACTTCGATGGCGTGTCCGCATGTGGCGGGAGAGGCGGCGCTGTTGTGGGCGCAGAACCCGTCGTTGTCGGCGTCTCAGGTGAGCAGTCTGATCGAGGAGAACGTGGACCCGGTCTATCCCTATGCCGGGCATACGCTGGGAGCAGGGGCCGGACGTATCAATGTCCTGCGCGCGATGGAAGCGGCGGCGGCGCTTTCGGGTGGGCCGCCGGCGGCCCCGACGAACCTGAAAGCGACGGCAAACAGTAGTTCGGTCAGTCTGCAATGGTCGGCCAGCGCAGGCGCAACCAGTTACAATGTCAAGCGCGCGACTACCAGCGGCGGCCCCTATACGGTCATCGCCTCCGGCCTCACGACGACCAGCTACGTCAACAGCGGCCTGACCAACGGCACTACCTACTACTATGTCGTGACCGCTTTCAACAGCAACGGCAGCGCCGACTCGCAGGAGGTGTCCGCCAAGACGCACTCTTCGCTCGCTTCCGTGACCATCAACCCGACCAGCGTCCAGGGCGGCGCGTCCGCAACGGGGACGGTGACTCTGGACAGCGCGGCGCCGAGCGGCGGGGCCAGCGTGACGCTCTCGGACAACAGCGCGGCGGCATCCGTGCCAGGCAGCGTGACGGTGGCGGCAGGCGCGACCTCGGCCAGCTTCACCATCTCCACCAGCAGCGTCACTGCCAATACGACGGCGACAATCACGGCAACCTACAGCGGCGCGAGCAAATCGGCGGCGCTCACCATCCAGGCGCCCGCGCCGACTCTGCAAGGCCTGAGCCTGAGCGCGTCCAGCGTCCAGGGCGGCGGTTCCGTTACCGGAACGGTCACGCTGAGCAGCGCGGCGCCGAGCGGCGGGGCCAGCGTGACGCTCTCGGACAACAGCGCGGCGGCATCCGTGCCAGGCAGCGTGACGGTGGCGGCAGGCGCGACC
>DASRGL010000173.1:0-6439 GCA_035651115.1 Chthonomonadaceae bacterium
CAACGGATTCGTTGACAACTCCTGTGTTCCCGGCGAAAGATTTTATAGGCCGGGTACTGAAAGTACCCGTCTGTGGGGCGGCTGCGCCGCCAAGCGTCCTCGCGGACGCATCCGTTTAGAAGCCTTCTCTTTCGTATGCAGGCGAGTGCGATACGATGGGCAAGCCTCGAAGAGAGAGTCCGTCCGGCAGTCGCGAGAAGCGGCGGCGCGAATCGTTTCGCGCGTGTTTCGCCGCATTCTCGCAGTCGGTTGGCCGCAGGCCCTCCAGACGGGTACGTTCTGGACCCGGCCAAGAAGCTACTTCTCCCGGATGCGGCGGCAGATCTCGTGCAGGACGCCTTCCAGATCGCCGGAGGCCGTTTTGAATGCATCGGCGTCTACGGTCAGGGGCGCGCCGAGAACGACGAGCGGCGCGCCGTACTTCGGGCAGGCGATGGCCTGCTCGATGCTCAGCCCGCCGACCGCCTGCACCGGCACGGAGACGGCCTGGACGACCGCCGCCAACTGATCGAGCGGGCTGGGCATCCGCCCCCCATACCGCGCCTGCACCTCCGGGTCGCGCCGTTCGTCATAGCCGATGTGGTGGATGACATAGTCGCAGCCGAGGTCTTCCAACGCCTTCGCGCCCGCGACCATGTCCGGGCAGCCCAGATTGTCGCCCATCACCTGAATGCCGTAGTCTTTCCCGGCCTTGACGACCTGCTTGATGGTGGCCGGATGCGCCCGCGCCATGACGACGACGTGGGTCGCGCCCGCCTTCGCCATCATCTCGGCCTCCAGATACCCGCCGTCCATCGTCTTCAGGTCGGCGACGATGGGCGTATTGGGGAAGGCTTCCCGCAGGGCGCGCACGCCATGCAGCCCCTCGGCCAGAATGAGCGGGGTTCCCGCTTCCAGCCAGTCCACTCCGGCGCGCATGGCGATGGCCGCCGTTTCCAGAGCCTCTTCCTTGCTGGTCAGGTCGAGCGAAATCTGTACGATAGGTTCCAAACTGTTCTCTCCTGGGCGCTAAGGCCGTATTTTGCAGGGACAGTCTAACACTCTGTCCGCCCGTTGTCAAGCGGGAAAGAGGGCGTGGAAAAAAGCCGCCTGTCCGCACGATTTAGGGTATTGCGTTTGGGGAAAGTCTATGTTATTATAGCCCCGACACCGGTGTTTTTGCGAGTTTGGCCGCTTGCTTGGCAACAACGACTCACTCTGCGCGTTTGCGTCGGTCTTCGGAGGCACGCAGGGGTTCCCCGCCCCCGAAACGGCGCTGCGCCTACTCTCTTTTCTGCGTACCTTTACCAAACGCGACGCGGGAAGGCCCTCCGCCATAACGCCGGGGGATGAAAGCGTCGCCATCGCAACCGCGAAGCCCCGTGCCTTTAGGCAGGGGAGTAGTCACCAGACGTTATCCGCCGGTTCCCGCACCATGGGATCGCCAGCGCTTTGCGAGGCGAGGAGAAAGGCACCAGACACGACGACAGACCGAGAACGGAGACTGCCGCGCCTCTCTCAGACAGGCGCGCACAAGATCGAGAAAAGGAGAGTACCCATGCCCTATTCCGTCAAAAGCAAGAAGACCGGCACAACGTATTATCTGCACTCTCGTGAGACGGACTCCCGCGGCGGCAAGCGCCGACTCTATTTCTTCGCCAAAGAGATCGGGGAGGGCGCGCTGGATCAACTTCCGCCGGGGTATACTGTCACGGAAAGTCCCAAAACCGGCCTGCCTCTCACGAAGCGAGCCAGTTGACATGAACGCCGCACAGAACGGCCATTCCCCTGACGCCGACCTCGTGGTGCTGGGCTACTGCGTTCACTGTCGCAGCCGCCGCCCGATGCAGGGGGCTATCCAGGTATGTAACCGGCGCGGTGGCCGCGACTTGAAAGGCCACTGCGCCGTGTGCGGCAAGTCTATGTACCGTCTGGGCGGATGGGATTCCGTAGCCGCCGCCGCGCAAGATGCGCAAGCGACGGCGGTCGTCAAGACCATCGTGACTCCGCCCGTTGTCCAGAATCCTGTCGGTGAGTGAAACTTTTCCGGTTTCAGACCGATCTTTATAGGTAGTTCTAACCTGGCAAGAAAGGCGAGGATTCCCTGCGTGAGCGGGGGTGAACCGGGGAAGAGTACGCGGCGCTATGTCCCAGAGAGGGAGGGCAAGGTGGGAGCCTCCTGACCGATGCGCCGCCGAACGTCGCCCCGGAGCCGCGATGCTGAAAACGAAGGCGAGGCAGGGAACCAGGATTCTGCGTCTGCCTTCCTGAATAGGTATCGCCGGGTACGCCCGTTAGCGCGTTCGAGCGCCTGCTGTGCGCGGCCCATTGCGGCGCGTGCGCAGGAATGAAGGTGGTACCGCGCGAGTTTTACACGCCCGCGTCCTTCCGAAATGGGAAGGACGCGGGCTTTTTAGTTTGGCCCCCTCTCCCTATTCCTGGAGAGGGGGCGAGAAAGAGGGACAACACAGATGACAATGGAACTGGCGAAAGCCTATGAACCAAAAGCGGTGGAAGACAAATGGTATGCGTTCTGGAAGGAGCGCGGCTATTTCCATGCCGAACCCGACCCGAACAAGGAACCCTACTCCATCACCATTCCGCCGCCCAACATCACCGGCAGCCTGCACATGGGCCACGCCCTCAACAACACGATCCTGGACGCGATGACGCGCTGGCATCGGATGCGCGGCTTCTGCACGCTCTGCCTGCCCGGAACCGACCATGCGGGCATCGCGACGCAGGCGGTGGTCGAAAGAGAACTGGCAAAAGAGGGCGTGACCCGCCAGCAGTTGGGCCGCGAGAAGTTCGTGGAGAAGTGCTGGGAGTGGCGGGAGCAGTACGGCACGCGCATCTATCATCAGTTCGAGCGGCTCGGCTGCTCCTACGACTGGGAGCGGGTGCGCTTCACCATGGATCCCTCCTATGTGGACGCCATCATGGAGGAGTTCCGCAGCTGGTACGAGCGCGGCCTGATCTATCGCGGCACGCGCGTGGTGAACTGGGACGTGAAGTTCCAGTCCGCCGTGTCCGACATCGAGGTGCTGACGGAGACGCGGCAGGGCAAGCTCTACCACTTCCGCTATCCCTTCGCGGACGGCAGCGGCTTTGTGACCATCGCGACGACGCGCCCGGAAACCATGCTCGGCGATACGGCGGTGGCCGCCAACCCCGCAGACGAACGCTACCGGCCGCTCTTCGGGAAGAGGCTGAAACTGCCCCTGACGGATCGGGAGATCCCGCTGATTGCGGACGACTACGCCAGGCCGGAGTTCGGCTCCGGCGCGGTGAAGGTGACGCCCGCCCACGACCTGAACGACTTCGAGGCGGGCCTGCGCCACAACCTGCCGCAGATCGTGGTCATCGGCAAGGACGGCAGGATGACCGAGGCTGCCGGGCCGGACTACGCCGGGCTGGATCGCTACGAGGCGCGCAAAAAGGTGCTGGCGGACATGGAGGCGCTGGGGCTGCTGGAGAAGACCGAGGACTACGCCATCCAGACGCCCATCTCCGACCGTTCCAAAGAGGTGATCGAGCCGCTGCTGTCCGAGCAGTGGTTCGTGGACATGAACGCGCTGGCGCAGCCCGCCATCGAGATCGTGCAGCAGGAGAAGATCCGCTTCATCCCGGAGCGGTACAAGGCCATCTACCTGCACTGGATGGAGAACATCCGGCCCTGGTGCATCAGCCGCCAACTCTGGTGGGGCCATCGCATCCCGGTCTGGTGGACGGACGATCCGAACGCGACCGGCGGCAGGGAAGAGGCGGGCGGCAAGCGGCACGCCTTCGCGCGCAGCCGGGAGGAGGCGGTGGCCGCGCTCGGCACCGAAAACGTGTGGCAGGACGAGGACGTGCTGGACACCTGGTTCTCGTCGGCGCTCTGGCCGCACGCCACGCTCGGCTGGCCGCACGAGACGGCGGATCTGAACTACTTCTATCCGACCAATCTGCTCTCGACCGCGCAGGAGATTCTCTACCTCTGGGTGGCGCGCATGATCATGACCGGGCTGGACTTTATCAAACGTCCGGCCAGCGAGACGGAAGAGTGGCAAGGTCTGCTGGAACCGGACGGCAAGACGCGGGCCATTCTGCCGTTCCGCGACGTGTATATCCACGCGACCGTGCTGGACGAACACGGCCAGCGCATGAGCAAGAGCAAGGGCAACGGCATTGATCCGATTGACCTGATTGACCAGTTCGGCGCGGATGCGACCCGCTTCTCGCTGATGCAGCAGGCGGGCAAGAACCAGGACATCCGGTTCAGCGCGCACCGCACCGAGGACGCGCGCAACTTCTGCAACAAGCTCTGGAACGCCTCGCGCTTCGTGCTGATGAACCTGGATGAGACCGTGACGGGAACACTGCCGCCGCGTGAGCAGCTTGCGGTGGCCGACCGGTGGATTCTGTCGCGCCTGAACGCGACTATCGAGACGGTGAACGCCGCGCTCTCCACGTATGACATGGACGACGCGACGCGCGCGCTCTATCAGTTCCTCTGGAACGACTTCTGCGACTGGTACGTGGAACTGGCGAAGCCGCGCCTGCGCGCGGAGGGGCAGGAGAGGGCGACGGCGCAGAATACCCTCGCCTTTGTGCTGGAGACGACGCTGCGCCTGCTCCATCCCATCACGCCGTTTATCACCGAGGAGATATGGCAGGCATTGCCGCATCGGGGCGAGAGCCTGATTCTCGCGCCCTATCCGCAGCCGGAACCGGCCTGGAGCGACCCGGAGGCGGAGGCGGCGATGGCGCTGACCATCGAGACGACACGCGCCCTGCGCAACCTGCGGGCCGAACTCGGCATCGCGCCCGGAGCGCGCCTGACAGCCGCCGCCCTGCCGACGACGGCGACAGCCCGCGCCGCCCTGACGGCAAATGCCGACCTGATCGCGAACCTGGCCCGCCTGGAAACGCTGAAGCTGGTGGAAGCCGCGCCTTCAGCGAAAACGGGCAGATGGGTCGGAACGCCGATTGAGGGAGCTGAGGTGTTCCTGGAGATCGGGGATGCGCTGGACATCGGCAAGGAGATCGAGCGCATAGATAAGGAACTGGCGGCGGTCGCGAAGCAGATCGAGCGTTCGGAGGGAATGCTGAACAATCCCAACTTCGTGCAGCGCGCCAACCCGGAGAAGGTCGAGGAGGAGCGCCGCCGCCTCGCCGACTGGCAGGAGAAGCGCGCGAAGCTGGAGGAGCGGCGCAGGCTGTTCGCGGGGTAGGAGCAACCAAGCATAAAGCGGCGGGGAAATCAGGTTCCCCGCCGCCTAAGCGCAGCTTTGCACTCCGAAATTACGACAACATCGTGGAGGAAACCACACGGCGCAAGTAGCCCGGCGGTTTACCCCATTCTCTCAAACTAAGCCTGGCTGACCGCCAATTCCCGCTCTTCGGTGGCAGCGTAGCCCAGTTCCGTGAGAATGTCGTCTGGATCGGTTTCCAGAAGTTCCGCCACAGCGCGAATGAAATCCAGTGAAGGCCCTTCGGCTGGAGTGTTCTCCGCGCTTTGCCACTCCGTCTGATTCGTTTCCATGGTTCAACCTCACGCGCGTTCTCGTAACAGGCACGCCATCGTCCTGTCCGGTTGTTTCGCAAACACAGCAAAGTATATCACAGTTGGTGGGAACTGGTCAAGTGACTCGCCGCGAGAATCTTTCCATATTTTTGGCGCGAAAGCCCCCAGTTTTTCCTACCTTATTTTCGCCGGAAAAGGCGCGGATTTGGATAGGGCGGGCGCAACAAATCCCGGTAAGCCTGACTGTCCGACTAGCAGAGCCTTTATGGAAAATTTGTGTCAGTATACGTTGCGAACGCACCTGGCACATTCACGTTCTTGCGGCGTACTGCGGCGTCACAACGGACGCCGTATCCGGTCTGTTTTCCGAAACGGACAGACCTTTGCGAGTTCGAGTAGGCACGGAAGCAGACTCATCCATACATCCTAATCTCACCTCTTCGCGCCCTCGTCGGAGGACGACAGCGCGAGAACGATCCTTTCGTTCGGGGCGGGGCAGGTTACTTCTCTAGAGGCTGCTCCGCCCTGTTTTCTTTCTCCACGCCCCGACGATCTGCTTCCTCGCCCCGGCCCTGCTGCGCCATGCGGTTGAACGCCCAGCGCCTAGCGCCCGCTTCCTCCCGCTTTCCGGCCATACTGCACGATGCTGACCTGCGCCGCCAGCGTCCCGGCGATATGCCGAAACGCCTCGGCCTGCTCCGAATCGGGCGCCAGCAGCAGGGCAGGCGTGCCAGAGTCGCCGCCTTCGCAGATGCGCGGGTCAAGCGGGACACGGCCCAGGAACGGCACGCCGAACCGCTCCGCCGCGCGCTCCGCGCCGCCCGTGCCGAACACCGAGCCGCTCATATTCTCCACGATGCCCAGAATCGGGATCGTCCGGCCCGTACTCTGTTCCAGAGTACGGAACATCATCACGCTTTTGTTTCCGATGTCCTGCGCCACCTGCTGCGG
>DASRGL010000174.1:0-3715 GCA_035651115.1 Chthonomonadaceae bacterium
GATGGGCCAGCCGCCGCTTGCGGAGATGCGCCGCACTCTGGCGCGCGACAACTTCGGTTTCGGGCGCATCGAGATACTGAAGGGCAATATCGGCTATATCCAGTGCCTCTACTTCGCGCCGCCGGAGATCGCCGGGGATACCTACAGCGCCGCCATGAACTATGTGGCGAACACAGACGCGCTGATCCTCGACCTGCGCGCCTGCAACGGCAGCATGTCGGAGGATGCCCTGCCGATGCTGTGCGGCTACTTCTTCGAGAGGCCGGTGCATCTGAACGACTTCTACTGGCGCAGCGCCGACAGCATCCGGCAGACCTGGACATGGGCGCACGTCCCCGGCACGCGCTATCTGAACAAGCCCATCTATGTCTTAACGAGCGGGAAAACCTTCTCCGGCGCGGAGGAACTGGCTTACGGTCTGAAGAATCTCAAGCGCGCCACCCTCGTCGGCGACCGGACGGGCGGCGGAGCCAATGGAGGCGGCGACCGGCGCGCGAGCGATCACTTTTCCGTCTGGGTTCCGAATGGCCGCGCGATCAATCCGATCACCAGGACGAACTGGGAAGGCGTGGGCGTCGCGCCCGACATCGAGGTTTCTGCGATCCGGGCGCTGGAGACCGCGCATCGCCGCCTCGTGCAGCAGTTGATGGCCGATACCGGCGATGCCGAATGGAAAGAGCGGCTGAAAGGCGTTCTGGCCGAGTTGGAGCAGAGCGCGCCTCCGCTCGTCAAGGTCGCGTTTACCCTGCAAGGCTATCCCGACGCCAGGACCGTGACGGTCGCGGGCGCGTTCAACTACTGGGCCATGCGCGCCAACCCGCTGGTTCGCAAAGGCGACGCCTGGGTGGGCGAGGTGGAGATGGAGCCGGGCCGTCATCCGTATAAGTTCGTCGTGGACGGCAAGTGGATCGTAGACCCGGCCAA
Organism: Chthonomonadaceae bacterium; assembly: GCA_035651115.1. Lineage (GTDB taxonomy): Bacteria > Armatimonadota > Chthonomonadetes > Chthonomonadales > Chthonomonadaceae > DASRGL01. The sequence continues at coordinate 925 of DASRGL010000174.1, forward strand.
CCCTCTGACGGAAAAAGATGGGGAGTTCACCAACTCGGTGCGGGTCGTGCGCAGAGAGTAGGTTCCACGCACGCAGAGCGTCTCTCCTGCCCTCTCCCTGCGATCACGCTTCTCAGGGAGAGGGCTGCGGCGTTTAGCCGACCGGTGACGGTCTTCCCCTCGCGCCCCGGAGCCGATTTCCTTCCGCCCTCTTTTCCCGCTTTCGCACGGCGTGCTATAATACGCTGAATGTCAGGCGTGCCGCTTGCGCGCCATGTCGAGACGTGACCCTATCCTGGCTGTCAGGACTTCTGTTCGTGCGTCGCTTGGAGTCAGGAGCCGTCGCGCGACCGAGGCGCAAGGAAGCGCCGAAAGCGCGCGGCCTGTAGGAAAAGAGGGGAAACCCGATGAAAGTCTTGCTGGTAGATGATGAGTTGCCGATTGTCGAGGCCGTCGCCTATAACCTTAAAAAAGAGGGCTATAGCGTCGCGACGGCCCTGGATGCCGAACAGTGTCTTGAGATGGCGCGGCGGGAACCGCCCGATCTGATTCTGCTGGATGTCATGCTGCCCTCGGCCAGCGGCTTCGATGTCTGTCGGATACTGCGCAAGCAGACGCAGGTGCCGATCATCATGCTGACGGCCCGCGCCGAGGAGACCGACCGCGTGGTGGGCCTGGAACTCGGCGCAGACGACTACGTGACCAAGCCGTTCAGTATGCGCGAACTGATGGCGCGGGTCAAGAGCGTGCTGCGCCGTTCCGCTCCACAGGAGACCGCCACAGGCAGGCAGCTGCAGATCGGCGACCTGCGTATAGACCTCGAACGCTATGAGGTGCGTCTTGGGGAGCGCGTGGTGGCGCTTTCGCCCAAAGAGTTCGAGCTGCTGCGTTTCCTGGCGGCGCATCCGGGGCGGGTCTTTTCACGGCAAGTCTTGCTGGATCGCGTCTGGGGAACGGACGCCTACGTGGAAGAGCGCACGGTGGACGTGCATATCCGCTGGCTGCGCGAAAAGCTGGAGGCCGATCCTGCGCATCCCCGGCTGCTGCTGACGGTGCGCGGCGTCGGCTACAAGTTCAGCGGGTAACGGGGGGTTAGGTCAAAGGAACGGTCATGTCCGCCTCGCCATACGAACTCCTCCTCGCACATATCGGCATCGGCGTGCTGAGCGTAGACGGCCAGCGCCGCATCGTGGAGAGCAACGCTGCCGCCGAACGAATGCTCGGCGCGCGGGAAGCGAGCCTGGTGGGAAAGTCGCTGCTGGAAGCCACGCTCTCCTACGATCTGCTGAACCTGCTGACGACCGCGCTGCAGACCGGACAGCCGCAGCAGCAGGAGATACGGCGCAGCGAGCCGAAATCTCGCGTGCTGCGCGTCGCTATCGTGCCATTCCGCTCTGCCGATTCCGGCCCCTCCGCCGCAAAGCCGACGGGCGATTCCTGCCTCCTGCTGATGGAGGATGTGACGGAACTGCGGCGGCTGGAGACCGTCCGGCGCGATTTCGTCGCCAATGTCTCGCACGAGCTGCGCACGCCCCTGGCCTCGATCCGCGCGATGGCGGAGACGCTTCAGGACGGCGCGGCGGAAGATGCGGAGGTCTCCGGGCGGTTCCTGCGGATGATCGTGGGCGAGGTCGAGCGCCTGACCCGCATTCTGGAAGACCTGCTCATCCTGTCGCGCGCCGAGTCGCAGCCGCCGGAGCGCAACAGCATCCCGCTGCATAACCTGATCTGCGATGTGGTCGAGCGGTTCCAGCCGCAGGCGAAGAAGGCCGGAATCACGCTCTCCTACACGACGCCGACGCCCCTGATGGTCATGGGCAGTCACGACCTGATGGAGCAGGTGGTCGTGAATCTGGTGGACAACGCCATCAAGTACACGCCGGGCGGGGGCAAGGTCGAGGTGCAGGCGGAAGCGCGGGAGGATCAGGTCGAAGTCCATGTCACCGACACCGGCATCGGTATCCTCAGCCAGGACCTGCCGCGCATCTTCGAGCGGTTCTATCGGGTGGACAAGGCGCGCTCCCGGCAGTCGGGCGGGACGGGCCTCGGCCTGTCCATCGTCAAGCATATCGTAGAGATGCACGGCGGCAAAGTCACGGTAGAGAGCGAGTATGGCCGGGGCAGTACCTTCTCGTTCTCGCTGCCGTCCTAAATCAACGTAATGGGGAAACTCCGCGCATGGCAATGGCGCATCCTGGCTCCGAACAGGCTGGCAATCTGAATACTTCCGATGGGCGATCTCCTGCCGGGATGCAGGCTGTGGCGCGAAACAAGGCCGTCACCTGGCGCTCCGTACTGATCTGTCTGCTGCTCCTGCCCATCAACTCCTACTGGGTCGTGCAGATGGAGATCGTCCGCTATTCGGCCCACCCGACCACCATCTCGCTGCTCTTCAATACCATCTTTATTCTGCTCTGCCTGACCGTTTTGAACCGCCTGGTCGCGCGCTTCGCCCCCCGCGCCGCTCTGCAACGGGGCGAACTCCTGCTCATCTACGCGATCCTCTGCATCGGCTCCTGCGTCTCCGGCCACGATATGCTCCAGGTCTTCGTGCCGATGCTCAGTTGGTCGTTTAAGCACGCCAACAGTTCCAACGGCTGGGGAACGCTCTTCAACCAGTATCTCAAGGACTGCTGTTTCCTCAAAGACGAAGCGATCTATAAAGGCTACTATCTCGGCAATGACACCATCTGGCGCTGGCGCTATGTGCAGGCATGGCTGCCGGTCGTGCTGGTCTGGACGCTGTTCATCACCGTGCTGCTGTTCGTGATGCTCTGCATCAATGCCATCCTCCGAAAGCAGTGGACGGAGA
>DASRGL010000175.1:0-2605 GCA_035651115.1 Chthonomonadaceae bacterium
GCCGATCAGCTCCATGCCGAGATGAAAAAACTGCCGCCGGGACGATCTCCCGTCACCCCTGAGCAGATCGAGAAGATGCGGCAGCGACAGTCCGGCGGGAACATGCAGCCGGTGTCGCCGCGTTAATAGAGTGGGAGAGCCGCGCTCTTTTCCGGCGCAGCTTTTCCATTCCTGACCGACTATGAAGCGTTCTTCTCCACTCGCAAAATTCGCCCTGCCGGCGCTTTTCGCCGCGCTGCTGGTCTGCGGCCTTTCGGCCTGGCAGTGGGTTCGCTCCACGTCGGTGCGCCGCCACTTCGCGCGGGCCGATGCATTCGTGCAGCAGCGCAAAGGGCCGGAAGCGGAAGCCGAATGGAAGGCGGTCGTGCGGGAAGACCCGAAAAACGCCGCCGCCTACGAACTGCTTGGCGAGTACTATATATCCCGGCACAACTGGCCTGCCGGAGCCGACGCCTTTCGCGCGCTGGCGAAGGCCGATCCGAACAAGCCGCACGTGCAGTGCCGCCTCGCCGCCTGCCTGCTGCGCATGGACGATCAGAAGGCGGCGTTCCAGACGGCGGAGGGAGAACTGAAGCGCGATCCGAACTGCGTGGCTGCGCTCGGCCTCCTCAGCACCCTGATGACGCAGCGCCCCGGCACGGAGCAGAAGCGGCAGTTGGAGTACCTGCGCCGCCTGGCAAAGCTGCTTCCCGATGACCTCGCGGCGCAGCGCTTGTACGCCGAGGCGCTGACCAACCAGTATCTCTATGACGAACTGCGCCCGGTCGTGGCGCAGATACTCCGCTTGAATCCCCAGGACGCCCATGCCTACAATCTGCTGGGCCTGGCAGACCTGGCGCGGGCCGACCAGCCGCAGGGCGCGCAGGACGCCGTGAAAGACTACCAGACCTCGCTGCGGTTCGCCTCCGTCAATCCGGGCGCGCATTTCGGGCTGGGACGGGCTTATCTGCGCCTGGGAGACGCGCGCAAAGCCGTGTCCGAGCTGGAACAGGCGGCGCGCGGCCTGCCGGATGTCGCCCGCATCTATAAGGAACTTGCGGATGCCTGCCGCGCCGCCGGGCAGCCCGCGAAAGCGCAGCAGGCGCAGGCGCGTTTTCTGGCGTTGCAGCGTCTGGGAGGCGAGGTGCGTATCCTGACGGTGCGCTGCTTCGCCTATCCCAACGACCCGCGTTATCCCCGCCGCTTGGGCGAACTCTACTTGCGGCTGGGCGAACTGTCTCGCGCGCTCTACTACCTCCACCGCGCCAACGAGATCAAGCCCGGCGACCCGGCGCTGCAAGCCCTGCTCGCCCGCACGCAGGAAGCGGCCACGCGCATGACGGCCTCGACCAGCACGGCCATACGGTAAAATCTCTGGTATGCTTCCCACGAAGACCGGCTTAATAAGTGTGGCCTCCCTTCTTCTCTTCTCGCTCTCCTGCCGGAAGGCCGCGACGCCCGTCACGCAGGCGTCTGCAAAGGTGAATCCGCCGTCCCTGTTTCGCGATGTGGCTGCCGCCTCCGGTCTCCGCTTCACGCACAGCAACGGCGCGACCGGCAAGTTCTACTATGTGGAAGAGACCGGGGCCGGGTGCGCGTTCATAGACTACGACAACGACGGCTATCTCGACATCGTCCTCGTCCAGTCCGGCGAGATCCCGCGCACGCCCGGCAAAGACTCGCCTGCCAACCACTGCGCGCTCTATCACAACAACGGCAACGGAACCTTTACCGACGTGACCGCTGGCTCCGGCCTGGATACAGATTTAGGCTATGGGCAGGGCGTCGCGGTCGGGGACTACGACAACGATGGCTACGATGACCTCTATATCTCCGGCTATGGCGGCAACCATCTGCTGCACAACGCGCATGGAACCGGCAAGTTTACCGATGTGACCGCGCAGGCGGGCGTGGGCGATACCGATCAGGGGCTGCGCTATGCCACCAGCGCCGCCTTCGGAGATTATGACAACGACGGCAGACTCGATCTCTATGTCTGCCACTATGCGCCCTGGTCGCCGCAGACCAATCTGCCCTGCCATAACGCGCGCGGCCAGGCCGAGTACTGCACCCCGGACGTTCTCGACGCGGACACGCACCGCCTCTATCACAACAATGGGGACGGCACGTTCACCGATGTCACGAAGCCGAGCGGCATCGGCAAGCAGAAAGGGCATGGCCTGGGCGTCGTCTGGCTGGACTACGACAACGACGGCAGGCAGGATATTTTCGTCGCCAACGACCTGGGCATTCAGTTCCTCTGGCACAACGACGGCGGCGGCAAGTTCAGCAACGTCTCCGAAACGGCGGGCTGCGCTTTCGACTACGAAGGCCGCCATCTCGCCGGAATGGGCATCGGCCTCGGCGACTACGATAACTCCGGGCGGGAGAGCCTGTTCGTCACCAACTTCTCCCAGCAGCCGAACACCCTCTACAAAAACCTGGGCAACGGGCTGTTCCAGGATGTCAGCATGGCCGCGAACCTGGCGCTGCCGCACATGAAGTTCCTGGCCTTTGGCTGCGATTTTCTCGACTACGACCGCGACGGCTGGAAAGACCTCCTCATCGCGAACGGGCATGTCGTCCTCACCATCGCCGAAACCTCGGAGGGCGTCACCTACAAGGA
>DASRGL010000176.1:0-21835 GCA_035651115.1 Chthonomonadaceae bacterium
GACAAGCTACACCGGCTGCTGTTATATCAACTCCGGTGAATGAGTCACTATTCCAGTCTTGTCATTCTGAGCGCAGCGAAGAATCTCAAACGGGAACTGTTCCACCGGAGTTGATATAATCACAGTCCATCCGTTAATCCCATAAATCCCTGTTCAGACAATCCCAGTTCAGACATCCATTCCCGTCGAAATTCGACAAAGCTGTGGAAACCGTGTATAATTGGCACAATCAAGAAGGGGAAAAATACGGGGCGCGGAACAGGCGGCGATAGCGGGGCGTATCGTATAAGCAGACCGAATGCGAGGGGCAACATGAGCGCGGCAGAGATGATCTCCCCGGAGCGACCGACGCATACGGCATACCTCGGCCTCGGCTCCAGCCTGGGCGACCGGAGGGAACAGTTGCGAGCGGCCTTGCGCCGCCTGGAGACGTTCGGGCCGGGCCTGCGCGTCGTCGCCGTGTCGCCGGTCTACCAGTCGCCGCATCTGGGGCTGGAACCGGGCGACTCCGAACGCTTTCCGCCGCATCTCAACGGCGTGGCCCGGATCGAAACCACGCTGTCGCCGGAATCGTTATTAGAGCGAGTGCAGGCCGTCGAAGCGGCGGGCCAGAGGCAGAGAAGCCAGCGTTGGGGGCCGCGCACGATAGATATAGATATTCTCCTCTACGACGACCTGATTTTGCAGACGGACGCGCTGACCTTGCCGCACCCCGGCATCGCGGCGCGCGCCTTTGTCGTGCGTCCTCTGGCCGACCTCGCGCCCGACCTGCGCCTGCCGGGAGGCCGTTCACTCGCCGACCTGTTGCAGTCGGAAACCATTCGTTCTCAACCTATCGAACGGGCAGCCGCCGATGAACTACTTCTATGAAGCGTTAGACGAATCCGGCAAGACCGTCCTGGGCAAGATAGACGCTGCGAACGAGGCCGAGGTGCAGCAGCGACTGCTGCAGCTTGGCTATCGCCCGCAGTCCATCGCGCCGAACCCGGCAGCCCCTCTCACAAATGCGCCCGCGCCGCTGACGGCGCAGAACGGGCCTGATCTGGCCGTGCAGAGCGCGGACAGGGCGCGCTTTCTGGAACTGAACCAGAACCCGCCGACGCTGCAAGGGCCTGTCGCGACGATGGGGCAGAGCGCAGTCACCGCGCAGACCGCGCCGCGCGCCGTCGGCATCACGCGGGCCGGGAACGCCGCGCGCACCGTCGCGAAACAGGGCCAGATAAAGACAGCGCCGACGCAGACGCCCTTTGCCACGACGCCGGTTCCCGCCGGTTCTACGCTCGGCGGCGTGAAGACGAAGGAGCTGCAGCTCTTTTTTCAGCAGTTGGCCTCCCTCGTTCGCAGCGGCATGACGGTCTACGCCTCGCTCGACAATCTGGCGGCGCGCACCCGCAACCCGAACCTGGCAAAGACCGTCCGCGAGATGGCGCAGCAGGCGCACACGGGCGGGCGCATCTCCGACGTGATGGAACACTACGCGCATATCTACCCGGCCCACATCACCGGCAAGATACGCGCGGGCGAACTCGGCGGCTATCTGGAGATCGCCATCGCCGAGATCGCCGATGACTACAAGGCGAACATCGGCCTCTATCGCACGGCCTGGATTCCCAAGCTGATGGCGGTGCAGGCGCTTTTCCTGCTGGCCTTCGCGCAGCCACTTTTCACCTCCCTGTTCAACAGTCTCGACCTGCGCGCCAACGTCGTCCTCTATCTGCGGACGGTCTTTCTGCGGAACCTTCCGCTGGCCTTTGGCGTTTGGGGACTGGCAAAGGTCGGAAGCGGCGTGCTGCAGCGGCCCCAGTACCGGCATCTGCGGGATAGCTGGTCGCTGCGCATCCGTCCGTTCGGCGAGTTGCAGAGGCAGGTCGCGCTTGCCAACTTCCTGCGCACGCTGCGGCGGCTCTACGCTTCGGGCGTCGCGCCGATCCAGGCGTGGGAAGGCGCGATGAACACGGCCAGCAACGTCGTCATTCGGGATCAACTGGCCTCTGCCTACAGCCTGATGCAGCAGGGCGCGTCGCTGCCGGAAGCCTTCGCCGCGACGGGCCTGTTCGCCGATTCCGTGGAGCAGTTGGTTCTGACCGGGCATCAGTCGGGCGATATGGTCGCCATGCTCGACCAGGCCATCGAACACTACGAGCATGGGGCCGAAGATGCCTCGCGCAAAGCGCGTTTCATGATGCTGCGCTTCGGCATCCTGGCGATGCTGCTTCTCGGCGGGGCCGCCGTCATCTGGATGGCGCATACCTATTTTCACGGCATGTTCGATTTCGTGGACAGGAACTTCGGGCCGGATGGGGAGTAGGCCCCCCTCCCCGACCCTCCCCCCAAGAACAGGGGGAGGGAGTCTGTAGGGGCGCTGCTTGCTGCGCCCTCCTCCCTGGGAGGGGGCCACAGAGGAGGCACACAATGCCGCAGTTTACCTTCAACGCGACAGACCGCATGGGCAATGCGATTCAGGGAACGGTCAATGCAACGGATGAGGCGCTGGCCGTAGACCAGATACAGCAGATGGGCTACACGCCGGTTCAGGTGCGGCCTCTCGGCGGCACGGGAGGCGGCGGGCCGATGCTGCCTGCCTCCGCGCCCGATCCGGCGGCAGCGATGGCGGCGGGCAGCGTCGCCGCGCCTCCGGTCGCGACTGCGCCCCGGCCTGCCGCGATTGACCTGACACAGCCGGTCGCCGAGATACCTGTGACCACGAATCCGCTGCTGGCCCCGCTGGAGAAAGAGACCGGGGAGATCACTCCTCTGCAGCCCTGGCAGCGCGGCGGGCCGGTCGCGCCGCCGTCTGCCCCGCAGACGATGACACAGCAGTCGGTGAGTTTGAACCAGACGCAGGCAATGTCGCCAACCATCGGGACGCGCCTCTCCTCCGTCGAACGCCTGGAGGCCCTGCGCGGCGTGCAGCGCGGCATTCCCTACGGCCCCGGCGTGGAGCGAAAGGTCTCCCTGTTCCGGCGCTTCCAGGAGACGATGATCTTTCCCATCTTCTCCGGCGTCGTCGTCAAAGACCTGGCCCCCTTCTACCGGCAGTTCGCCACGCTCATCAACGCGGGCCTGCCGCTCCATCAGGCGCTCGTCGCGTTGGAGAGCAATACCGAGAACCGAAAGCTCAAGGAGATCGCGCGCCTGGGGCAGCAGCAGGTGCTGGCGGGCGGCAAATTCTCCGATGTGATGGCCGCGCATCCCTGGATCTTCCAGCCGATGCAGATCGAACTCGTGCGCGCCGCCGAACAGGGCGGAATGCTGGATCGCACGCTGCTTCAGATCGCCGACTATGTCGAGCATGAGCTGGAGATACGCCGCCTCATCAGCCGCGAGACGCTCTATCCGAAGTTTGTCATCTTTGTCGCCATCATGATCCTCGGCAAACCAGGTTTTCTGGGAGGAATGCCCGCTATCGCCAAGCTGGTCGTCGGCAGCATGGGCAAGCTGGAAGAGGTCTATACGGGCTGGAACTACCTGATGGATACGGTCGGACTCGCGCTCCAGATGCTCGTGCCGATTCTGGCGCTGGTTGCGCTATGCCGCCTGTTTCTGTTCAATATCAAGCCGGTGCGCGAGGGCTACGATCATGTCAAGATGGCGATCCCGGTCCTCGGCAAGCTGGTGCGCCAGTTCTCCATCGCCAAGTTCGCCCGCACGTTCGCGGCGCTCTATCGGGGCGGCTTCTCGATGAGTACGGCGCTGCAGATCTCCGGCGATGCCTGCGGCAACGCCGTTCTGCGCGATGCCGCGCATAGAGCGATCCCGGTGGCGGAGAATGGCGGGCTGGTCTCCGAGGCGCTGAACCGGTCGGGCGCGTTCTCGCCCATCGCGGTAGACCTGTTCCGCACCGGCGAGACCTCCGGCAATCTGGACGATATGCTCGACAAGGTCGCCGATTTCCACGAGAACGAGGCCCGGTCGAAATCGCACATGGCCGCCGTTGCCTTCGGCGTGCTGGTCTTCCTGGTCGTCGCGCTGCTGGTGGGCCGCGCGATCATCGGGCAGTACATGGGCTACGCCAGCGGGATTTCGAGCGCGGCAGACGGGGGTTAGGTTTAGAGGAGACACATGCGCGGCGGGAAAGGGAGGAACATCGGCCAATGAGCGGCAAGCAGCCCAGCTACTATGAGACGTTGGGGCTGTCTCCCTCCGCCACGCCCGACGAGATCAAGAAGCGGTATCGCGAACTCGCGCGCCGCTACCACCCGGACGTGAACTCCAGCCCGGAAGCCGCGCAGAAGATCAAGACGATCAACGAGGCGTACCACGTTTTGGGCGACCCCGACCGCCGTGCGACCTACGATGCCGAGTGCCTGCTGCGCCAGACGACAGCACGCGCCTCGACGCCGCCGCCCGCTTCCGGCAAAGCCGCCTCTCCGCCTCCGAAGGCGGAACGTCCAGCCTCCTCGCGCCCGCCCTTTACCGACCGCCGCATGGACTTCAATGGTTTTGGACGTACCACGCCCGATCCGTTTACCGCTTCCAACGCTCGCCGCGCAACCCCTGCGGCCAACACCGACCAGCGCACAGCCACGCGCCGCGCCAGCGGGCCGTTCGGCACGGTGGACAGGCTGATCTCGGAGGCGAAACTGGCCTATATCAACCATCGCCACCGGGAGGCGGAGAGCCTCTGTCACGAGGCGCTGCTTATAGATCGGCGCAATCCGGTCGCGCATGAGATTCTCGGCGATATCTGTGTCAAGCGCGGACAGCACAACCAGGCCGCGACCCACTACTCCTACGCCATTCAGTTCAATCCGCGCAACATCAGCGTGCAGGCCAAACTGGATCGTCTCTTGGGGCGGCAGAGCGACCCGGCGACCGGCCCGACCATGACCCGTCCGGTCTCCACGTCCGCCTGGGAGCGGTTTGTGGATGGGCCGAATCACGAGCGCAATCTGTCCGCCTTAAGCGTGGCGCTGGCGATGCTTTTCGTCGCGGCGCTGGGCCTGCTCTGGGAGCATCCCGGAGAGACGACGGAGGGCGGTCTCTCGCTGCATCTGTTCGCGGCGCTGGCCTTCAATGGCGTTCTCAGCGGTATTCTGCTGGCCTTCTATGGCCGGATGCGCCCGATCTCCGAGGAGCTATTGGCCCGGCACATCAAGCCGAACAGCCATCAGGCGACCGTCCCGCTCGGCACGCTGCTGACGCTGTTCGCCCTGGTCAACTTCTATATCTCCCTGCTGGTCTACGGCATCATCGGCTACGCCCAGAATCGAATCTCGCCCTCGATCTTGCGGGCGTATGGAACCGTGCTGCTGCTCATCGGCCTGTTTACCTTCCTCTATGTGCCAGGGGCGCAGGAGTACCCGTATCCCAATCCGATGACGGCTCTGTTCAGCGGCAACATCCTGTTCCCGACCGTTTTGCTCGGATGGGCCATCGGCGATCTCCTCCGTCTGCGCGAACGCTGAATCCAGACGCAAATCGGGGCGGAGACAACGCTGTCCCCGCCCCGCTCTCCTTTGACCTCTCCTTGCTCCCTCCTTCGTAAGGGGAGGGAGCAGCAGGCCGTTCTCCCTCCCCTTACGAAAGGGAGGGCCGGGGTAGGGTCTTATCCCCCGGCAGCCGTCGCGACGCGCGTCGCAGGCAGAGTCGCATAGAGGCGCGCAAACGCCTTTCTGCGCTGCGCCTGGCACTGCGCCTGCCGCTGTAGGGTGCATTGACCCAGGCCGATCTCCTTCCCATCCGGGCCATACGCCTTGCCCGGATTGAGCAGGCAGCTATGTTTCAGTCCGCTCGCTGCCTCTTCCGCCTGCGCGCCGAGACGCCGTTTGCTATGCAGGATCGCCTGATAGAACGCGCAGGGGCATGGCGTGGGAGCGGTTTCCCCCATTTCCTCTGATTCAAGCTTCGGGACGTTTGCCTCTGTTGGCATGACGACTTTCCTCACCTCCTGATGAGTTTGCGCAACGTAAGGGTTCCCTTGACGCTTCGCAGGTGTCTTGCGCGGCAGCCTGCGAAGAGACCGGCTCGTCCCGGAGTTCTATTCACCGTCAGGTGACTTCCCTGCTGCTAACGAAATCCTCGGCAGCAGGCGTCTATCTCTTTATACGCAAAAACCGTGCCGCCCTCTCACAATTTTACCGGTCTTGTGAAAAAAAACACAAAAAAGCCGGAAAAGTTCCCATAACAGGCAGCCACAACGCAACAGGCGTTGTGGCTGCAGTTACGTCCGAAGGCGGCGAAGCAGTCAGCCGAGGAAGGGCAGAGGCTCGAAACGCGCGTTGAGAATCTTCTGCGAGGGCGCGGAGAGCCATCTATCCAGAATCGTGGCGTAGACCTGGCGGAAATCCACATTGAACTTGAGATCGCCCTGATTCAGGTCTTCCAGCGAGGGATACTGCCCGTACAGCCCGCCCTTCACCGCGCCGCCGACCACGAACATCGGCCCCGCCGCGCCGTGATCCGTACCCGACGAGGCGTTCTCCTGCACGCGCCGCCCGAACTCCGAGAAGGTCATCAGCACGACATCGTTGGCGCGTCCGCGCTGCTGGAGATCGGCGTAGAAGGCGGCTATCGAATCGGCCACGTCCTTGAGCAGATTAGCGTGGTTGTTGGGCTGGTTGGCATGAGTATCGAAACCGCCTGTCGAGACGTAGAAGATGCGCGTTCCCAGGTCGGCCCCGATGAGCCGCGCCACCGTGCGCAGGTTGTTGGCAAGCAGGCTGCCCCGGCCCTGCGCGGGATAGGCGGGCGCGGCGTCCAGCGCCTGGCCGGAGGGCGTGCCGAGTTCCGGGCCGTCGCCCGGTTTGGCGGCGAGCGCCTTCTTGATCTTCTCGCTGCTGGTGTAGGCTCCCATTCCCGTCTTGCGGATCAGGTCGAGATAGGAGTTCGCCATCGTGCCGCTTGAGTAGAGCGCGGTGAAGGCGCGCACCTCGGCCTCGCGCTCCGGCCCGGCGATGGGCTGCAACTGGAAGCTCTCCGGGCTTTGCATCGAGACGACCGAGCCATAGTCCGCATAGAGCGTGCGCGGCAGTTCGCCGCCGAAGTTGATGCCCGCCAGCGGATTCTCGCGCAGATGGCCCTCGTCGTCGAAATAGCGTCCGAGCCAGCCCTCGCCCGCGATGGCGGAGGTCGGGTCCGCCGTCTGCCATATCTCCATACTGCGGAAGTGGGAGCGGTTCGGGTTCGGATAGCCCGCGCCCTGAATGACCGCCAGATGGCCCTGCTCATAGAGCGGCTTCAGCGCGGACATACTGGGATGCAGGCCGATCTTATACGAGAGCGGCACGACATCGGCGCGACGAATGGCAAGGGTCGGTCTGGCCCGGTAGTACAGGTCCTCAGTATACGGAATCACCGTGTTCAGGCCGTCGTTGCCGCCGCTCAGTTGCAGCACGACCAGGATTTTGCCACTCCGCGCCTTGCCGCCGGAACCGGGCAGGACTTTCTCGGCGGCAGCGCGGGCGAGGATGGCGGGCGCGGCCATGCCGAGCGAAACAAAGGTCAGGCCGTTCTTGATAAACTCTCTGCGTGTCGGGTTCATAGGTCTATGTTCCTGAGTCCGGGTACTGAAAGCACCCGTCTGTGGGGCGGCTGCGCCGCCAAGCGTCCTGCCGGACGCACTCGTTTATAACGCCTGTCCCTGCGTATGCAGTCGCGTGCGATACACAGGGAGAAGCCTGGACTACGCACCCCGTCCGCGAGGACGGTTGGCCGCAGGCCCTCCAGACGGGTACTTTCAGTACCCGGCCCTTTATACCAACTGGTACTCCGGCGTGAGCATGATGACGTGCATCAGGCCGTGAATTTTGCGCACCAGATCGCGCCGGTTTTGGACGGCGTTCAGGTCGAAAGCCTGCGGCGTGCCGTTCGGCCCCGTATGCAGATAGGTCAGGAGCGTGCGGCGCGTCTGCGGCGTCACAGCGCGATGCAGGATACGCTCGGTAAAGTAGTCCACCACGTCCTCGGCGGTGCGCAACTGTCCCTGCGCGACCAGGCGGCGGATGTCCTGAAGAAGCGGCTGATTGTCCTCGTTCAAGCTGGCAAGGCGCATCGCAAAGTTGAAGCGCGTGAGCAGCGTCGTCGTGTTGATCCAGTCTGCGCCGCCATCCCAGCCCTTTACGTTCGGCGGGTTGAAGAGTTCCTGCCCCATCGCCTTGAGCGCGACCGGCGCGAAGCGCGCGGGCATCTCCGCCTGTGTGGTGCGGATCGCGCCGACCACGAACTCCACCGGGCTTTTGATCTTGGCCCACAGCGCCTTTTCCGAAGTGAAGACGGGCGAACGGAACATCGCTTCCAGCACGGGCTTGAGCTCGTAGCCGGAGCGCACGAAGGTCTCCGCGAACGGCTTGATGTCAGCAGGGCGCGGCTCGTCGTGGATGAAGAACTGGAACAGCTTCTTGCAGATGAAGGGCGCGCAGGCCGGATGGGTGACGGCCATCTCCACGATGTCATCGCCGTTCCAGTCGCCGGTCTTGCCGAACACGGTCTTCGGGCCGTAGTCGTGCAGGCGGCGCGCAAAGAAAAACTCGCCGGTGGCGCGGTTGAACGTCCAGCCGGTGAAGGCGCGGGCGGCCTCTTTGATGTCCTGCTCGGTGTAGTGGCCGATGCCGAGCGTGAACAGTTCGAAGAGTTCGCGGGCGTAGTTCTCGTTCGGATGGCCCTTGCGATTGGTCTGGTTGTCCAGGTAGAGGATCATGGCCGGGTCTTGCGAGACGGCCAGGGCCAGCGTCTTGAAGTTGCCGAGGGCGTGTTTTCGAAAGAGCTGGTTCTGGCGGAACATCAGTTCCGGCGCTTTGACTTTGGAGTAGGCGGTGGCGAAATGGCCGTGCCAGAAGAGGGTCATCTTCTCCTGGAGGGGCCGGTCGGTGTGCGCCATCTTGTGCAGCCACCAGAGCTGCAGGTCGCCGAAGTTGCGAAAGTCGAGAAAGTCGCTTTGCAGGCGATCCTGAACCCGCTCGAAATCGTCCGGGGGCAGCGCCGTGTCGTAATGCACCAGTTCCCGAATGGTCGTGTCGAAGCCTTTGCGCAGCGCCGCCTCCACCTCCTCCCGGCTGGCCCCGAACCCGGCCCGGCGCAGCAGGTGCGCCATCTTCTGATAGTCGCGCGTGGCAGTCCTTCCGCTCATGGCGGTTCCTCCGCAAACAGATAGGAACACGGCGGCATCTCCGGCGATTTTTTGCATTTTTTTGCCTGCCGTGTTGATGTTCTAGACGAAAGCAGGAGGAAAAAGTTTTAGCAGGGAGGAAAAAGTTGGGTAGCTTCATTCCCCATCCGACCCCAGAAGCTACTGTCCTCTTGTGTTCCGTTCCCGGCAAGTCCTCGCGGGATAGGCGCAGGGATGACGAGGCATCGCAGCGGTAATCGGGCGCACCCTAACTCAAGATCACGCGCAGGATTCGGCTCTTACGTCTCCTGCCGCATTGTAGTCTGACGACCGGTGGATCAACATCCTCAACTGGAAAGGAAGCCTCGAATGCACAAGACACGTCCTCTCTCTCCTGCGCGATGGGTCTCCATCGCCCTTCTCGGCAGTTTGCTTCCGCTCGCTCTCGTCGGCTGCGGTGGCGGCGGCGGCGCGCTCAGAGCGACCGGCGGCAATGGGAACGATACCGGGCAGCAGGTCCGGGCCACGCCGAACGGAACCGCCATCTTTCATGTAGATGTCAAGACCGGGCAGGTCACGGTGACCCCGCTCAACGGAGCGGGGACAGACACCCGGAACAGTCGCGCTATCTTTACCGGCACGGCCATCGGCTTCAACACCAGCACGCTGCTCGATCAGCCCGGCAATGTCGGCATCAAGACCCTGAACGTCTCCCTGACCAATCACTGGTCGCTCCCCATCGGACAGGCGCCCGGCGGCACGGTCACGGGCGTGCGAGTGCTGTTCAGCAACTTTACCAATGTCAGCGCGTTCTCCGACCTGCGCCCGAAGACGATTGTCAGCACCCTGGCTGGCACGGGAGCCGCCGGGAGCGCCGACGGCCCGAACTCCAGCGCGACCTTCAACGGCCCGGCGGGAGCGGCGGCGGCGGGCGGCGGGGTCGTCTATACAACCGACTACACGGGCAACCGCATCCGTAAGATCGCCGGAGGGCTGGTCAGCACGCTGGCCGGCAACGGCTCGTCCGGCGGCGTGAATGGCATCGGCACGGCAGCCAGTTTCAACGCGCCGTTCGGAATCGCGGTGAATCCGGTAGACGGGGCCTTGATCGTCGTCGAAGCGTGCGGCAACCGCATCCGCCGCGTGACCCAGGATGGCCGCGTGACCACCATCGCCGGAACGGGAGCCGCAGGCGGAACGGACGGCTACGGGAACACGGCGACTTTCAACAACCCTGCCGGAGTGGCAGTAGATAAGTTCGGCGTCATCTACGTCGCGGAAGTCACGGGACAGCGCATCCGCCGGATTCAGTACATCAGTTACGATCCTAAAGTCCCCACGAGCTATCTTGTCAGCACGCTGGCGGGCAGCGGCTCTGCGGGCAATACGGACGGCATCGGCACGGCAGCGAGCTTCCAGTTCCCGACGGGCCTGGCGGTCGCCGACGACAGCACCCTCTTTGTCACTGACGCGGGCAACCACAGCATCCGGCGCATCTCCCCGGCAGGGGAAGTCGTTACCATTGCCGGAACCGGCTCTCCAGGGAGCGCGGACGGCTCCGGGAATACGGCGACGTTCAACTCTCCGCGCGGCATCACCCTGGTCGGTGGGGCGCTGATCGTCGGCGAGCGGAGCGGCAACCGTCTGCGCCAGCTGACGCTCAAGGCTAACGGCGCAGCCAGTCCGTCCAGCGCCAATAGCTGGCAGGTCAGCACGCTGGCAGGAACCGGCGCTTCCGGGTCTGCGGATGGCACGGGCGACGTGGCGATGTTCAATCAGCCTCAGCTTCTTGACTCCGACGGCGGCGGCAACCTGTTCGTGCCGGAGTTCGCCAGCAACAAGATCCGAAAGGTCTCCCCGGCCAGCGGCTTCTTCCCGATAGGCATCCCGACCGGGACAGCGCCCGCCGAACAGGTGCAGCTCTCCAATCCCGACGGTATCATTCCCAACTCGGCTGCTGGCCCGAACCTGCCGTTCATCACCTATCCCGGCGTGCTGTCGCCGGGAGCCGTGTATGGAAACCCTGCGAGGAACTGGTGGTTTGTAGTTCCGACCGGAGTGACCGCCTTCGAGTTCACGGTGACGGTCGAGGCTCTGACCGGCGGCCTGGTGCCGCCTTCGGCAGGGAATGGAGCCGGAGCGCCCGACTCGCTCGTGCGGACGTATGCGGGCCTGACCAGCGCCGCAGGCTATGTGGATGGCGTCGCGCCGCAGGCGCGCTTCAACCTGGTGAAATACCTCAGCCTCGATAACGCGGGCGTCATCTATGTGACCGACCTCAACAACAATGCGATCCGGCGCATTCACGGCTCCGGCAGAGTCACGACCATTGTGGGCGGACTCGGCAACACCGGCGCGATCGTGGACGGGCCGGGCAACATCGCAAAGGTCGGCAGCATCGGCGGGCTGGCCGCTTCGCCCGACGGCCTGAGTGTCTACTTTGTGGATACGAACCAGATACGACGCGCCGCAATCCCGTCCTACCTCGACCCGTCGGACCCAGGCAACTGGACGGTCACGACCATCGCCGGTTCCGCCGCCAGCGGCAACACCGATGGCCCCGGCGATACAGCGACGTTCAAGGCGCCCGATGCGATGGCGATGGACGCGGCCGGCAACCTCTACGTGTCTCAGGTCTCCGGGAACAACATCCGCTACCTGATCTTCAAGGGAGGCGCTCCGGGTGTCGCCACCAACTGGCAGGTGACCACGTTCGCCGGGGACGTCGCCAATGCAAGCGGCAATACGGATGGCACGGGTACGGCGGCGCGCTTCAAAAGCCCGCGCGGTCTGGCTGTGGATCGGAACGGCAGCGTCTTTGTGGCCGATGCGGGCAACCACCGCGTCCGCAAGATCACTCCGGAAGGCGTGGTGACGACGCTGGCCGGAGGCGTCTCCGGGGACGTTCCCGCCGCCAGCTACGTGGATGGGGCCGGAGCCACCGCCCGGTTCAACTTCCCGTATGGGATCGCGGTGGATACCAGCGGATTCGTCTACGTCGGCGAGTATAGCGGTCTGCACATCCGGCGGATCAGCCCGGCCGGCGTGGTCGCTACGGTCGCCGGGACGGGCGCGGCCGGCTTCACGGACGGCCCCGGCAATATCGCCACCTTCGCCGGGCCTACAGGACTGATAGTCGACTCTTCCGGGAACGTCGCGCTCGGCGACCGTCATGCGGTGCGTATCATCGAGCGCCAGATCAGCAGCGGTACGCAGTAAGTTCCCGGCGCGTCAGACGCGGCGACGGCAGGCAGGAGCGTTCCTGCCTGCCGTTCGTTCTTTTTTGGAGGCGAAATCACAGGACGTAGAGCGGGTTGTAGCAGACGTAGCGTTCGAGGCGACCGAGCGGGCGCGAACTCATGAACAGATATTGAAAGACGATCCGCCAGCCGCAGTCCAGCAGCCAGCGCAGCACAGGCTCGTTGGTGCCGGGAACGGCCAGATACAGGTCGGTCAGCAGGGCGCGCTCGAAGCTGTTGGATCGGGCGAGCGAGTCGCGCATCCGCGCGGCGATGGTGGCGATCATGCGCGGCAGGTCGGCGGGGTCGAGGGCCAGCGCCGGGCCGCTGGAGTTCGGCCCGATATAGGCATAGCCGACGATAGGCCCCGGCCCGGACGCGCCGGGCAGCGCGCGGCGGAAGAGTCGAGCGGTGCCGTTCGGCCCGCCCATCGCGTCGGCCCAGTGCGCGTGTTCGTAGGGGCGCGCGAAACCGATGGTCTCGCGATCCAGGGTGTCGAAGCAGGCTTGCAGTTCCGGCGTGAGCAGGAGCGGTTCGGCGGTCAGCGCGCCGAGAGGCGGCGTCTGCGTGTCGGGCAGGAACGCCGCCGGGGAGGGCGCAGTCTCGACAATGGCAGGCTCCGCTTCCGATTCGAGGCTATAGAGGCTATCGAGAGAACCGGCCAGGAGCAGCATCGGCAGGCGGGGGAAGCAACCGCCGTACCGGATATAGAGCGCGTCCGCCGATGCGCTTGGCGACGCCAGCACCAGGCGGGTGTGCGCCCCGGCCTCGTCGCCGTCTTCCAGGCAGCGCGTGAGCAGCGCCTTGCCGAGGCCCCGCCGATGGTAGTCCGGCAGCACGAAGAACTCGGTCAGGCTCCAGACCCCTTCACGCACGGCGCTGCGCGCATAGCCCACGATCTTTGGCCCCCCGAAGCGCGGCGTCTCTTCGGCCAGCCAGAAACTCGTCTGGGGAGAGTTGCGCAGATGGTGACGCATGGCGGCATGGTGCGGCCAGTGCATATCGTAGTTCATGGCGCGGCTCATCACCCCGAACGTCGCGAACTCATCCTCCGCCGTTCCGCGCCGCAGGCCGATCCCGCGCGGCAGCCCGCGCTCTGCGCTGTCACTTTTGCGCTGCGTAAAAAACGCCATGTTGTACTCCTGGCCCTGTGCGCGGGCCGCCCGCCGCGCGCTCCCGGCGCTCTCGCGCCGCCACAAGCGTAGTATTCAAGACCGTGAAGATGGTTTCCTTGTGGCCCTCATCCCCGGCAGGATTCGGGTTTGCTTCCAGCGAAGAGTGCGGCGAACGATTTTTTTCACGGGAGACCCATGATGTCGGATACGACGACCACTGCCGCGCAGACGCCGCGCCCCGGCCTGACGCTTGCGCAGCGATTTCACCTGGAAGTCTACGGTTATGTGCTGCTGAAGAACGTGTTTCGCCCGGAAGAGGTCGAGCGGATGAAAGCCGCCCTCTACCGGATGCGCGACGATCCCGACCTGGAAGCCAAGCGGGTCTATACGCACAAGCACGGCAATCACTATCAACTCTTCGGCCATCTGGTCGAGTACGACCCGGCGCTGCTGGACTACGCGGCAGACCCGCGCCTGGTTCCCCTGGCGGAAGACCTGGTGGGCGGGGCGGTGCGCCTGGAGGAGTCGGAGGCCATCATCAATCGCCGCGACCCGGAGGCCGTTCTTCCCGAAGGACGGCGGGTCGTGCCGGTCGGCTTCCATACCGGCACGCGGCACGGCTGGGGAACCTACTACGAGCAGAATCGCTTCCACTGCATCTTCGTCAAGACGCTGACCTACCTGACGGATGTGGGGCCGGGCGACGGCGGCACGGCGGTCATTCCCGGCAGCCACCGGATGAGCTGGCCGCAGCAGGAGATGATCCGGGCGGCGATGGAGGATGAGCGGCTGATCCATCAGATCGAAGCGCCCGCCGGTTCGACGCTGCTGTTCCCGGAATCGCTGATCCATAGCACGACCGCCATCACCACAGACAAGGAGCGGGTCATCCTCGTCTCCGGCTACACGCCGACGATGATGCGCGAATGGATGGGCAACGAGATCAGCCCGGAGTTCGTGGAGACGCTTCCCGAAGCGATCCGCCCGCTGATCTCCGGCAGCGACAACTGGCGCTGGCGGCGCAACTATCCGAACTGAAGATTCGCGCCGCCTGGAAACCTTCTTCTGTTCAGGGCGGCGCGAGCCTCAGTGGGCTGCGCCCAACACCTGATCCAGCACGGTCGCGGCTTTCGGAGCGGCGTCCATGATGTCGCTGGCGGTGACGGGAAGCGTTTTCAGCTTGAGCGGGTTGATCTGCTCATCCTGCAGGCCGTTCAGCAGTTCGGTATGCGTCGGGAGACGCGCCGGCAGGAGTTCGGCCAGGCGGGCGGCGGTCTGGGGCGAGGTCATGAAATCCACGAACTGCCAGGCTTTTTCCAGATGCGTAGTGCCTTTGAGAATGGCGAGCGGCGCAGGCAGGAGCGGCGTGCCGATGGTCGGCACGCTCTCCTTCACCTTGCCGAGCGCTTCCGCCGTCGCAAACGGCTCCTGATCGGTCACCTGGAAGCGGACGGGTTTGCCCGCCTTTACCGCCGTGATCGCCAGATCGGAATCGGTCACGCCCCAGGCCGCTTTGCCGCTGGAGACCGCCTCCACGACCGCCGCCTCGTCCGGCAGGAACTGGACGGCATTCGCTTTCATCGCGGTCAGGAGGGCCGAGGCTTCGTTGGGCGGCAGCGTCGCGAACAGATAGAGGATATGATAGTTCGCCGAGCCGTTGGCGCGGGGATCGGCCATCGCGCCGCGTCCCTTCCAGGCAGGCTGCGCCAGACTGGCGATAGAGCGCGGCGCGCGGTCGGGGCGAACCAGGCGGGTATTGTAGAGCAGGACGCGCACCTGCGTGCCGATGCCATGCCAGAGACTGTCCGGGGATCGGAACGGCGCGGCGATCTGCGCGGTGGAGAAATTTTGCCGCTTTTCCAGCAGTCCATCCTGACGCAGTTTCTCGATAGCGGCCGGGCCGCACGCCCAGTAGAGATCGGCTTGGGGCGCACCGGCCTCTGCACGCACGCGCTCGGAAAGCCCTTTGCCGCGGGCGACCTCTCCGGCGGAGGCATAGACCACATGGACGGGGACATGCTGCTCCGTTTCAAACTGCTTGACGAGCGGTTCCACCACCGCCTGCGGCTGGTCGCTGTAGAGGGTCAGGCCGGGATCGGACGAACCGCAGCCTGCAAGCAGGGCCAGAACTCCGCAGATCGCCAGCCCTCTCCCTATCCATCGCACTTTCCTCACTCCGTATCTCCGTTCCCGCGAACTGCCTTCCAGAGCAGGCCGGGTACGGAAAGTACCCGTCTGGTGGGCCTGCGGCCAAGCGTCCTCGCGGACGCGAAAGGCAGCGCACGGGATAGCTCTGCAAACTGCCTTCCACTGTTTCCGCGCCACTCCGGCGATTTCCTGCTCCGCCTGCCGCGTGCGAGGGTCGTGTGCGCAGGCAGGGAAAGGACAGGCGCGGGGCGAAAAAAAGCGGCAGAGAGAAGCAGACCGTCGAAAGATGGGGGCCGCGATGCGCGCGTCGTTTCCGGAATCCATAGGGCCGATAGGAGAGCGTTCGGAGGGCGCGGCATCTCTCGCGCCGCGCGAGCGGCGCGCGCTGCTGGAAGAGATCGGCCTGATCGGGCTGACGCTCGGCCATGATCTGCCCTCCGCGCCTGCCTACCGCCTGCCGCTGACGCCTGGCAAGGCCGCCTCCTCCGCCGTCTCTCCGCTGGAACGCCTGCGCCTGCTGGAGACGCTCTGGCCGCCCATGCAGGCGGCGCTCTGCGGGCTGGCCCGCCAGCCGCTTCAGGGCGTGAAGGCGTTCCCGCAGCCGCTTCCCCTGACGCAATCGCGCGGCGGGCCGTCGGTCGTTCAGACGCTCGCCCGCACTCCGGCAGGACAGGCGTCCTGGGCTGCTGTCGTGTCGCACAGAGGGCCGCGTGAGGGCAAACCGCCGTCCGTGCCGGAAAGCAGGCCGCGCCCGACCGCCGATCTTGCGGCCAATCGCTTCGCCGCCGCGCTGCTGCGAGAGTGGACGCATGAGGCATCTGCGCTGGCGGCGCTGGCCGCGTTTTGTGGGGAAGAGGAAGAAGCGGCCAGAATGGGGCAGGTAGCGGCAGCCGCGCGCATCTGGCACGACACGACCTTTCTGCGCGAGCTTCCGGCCCCCAAGCCGCAGGAACAGGCGTCTCTCGTCCGGTCGGAAAATGCGCTGCGCTGCGCCCCGCCCTATCGGACTCTCTTCAGCCTCTGGCGCACGCTGCACCGGCCGCTGCGGTTCGACTGGTCGGGCAGTCCGCTGCTCTGCCTGCCCTCCATCGAGGCGTGGAGGCTGTACGAGGTGTGGTGCTTCCTGCGCGTGGCCGCCGCCCTGCGCGCCTGCGGCTGGCGTTTATCGGGAGGAGACGCGCTGCGCTGGGAGCCGGACGGCCTGCGCCTGACACTGGCGACCGGCAGGGCTTCCCGGCTCGTCTTTACCCGCGCCGCTTCCGGGAGCAGAAACGGCCCGCAGGGGAGTCGCAGCCCGGATTCAGAAGCCGCCGCGCTCTTCCTCTTCTACCAGCCGCTCTTTCCCAGCGCGAACCAGGACGCTCGCCATGCGCCGCGCCGTGACGAAGCGCGGCCATCGGACGGCGACACCGGCTTTCGCTCGCTCTCTCATGCGCTGCAGCCCGACATCGCGCTCCAGTGGCGGAACCGGCTCTATCTGCTGGACGCCAAGTTTCGCACCTATGCCGTTCCCGGCGCGGAGCAGGACGACATCAACAAGATGCACGCCTACCGGGACGCGATCACCCGGCGCGCGCCGGGTGGAAATCGCAAGCCGGAGGCGTCCGTCGCAGCGGCGTGGTGCCTGTTTCCGGGAGAGGAGGAGCCAGGCGACGCCATCCTTGCCTATCCGCGCAGTCGCCCGGAGGAGCCTTTCGGCGCGGCAGGCGTGGGCGCGATCCGCCTGCGGCCCGGCGGAGATTCCGGCATCCTGGCGCAGTTGTTGGAAGCATGGTTTGTCGCTCCGTCCTCACTCTCGCTTACAAGGCGGAGGCAGGATTGAGATCACCGGCAGGAAAAAAGCGGGTCTCCAGGCGCAGCCGTCCCTGCGGATCGGTGGAGTATGCCGCTTCGATGCGATAGAGCGTCCGCCCGGTGAATTCGCGCAGGCGCAGTTCATCGCCGGAGAACTCCGACACCTTCCAGGCGTGCGGCGCGGGCGCGAGTTCGCAGCAGAGCGGCCCCAATCGAAGCCGGATGGCGTCTCCCGATCCGACGTCTTGAGCGCGCTGCGGCGGCTCCAGCGACCAGAGGACGTGCGTGACGCTCTGCCCGCCCGCCTGCGTCTCGAAGCTATCGGCGATAACCATCCGCGCGGACACCTGCCGCTCCAGGCTGCGCGTCCAGGCGCGCAGCCTGGCTTCCGGTGGATAGGCGGCGGTCAGATCGAGGACGAGTTTCGGGTTCGGGCCGTCCGGCGTCCAGGAGAGTATGGTTCCCGCTGCCTGCGCGCCCTCCCGCTGCTCGTGACCGCCGAGGATCGGGCAGCAGTGGCCCCGGCTCGAAGCGGGCAGGTAGGTGTAGCGTTTCGGGCCGAAGAAGTCCGTCGTGTAGGCGGGCGCGCCCATGTCCGGCACGATCCAGCGTCCATCCAGGGCGACAAGAAAGTGGCCCAGGTCGTTGTGGTTGTGCCTCTCGGCGTTGTTCCCGCCGGTCAGCGCGGCCAGCAGTTCGCCCTGCGGCGTCGGCGCGCGCAGGATCGCCACCTGCTGATCGGGCAGGAACTGCGGCGCGTCGGACTGCGCCAGAGCGGCAGTCGCGGCCTCGACAGGGTCGGCATCGAGCGAGGGCATAGCGAGGGCGCGCATCGCCTCTCCGAAATAGCGCACGGTCCGCCGCTCGCCTTTCTCCCTCTTCGCGCTGCGTCTGGCCCACTGCCGGAGCCAATCTAATCCGGTCGCGGCGGCAAGCCAGGCGATGAACTCCGGCGCGGGCGTGTAGTGGAGGGTGGCGTCGTTGCCGCTGAAAAAGTCGTCGCCGAAGAGATGGATACGGCGGGGATAGTCGGCGATCCGGCGCAGCCGCTCTAAATCAACATGGGCCGCGAAGTCCTCCCACGCCAGCCGACTCCAGCCCTGGCACGCGCCGCCCAGACCGTAGGCCCAGTAGCTCAGCCCCTCGTCACACTCGCCGTCTGGCGTGAAGCAGCGTGCGAGGAAGAGACGCAGCCCTTGCAGCGCGCGCTCGCGGGCCTGCGGGCGGGGATGGCCCTGCGCTGCCAGCGATTCGCAGGCCGCCAGGATCGCGCCTGCGCAGACGCCCAGCCAGTTGTTCAGGTCTCGCGTGTCGCTCTGCCACCCGACTTCGATTCCCGCGCCATACGGTCCCAGCACGCGCGCGTCTATCTCGGCGATCACGGAATCAGCCAGCGTGCCGGAGACAGAGTCCATCCAGGGCTTGAGCGACTCGCGCATCTCGGCCATCAGCGCGGCCATCTCGCAGGAGGCCAGGTCGAGAGTCGGCTTGCCGCTGGCGGGCAGATCGTGGCCCGGCAGATGCGCGGAGACCACCCAGGTCGGCTCGGTCAGGTAGGCCCAGAACCAGTCGAGCAGGCGGTCATCCGGGTCGTCGGCGTCCAGGCCGAGGACACAGCGGCGCAGGGCCAGCGCGGAGAGCGTGGAGCGGCTGCCCCAGTGCCGGTCGAGGATCGCGCGGTCGTTGTGGCGGCGCGCGGCCAGGAAGTCGGTGGCCGTCGGCATTGTGGGGCGCGCGGGCGTCTCCGCCGCACGCGCCTCCATCGCATCAAAAAGCGCGGCGTGCCGGGGGTCGGCCCGCGCCGCGGCCCAAAAGTCGCGGTCGGTTATCGCAGGCAGAGGGACACGATAATAGGTCTCCGCACCCGCCGATTGCGCCATGATTCTATCCTCCTCCGTCATTGTCCAATAGCTGATTCCGCCTGCCTGCCGAGGAGTCCTCTGCATAATGCGGACGGTGGAGGGGATACTTTCCAGCGGCAGCGCGTTACAGGGAGAGCAAACTTGACAGAGGCACGCCAATGCCCTACAATGACCTGAGCGACCGGCGCAACCGCCGTCTTGAGCGCGTTGATAGGTTGCATCCCAGTTCGCAAAATCTATGGAGGCGGCGCAGATGGCGGTCCCTGCCAACCCCAACGATCTCTGTTTTATGAGCGCGCGCGAGATGGCAAGTCTTCTGCGCAGCCGTCAGCTCTCGGCGCGCGAGGTGATGGCGGCCCATCTGGAACAGATCGCGCGGCTGAACCCGAAACTCAACGCCATCGTGGCAAAGCTGGAAGACGACAGATGCCTGGCGCTGGCCGATGCCGCCGACCGGCGGCTCGCGCAAGGAGAGGAGGTCGGGCCTTTGCATGGCCTCCCCATCGCCTTCAAAGACCTGGAATCCGCCGTCGGGTTTCCCTGCACGCTCGGCTCGCCGATCTTCCGGGATTTTTTTCCGACCGAGGATACCGTTCTCGTCGAACGCCTGCGGAAGGCGGGCGTCCTGCCCATCGGGAAAACCAACGTACCCGAGTTCGGAATGGGGTCGCACACCTACAACAGGGTGTACGGAACGACTTTCAATCCCTACGACGTGACTAAAAGCGCGGGCGGGTCGAGCGGGGGCGCCGGGGCGGCGCTGGCTGCGGGAATGCTGCCTATCGCCGATGGAAGCGACCTCGGCGGCTCCCTGCGCAATCCCGCCAACTTCAACAACATCGTCGCCTTGCGACCGACCGTGGGACTCGTACCCCTCGCGCCCACCCCTCTGCCGTTTGTCGGCTTCGCGACGAAGGGGCCGATGGCCCGGTCGGTGTCCGACGCCGCCTTCCTGCTCAGCGTGATGGCCGGAGCGGACCCGCGCGATCCGGGCTGCTCTCCTTCCGACCCTGCGGTCTTCGCCGGGCCGCTGGAGCGCGACTTCAAGGGCGTTCGCGTTGCCTGGTGTCCCGATCTCGGCGGCCTTCCCCTGGACTCCCGCGTGCGTGCCGTTCTCGAAACCCACCGCGCGACCTTCGAGAGCCTCGGCTGTATCGTCGAGGAGGCCGGGCCGGACCTGCGCGCCGCAGACAAGGTCTTTCTCGACATACGCCTGTGGATGACCGCGCATCGGCGCGGCCCCTTGCTCGCAAGCCATCGAGACCAGATGAAACCGGAAGCCGTGTGGGAGATCGAGGCCGGAGCCAGGCTGAGCGGCGCGGACATTGCGGCGGCGATGGCCCTGCACGGCGAGATACTGGAGCAGGTGCGGCGGTTCCAGGAGAAGTACGAATTCCTGCTGTGCGCGGTAAACCAGGTGCCGCCGTTCGATGCGCAGATAGACTGGCCGAAAGAGATCGCGGGGGTGGGCATGGAACACTATGTGGCCTGGATGAAGTCCGCGTACTGGATCTCGGTGACTTTCTGCCCGGCCCTCTCCGTGCCTGCCGGTTTCACCCCGGAGGGGCTGCCGGTCGGCCTTCAGATCGTGGGGCGGCGGCGCGACGATCTGGGGGTATTGCAGATCGCCCATGCGTTCGAGCAGGCAACAGGTTTTGGACGCAGGCGACCGGCGCTCGCGCTTGACTGAAGCCAAGCCGGTTTTGCTTCTTGAGGCGACGGTGACCGCGACCTCGTCATCGGAAGCGGTGCCGTACGTGTTCCATAGCGTATCCAGCGGCCCCTGGTCAAGAGGCGACCTCTGGCAGGCAGGCGGTCGAGGCATCGTAGCAGGATGGAGCAGGTTTTTATCGGGGGCCAGCCGAAATAGCGCGCGTGAAACCTTTCCCTGACCTCCGGCAGCGAATAAAAGACTATCGCGTATTCCCTCTGTGCCTGATGATGGCGCTGCTGTGGGGATGGGCCTGCCCTGCAGCGACGCAACAGGCTCCGGCAGCCCCGGCGGTAGACCCCGCGACCGGCGTCGTGCATTCGCAGCGGCTGGCGTCGGGCGTGCCGCTCGGCGGCCTCGGAACCGGAACTTTCCAGATCATGACCGACGGCGCGGTCTCCCACGCCACCTTCAACAACAACTGGAACCAGCCGACCGGCGATCTGCCCGGCTGTTTTGCCGCGCTCTGGACGCGCGCTGCCGGACGCGCATCGGCGCGCGTGCTGGCCCTCAAAAGCGCCTACGGCCTGCCTGTCGTCGGCGCGCTGGACTACGACGGCCTCTATCCGGTCGCCGCGCTGACCTATCCCGACCCGAACCTGCCGCTTGCCGTCACGCTGCGCGCCTTCTCCCCGCTCATCCCTTTCGACCTGAAAAACTCCTCCTTTCCTGCCGCCGCGTTCCTATTCCAGCTCAAAAACACGTCGCCTTTCCCGGTCGAGGTGAGCGTCGCGCTCTCGTGGGAGAACCTCCTCGGCGTCGGCGGCACGGCGGCGCGCGGCCCTTTTCACGACCGCACGGGAGACCAGGTGACGCGCCTGCCCGATTCGGAGGGCTATTTCGGACTGAAGTTCACGGGGCCGGTCGTGTCGGGAAACGCGGGCGACGACCTGCTGCGGGAGAACGCTTCCGGGGAGTAC
>DASRGL010000177.1:0-4075 GCA_035651115.1 Chthonomonadaceae bacterium
TCCCAGTCCTCTTTCTGGCCGGGGACCAGCACCCGCGCGCCCATCAGCGTCCCGGCCTCGCCGTAGTCGCCATGGATGCCGACGTAGAGCGCGGAAAGCCGGGCGCTGGGTGTTGGGCGCTGGGTGTCGGGCGCTGCGGGGCGGAATTCGCGGGCCATCGCCTCGTAGCCCTTGTCTATGAAGGCGGGCCAGGTCGGGTCCCAGAGCGAGAAAGCTTCGACGGGCTGCTGATGTTCCAGGCACTGGATACGGGTGAACGGCACGGACTGCCGATACCAGGGCGGCGGAAAGGCGTAGTGAGGGTAGTAGCACCAGTCCAGGCCGAGCGATTTCACGGCCTGGCGCTGCGCGTTCGCGCTCTGCCAGTCCCAGCGGTCTGGGCCGGTCTCTTCGGTGGAGAGATGGTCGGAATCGGTCTGAAACAGGGTGAACCCGGCGCTGGCAAGAAGCTGCATATCAGAGGGGCCGGAGACGCTGGCGCTCAGGATCATCCGGTCGCCGATATTGCGGCTGCGGGCGTAGGGGTTCTCGCCGGGAGCGCCGCCCGCGCGCAGGTTCCACACGCGCACGAGCCGCGTCGGGTCGGGGACGGGCGCGCTGCGCAGTTGGCCCCAGACGCCGCCGTTGGCGGGCGCGAGTTCCTTTGCCAGCGGCCAGCGGCTATCGTCCAGCGTCAGCGTGCGCCACAGAGGCGGCACGCGCCGGTTGACATGGACGCGCGCATCGGAAAAGAGGGTCTGGGTTCTGCCGCCGGGCAGCCGGACGATCAGCTTGTAGAGCAGCCCGCCCGCTCCGATGGTGTTGGTGGCCTCGACCGCCAGCAGGTTCGGCCCGGCGCGCAGGAAGCGCTTCACGTCTATCTCCTGCACGGTCGTCCAGTCGTGGCCCGCCGCGACCGGCTTCTGGCTCTCGTTGAGGTAGGCGACGAACTGGTCGTCGCCGACGATGAGCAGGCGGGCGGAGATGGGCGCTTTCGGCAGTTGGAAGCGATGGCGGAAGAAGACGGTTTCGGGGGCGTGGGCGCTGCCGGAAGCCCATATCCACATCCAGTTGGTCGCGGGAGCGCAGCGCGCGGAATGGGGCGCAAAGCCTATCCAGGCACACAGCAGCCAGAGCGCGAGGCGGACGCGAACGCGCGGCATAGACTCAGATTCCTTCTCGGGTGGTTTGGTGGTGTCGGCGGAGTACAGGAGCGCTTTTCGCGGTCTCTTCTCGGAAATCCTGCTTGCGCTCAGTGGCAAGCGCCGCCTTTAGCAAAGGCTTGACAAGAGTCCAGCCCTCCTGTATACTCGTGGCACTACATCTAGCGAGGCAGATACTCTGCATGTCCATACTAAGTGACAACCGTTTGCCCGTGGAAGTCGTCAAGGACGCACGGTGCAAATATACAGCGAGCCTTTTTGACGAACCTATGGAAGCCTTGCAAGAGGTTGTCACTTTGAATCGAGCCAACCTCGGCACGTTTCAGGATAGCCTGCGCGCTCCTGTGCATCGCTGGTTCACCTACCCTGCCGGTTTCTCTTACAAAGCGGTCGAGGAAGCACTTCGCCTCTATCACATCAGTCCTGGCATGACCGTGTATGATCCTTTCGCAGGAACAGGAACCACGAATATCGTCGCCAAGCAGCGAGGCGTGCATTCGTTTGGCGTGGAGGCGCATCCCTTTGTGCAGTTTGTTGCCCGCACAAAGCTGTTCTGGGAGTTCGATTTCCCTACCCTTCTCAATGAGATTAACGCTCTGATCAGGCATATTCAGCAGGCGATGGCGGCATGTGATATTTCCTCCATTGCTGTTGAACATCTCTTTCCCGAACTCGTATGCAAATGCTATAGCCGTGAGAAACTGGCCCGCCTCTACCTCTGCCGTGAAGCGATCGAATCTCTGCCTGCAACACCATTCCGGAATTTCGCGAAGTTGGGGTTGACAAACTTGCTGCGTGCTACGGCGGACGTCGCGACTGGCTGGCCTTATATCGCGCCGCAGAAGGCCAAAACTGCTGTAAAGGCCAGCAGTAATGCCCTTATCATCGAGATGCTGCGAGATCAACTGTATCAGATGTACGGGGACTTGCAGGCGATATGCCGTAGTCGCTGCCCTGGCGGACGCGCAATGCTTATTCCGGGCGACTCACGGCAGCGGCAGGTGGACATAGAAGCGGAAACTCTTGATCTGGCCTTTACCTCACCGCCCTACTTGAACAACTACGATTACGCCGACCGAACACGATTGGAGACTTACTTTTGGGGAGAGGCCAAAACCTGGGGCGACATTACACAGCAGGTTCGCACCCGTCTGATTATGTCGGCAACGACACAGATCAACCGCTCGGATTACGACGAGGCGCATCTATTGAGTCCTGACTTTTGCCATGCAGTGCCGGAAATCACCGCGGAACTGAAGCCTAAAATCGCGGAGCTATCCCGCCGCCGCCTGACCAAAGGCGGCAAGAAAAGCTACGATATTATGGTGGCGGGCTACTTCAACGATATGTTGAAGGTGATGCGTGAGACGTTCCGTGTCCTGAAACCCGGCAGCCCGTTCCTGCTTATCCTCGGCGACTCCGCCCCCTATGGCGTCTATATTCCAACGGACATCTATTTAGGGGAGATCGGAAAGGCTATTGGCTTTGCCCGTTATAAGGTAGAAGAACTGCGCACACGCGGCGGAAAATGGAAAGACAATCCGCAGCGGCATGATGTTGCCTTAAAAGAGTGCATTCTGACGCTCTACAAGGGCTAAGGTTCACTTTCCGGCTCTACGGCCCACATTGCCGGGCCACCCTCATCATTCAAAATCGTCTCCTCATCGAAGCTTTCCAGGAACTCTATGGCAGCGGCGATAGACTCGAACGTGTAGCGGCGCGACTCGCCGAGGTTCGTTTCGATGATGACTTCGACCGTGCTTACTTCTCGCGGCACTGCCGTGTCCAGCGTCTCTTTCAATGCCTGACGCAATCCCGGCTCTATATCCGCGAGAAGCACGCTGGCAATCGCATCGTACTCTGTCTCGCTCAACTGCTTCCAACGCTGCCATGCCGCCATTGCCCGGTCGCGCTCTTTCTCTTCCCAGGCAAAATCCACACCGTGTTGCGCTAAAGTCTCCACGATCTTCGGAAACCCGACCTCGAACAGGCTGACATCGAAACTCTGCATCATGGCTTTGGAACTGCGGCTCCAACTGCCTGCCAGGACTGCGATGGATTTTCGCACGGTCGGAAAAGTACGCCGCAGACTGTAGTGCGCGGTGCATATCCAGCTTCCCTTGTCGCGATTGTGCTTCTTGTAGCGGATATATTTCGACTCGATAAGGACGAGCGGCTGCATCCGCGCATTCGCGATCACCGAGTCGATGTTATACTCATTGCCTGCCTCGTCTTTCAGGAGAAGCTTGGTCGGGCGTCCCGTGCGTGGGTTCGGTCGGCCTGCGCTGACATAGACGCAGCCGTTCTCTTCTGCGATAGGATGCAGCAGGCGATTGACCTGCCGCTCGATCAGCGCGCCGATCGCTTCGCCGAGAGTGCTGCCGGGGTTCGCGACCGTTCCGTTTCCTTCTCCTGACATGATGCGCTGCATTCTCCTTATCTCGACACTATTCAGGGGTGGCAGGCAGGCGGACGGTGAAGGTCGTCCCTTTGCCGACCTCGCTGGCGACGGAGATCTACCCGCCCCTGCACCTTTTCGGGAGGGGTCAGGAGGTGAGTACAAACTACTTCTTTCCGCGCTGACTCTTGAGAGTTTTGAGCAGTTCGCGCAGATACTCTTTCCGATTGCCTGTATGGACGCTATTGGTCTGGTCTATCGTGCGATAGAGCAGCGCGCCGCGCGGAACGGTGAACTGGAAGGTGGTCGGGCCGAAGGTCGGGTTTTCCTGGACGAGGTTCTCGTAGGTGATACGGGTCTTGATAGGCGTGGGCAGGGGCGGCAGCGCGTCGGGATCGTCCGGCGCGTTCGGATCGGCAGGCGGCGGCGGGGCCGACGGGCTATCGTCCAGCAGTTCATCCAGCGCATCGCCGACTCTGCCGGTGGCTCCAGAGGCTCCCGCCGGAGTCGTCTCGATCACCACCCGCCGCAGCAG
>DASRGL010000178.1:0-20923 GCA_035651115.1 Chthonomonadaceae bacterium
CTTCTCCGCGCCGAGGGCGCGCACTCGCGCGCCGGGAATCTGCGCGACAAGGATCGGAGCGATCAGCAGCAGCGCGACACCGTAGACCAGGCGGCCCTGCTCTTTCCACCGAGAGGCGGCGAGTTCGGCAAGCGCGGCAAACGTGCAGGCAGCGAAGATGCAGAGCGCCAGCGCGACCGGGATCATGTACCAGTGGTAGAACGGCAGGTGCGCCAGATGATAGACCAGGGCGAACAGCACGCACCAGGCCAGCAGCGGCAGCCAGAACCGGAACCGGTTCACCACCGCCACGCCGAACAGCGCCGCCGCCAGCAACAGCGCGGCAAACGGCATCGGCACATTGCCCGGAATTTTCTGGCCGGACGGCAGCAGCGCCAGCAGCGCGTTCAAACAGCCCCGCCCGAACGTTCCCCAGTTGCCGCTTCTCGTCTGCGCCACTTTGGAGGCCATCGTTCCCGGCAGAGGCGTGCCGTAGTAGGCCCAGGAAGCCAGCAGGAAAGGCAGCAGGATCGCCGCCAGAACGAGCGTTTCGCGCGCGGGAAAGCGGCGGCGCGTCACCAGGTGATACAGGCCCATGACAAGGGCCGCCAGCAAGCCATCGGGCCGGACGAGGATGGCGACAGCAAGGAGAACTGCCGCCTCCCTCGTCTTCTGCTGATAAGCCAGCGCGAACGCCCAGACGATCAGCATGGCCTGAAACAGCATCTCGCCGCTGAAAGCCGCAAGCGCGAACGGGTTGACGATGAAGAGCAGACCCGCCAGCAGACCGCAGAAGGGCTTGCCCGCGGCCTGCCCGAACCGATAGAGGCCCAGTCCCGTCAGCGTCAGGGCCAGACCGCAGAGCAGACCGCCGAGAAGCGGAATGCTGTCGGGATGGAACCAGCCCAGAACGCCCAGCAGCAGGCCGTAGAGCGGCGCGGAGGTTCCCAGATAGCGTTCGCCGGGGTTGTAGACGAAGCCGTGTCCAGTCGCGAAGTTGTAGGCGTACCGATAGGTGATGTAGGCGTCGTCGTAGGCATGGCGCAGATTGATGGCGCTGAAAAGCAGGCCGGAGAGAAGCAGCAGCGGCAGCGCCAACCGCGCGTCGGGAAAGACGGCAGATGTCGATTCGACAGTCGGCACGGCGTTCTGCGGTTGCGTGCGGGTTGTCTCAGCCATGCCAGCGTCCTTGCCGCGCCGCCTCAGCGTTTGATCAAGAGGGAGATCGCCAGCGCAAAGCCAATGAAAATGATGAGACGACGGACGTTGCGCTGCCCGATACGGCGGGCCGTACCGGCTCCCCCATAGCCCCCCACGATGGAACCGGCGGCCATCAGCGCGGCGATGCGCCAGTCCACCAGCCTATCGGCGATGAACATAATCGCTGCGACCGCATTGATGCACAGCCCGTTGATGTTCTTGAGGCCGTTCATGCGGTGGATGTTCGTCATGCCCATGAAGCCGAGCGCCGCCAGCATCAGAATGCCGATGCCCGCCCCGAAATAGCCCCCGTAGACCGCCACAAGGAACTGATACCCCATGACGCCGCTCCAGACTCGGAGCGCCGCCAGCGGCGAGGGGTGCGGCGCGGCAGGATCATAGGGCGTGTCTTCCAGTTCCAGGGGACTGGCCGGGGTTCCGGCGCGGGCGGAGAGTTCGCTGCGGGCGCGCAGGAAGCGACTCAGCGGCTCTTGCAGCATAAACAGGACGGTCGCCAGCAGGATCAGGAAGGGAACGATGGCTTTGAAATTGCGCTCCGGGGTGTGCAGCAGCAGGTACGCGCCGAGAATGCCGCCGAGGAGACTGGGGATGGCAAGCGCAACGATGGCGGTCTGGCTGCGCCCGATCTCTTTGCGGTAGCCCCACAGGCTGCTCAACTGGCCGGGCCAGAGCGCGACCGTGCTGGTCGCGTTGGCGACGACCGCGCCGTACCCGGCCCACAGCAGTGCCGGGAAGGTGAGCAGCGTGCCGCCGCCCGCCACCGAGTTGACGGCTCCGGCCAGCATCGCCGCGCCAAAGAGAACGAGGTTGTGTTCCAGGGACATGTCGAGAAGCGTTCTTTCCGCCGATGAGGATAGGGATTACGGCCCGACGTTTCTACGGCAAGAAAAGAAAGTCCTGCTTTAGCGCTGACTCCCCATTTCGGAAGTTCCAGACAGTCGAAGGAATGAATTCCCTCGCTGAGTGGCCTACGGCCCAGTGTCCTGACGGACACACTGCAAACTCTGCGTCTGTCTCGTCTTTGTCAACCGGTGCTAACGCTTCGTTTTGCTGCCTCCGGCTTTGTACCTGCCAGCGCCAAGACATACCGACTGCCAAGCGGTACCGTGTCCGCAGGACACTAGGCGGAACGCCACGCAGCGAAGGAATTCATTCCATCGTACCCAAAGCAGGTATTATTCCTCCTGTGATGTGTTTGCAGGAGGGGGGCCATGCGGGCAGGAAAAAACCCTCCTTGCTGCGAACCTTCTCCTACCATCTCTCCGCCGAGGAGTTCGCCTTTGGAACACTCCAGGCCGCAGCCGTCCGAATCCGTTTCGTCTTCCCCTGCCTCCTCGCCGCAACCTGCCCAACGGACGCGCCCGCGCATGGTGACGCTGCGGGCGGTGCTTCTGGCGCTGCTGCTGATGCCCTTCAACGCCTACTGGATTATCCTGATGGAGGTTACCCGCTACTCCGGCCACCCGACCACCATCTCCCTCTTCTTCAACGTCGTCTTTATCCTCACCGTTCTCCTCGCGCTCAACGCGCTGGTCGGCAGAGTCTGGCCGCGCGTGCGCCTGGCCCCCGGCGAACTGCTCATCATCTACATCATGCTCACGCTCGCCTCGGCCATCACCGGCCACGACATGATCGAGGTGCTGACGCCTATCCTGGCCCACGCGCACCACTACGCCCGCCCGGAGAACGGCTGGCTCAACGACATCGTCCCCAATATCCCGAAATGGCTGTCGGTCGCGGACAAGCAGGCGCTCGAAGAGTTCTACACGGGAACAGGAACGCTCTACAGCCCGCACAACCTGCGCGCCTGGCTGACGCCGGCGCTGTGGTGGACAGCCTTTCTGACCGTTCTCTGCTTCGTCATGCTCTGCATCAACACGCTGCTGCGCCGCCAGTGGACGGAGAGCGAGAAACTCTCCTATCCGCTGGTCGCTCTGCCGCTGGAGATGGTCAATCCGCAGACGCAGTTGTTCAGAACGCGGCTCTTCTGGTGGGGCGCGGCGACCGCCTGCGCGCTGGAACTCTGGAACGGCCTGGCCTATCTCTATCCCTCCCTGCCGACGCTGCCTCTGAAACGGTTCGGCCCCGGACAGGACCTGACGACCTACATCACGACGCCGCCCTGGAACGCCATCGGCTGGACGCCCGTCGCGCCCTACCCGTTCGGGATCGCGCTGGGGATGCTGCTGCCGGTGGACCTGCTTTTCTCGGTCTGGTTCTTCGCCTGGGTCTGGCGCGCGGAGCGCGTCTTCGGGGCCATGTTCGGCTACGCGGAGATTCCGGGCTTTCCGTATGAGGAGCAGCAGTGTTTCGGCGCGTATATGGGCCTGGCGGCGTTCGCGCTGTGGGTGAGCCGCCGCCATTTCGTGCGTATCTGGGAGAGCCTGTTCAACCGCCGTATCCACCTTGATGACGCGGACGAACCTTTGCCTTATCGCGGGGCGGCGCTCGGTCTGGCGGGCGGGAGCCTCGCGCTCTTCCTCTTCTGCCGCGCCGCCGGAATGACGCCTCTCTTCATCCTGGCCTTCTTCCTCATCTATTTCGGGCTGGCGATCGCCATCACCCGGATGCGCGCCGAATTGGGGCCGCCCGCCCACGACCTGCACCGGGGCGGGCCGGATTCCATCCTGCCCGGCATCCTGCGCTCGGACACGATCCCGCGCTCCGACCTGGCGATGTTCTCGATGTTCTACGGCTTCAACCGGGCCTACCGGTCACACCCGATGCCGTTCCAGTTGGAGGGCTTCAAGATCGCGGAGCGGATCGGCGCGAAGTACCGGCCCCTCTTCTGGGCCATGCTGCTGGCGATCCTGTTCGGGGCTATCTGCGCGTTCTGGGCCGACCTCGACCAGAGCTACCGCTACGGGGCTGCCGAGAAGATCGCCCCGCCCAACGTGCAGCTCATCTTCGGCAGCGAACCCTGGAACCGGATGCAGAGCTGGATACACTCTCCGACGCCGGAACAGCAGCAGTTCAATACCCGTGTTGCCATCGCGGTCGGCTTCTTCCTCACGCTCCTGCTGAACGCGCTGCGCGTGCGCCTGCCCTGGTTCCCGTTCCATCCGGTCGGGTTCGCCGTCTCCAGTTCGTGGTCGCTGAGCCTGCTCTGGCTGCCGCTGCTGATCGCCTGGGTCATCAAGGGTCTGCTGCTGCGCTACGGCGGGCTGCGCGCCTACCGCCAGACCCTGCCCTTCTTCCTCGGCGTCATCCTCGGCGAGTGCGTGGTGGGCAGCCTGTGGGCTTTGATCGGCATCGCGCTCGGCATCCCGACCTACGCCTTCTGGCCGTGATCTATGGCCCTCACCCCTGGCCCCTCTCCCACGCTGTGGGAGAGGGGTTCTCCTGGAACCAAACGCCGGAACTGCCCGTCTCACGCGCGAGATGGAACACACGGCGGCTTTGACGGAACAGGACAGCGCGCAGAGGGCGCGGCAGGTGATAGAGCGGGGCGCGCGGGCGCGCTGGTGGCGCAGGCGCGGCTCGAAGCGGGGCGGTTTCTGGTATGTGGATGCGCAGGGCGCGCGAATCACCGATGAGGCGCAGTTGGAGCGGATACGCCAGCTTGCCATTCCGCCCGCCTGGAAGCATGTGCGTATCTCGCCTTCACGCCACAGTCCGCTGCAGGCGGTCGGCGTGGATACGTGCCAGCGCGTGCAGTATCGCTACCGGGAGGAGTTTGCGGCGCGGCGGCAGCAGGCGAAGTATGCGAAGATCGAGCGGTTCGGGGAGCGTCTGCCCGCGCTGCGAGAGATGGCGAACGCCCATATCGGGCTGGATGGCTTGCCGAAGGAGAAGACGCTGGCCGTCGTCCTCCGCCTCATCAACGATCTCTATTTCCGGGTCGGTTCCGAGGAGAGCGTATCGCGCTACCGCACCTACGGCATCACGACGCTGCGCAACCGCCATCTGGAGATACTGCCGGACGGCAGCCTGCTTTTTCGCTTCGTCGGCAAGCATCATATCCAGCACCGGCGACTCCTCGTGGATGCCGAACTCGCCGCCGTGATGCGCGAGATCAAGGCGCTGCGCGGCTCCCGCCTCTTCCAGTATCTCGACGAGAACGGCAGACCGCATCCCGTCACGCCGCAGGACGTGAACCGCTACATCAAGGCGGCAGCCGGGCCGGAGTTTTCCGCGAAAGATTTCCGTACCTGGGGCGGGACGCTGCTGGCGGCAGTGACGCTGGCAGAGAGGGGCAAGCCGGAAGACGAGAAGCAGGCCAAAAACAACATTCTTCAGGCGATCAGGCAGGTGGCGGAGCGTCTGGGCAACACTCCGACAGTCTGCCGCAACTGCTACATCCATCCGGTCGTCTTCGAGCGGTATCGGCAGGGCATCACGCTGGAAGATTTTCGCCGCAAAGCCGAACGCGCGATCCGCCGCTGCCAGCCCGCCTATGAGCCGGAAGAGTTGGCGCTGCTCAAGCTGTTCCATGCTGAGACACCAGAAACCGCAGATTTGAATCAGCCTGGCGAATGACAGTGGCCCCCTCCCTAGCCCTCCCTTCAAGAACTTTAGGGGCGGACAGGGCGATTGTCGAAGGAATGAATTCCCTCGCTCGGTGGCTTGCAGCCCAGTATCCGCCTGCGCGGATACGGTGCAAACTGGCAGTCTGTACCGTGTCCGCAGGGCTTGCCCCTGAGCGCAGCGCAGGGACACGGGGCCGAAGGCCACATAGCAACGGAATTCATTCCGTTGATTGTCCGCTAAGTCCCAGGAACAGGAGGAGGGACAGGGAGGCCGCTTGTTTCAACTGCCGCTGCCCTGATAATGCGCAAGAACATGCGCGATGAACTCCTGCCAGATCGGATTGGGTGTCCAGAGGCGGTGCAGGTCGCGGGCGGCGTCTTCGGGAGAGGCGTTTTCCCGGAGGATGCGATAGAGATACATAAAGGCGGAGACGCGCTTGTTGGCCGCGCAATGGATAAAGACGCGGCGATCTGCGTTCGCCTCCATCGCCTGCACGAACCGTGCGAAATCGTCGAGCGTTGGGGAAGTCCAGATAACGGGGATATGGGTATATTCCAGCCCCTGCGCCTGGGCGACTTCGGCCTCGTTCGGCAGCAGTTCGGAGTGCGGCAGCAGGTTGATGACGACCTCATAGCCCGCCGCTTTGATGGCCGGGAACTGCGCCGCCGTCGGCTGGCCCGCCGTCCCGATCCGTTCTGAGAGCCGCAGGAAACCTGTGATCTTTTGCAGGGATTCGTCCGTTTCAGGCATCGTTTTTGCTCGACTTTCTCTCCGCCCGCCTTTCGGGCCATAGGGGCGGCCGCTGGCGCTCTCGACACGGATACCAGGGCGAAAGACATCAGATCGGGCGTTTGTGGCGACGGCAGCCGCAGAAAGGAGAAGCCAATGACTCCCCTGACACTTCGCAGGCGGCAGACCGTTCCGAGTCTGCGTTCCATCGCGGCGGGCGGCAGGCAGAGGGACAACGTGCAGCTTTTTCTGCTGCACGGCCCCTCCTGTCCCGGCTGCGCGCGGATCGCCGCCGAACTCGCTGCCCACCGTCAGGAGTTGGAAGCGTGGGGCGGCGAGGTTCTCGTTCTCCATGAGGAAGAGAC
The DNA here is from genome assembly GCA_035651115.1 of Chthonomonadaceae bacterium. Taxonomy (GTDB): domain Bacteria; phylum Armatimonadota; class Chthonomonadetes; order Chthonomonadales; family Chthonomonadaceae; genus DASRGL01. The sequence goes on from DASRGL010000178.1 coordinate 6,765, forward strand.
GGCTTTCGCCGATCTGCCCTTCCGCCAGGAGCGCGATCCGGGAGGAAGGACGCGCCGTGCATTCGGCGGGGCGGACGCCGACGCCGTCATCGCCTGCCTGGACTTTCGCGGCCTGCTGATGGACGGCTGGGCGCTGCGGCATCCGGAACCGGTAGACTGGCATGAGGTCGCCGAAACCGCGCGCTGGGTCGCCGTTCAAGAGCCGGAGTGCGGGACCTGCGTCATCGCGCCGGGTTGGGACGAGGAGTGACCGGCTCAATCATCCATTTCCGTAAATCGGGCGTAGGCGGCTTGCAGTTCCGGCAGGAGCGTTTGACTGGTGATGGGCTTGAGGATATAGCCTGCCGTTCCGATCGCTTGCGCGCGATGCTGGTACTCTGCCGTCGAGTAGGCGGTGAGCATGAGGATGCAGACCGGATAGGTCTCCAGAATGCGCCGCGCCGCCTCCAGCCCGTCCATGACCGGCATCTTGATGTCCATCAGGACGATGTCCGGGCGCTCACGCAGGACGGTCTCGATCCCCTCCTTGCCGTTGCCTGCCGTGCCGACGACCAGCATTCCGGCCCGAACCAGCATCCGGCGCAACTGCATGACAGTGATTCCCTCGTCCTCGACGATGACCACCCGTTTCCCCGCAAGCGTCACATTCGGCGCGCGCCCCGCCTGTTCGCTACTCTTCGGCGCAGACGCTCGCCGGGAAGACGATCTCGGCTCGTCCTCCAAGGACTGCGGCAGAATCGCCGGGAGCCAGGACATTCTCGAAGCGGACGGCGCCGTGCAGGTCAAATCCGACGAGTGTCTGCACCAACTGCAATCCGATGCTGGCGTGGCGCGCGGGATCGAAATCGGGCGGAAAGCCCGGCCCTGAATCCTGGACGGAGACCAGGATGTTGTCCCCGTCCCGTTGCAAAACAACCTGGATGGTATCGGCATCATGGGAAGCAGCGAGACCTCCTTCTCTTACAGTATTGTCGTGTTTGGCCGCATTGGTCAGCAGTTCATTGACTGCCAGCGCCAACGCGGTCGCCGTTTTTGTGGACATCTCTATCGCCTCGGCCTGCACCCCGATCCGCGTCTGCTGCGGCCCGGCGCTCATACTGGCGGAAAGCAGACGGCCTAGATTGGTCAAGACCTGAGCCGCATCTACGCTGTGAATGGGCTTGTCGCGTGCCAGCAGATCATGCACCAGGGCGATCGTCTTGATCTGGCTGAGACTGTCCTGGACCGCTTCGACCGGGATGCTGCCTGCGCCTTCCGGTATCTGCATCTCCAGGAGCGCGCCCACGCTCTGCAGCGAGTTCTTGACGCGGTGATGCACCTCGGAGATCGCGATGCTCAACTGCTCACTGCGCTCGCGTTCGGCCTGGAACAGGCGCGCGTTGTCAATGGCGATGGCCGCCTGCGCCGCCAGCCCCTCCACGATCCGCTCGTGCCGCTCGGTGAAGACTCCCGGCTGTTCATGCCCGAAGAAGAGGCCGCCCAACACCTCCCCGGAACGAGAGACGACCGGAACCGCCAGATAGCTGACGACAGGCAGGTGTCCGGGCGGCTTGCCGTAATAGGGCGCGTTCTTACCGTAACGCGGGTCTTGGGTCACGTCGTCCAGGCGGACGGTTCCCTTTCCGGCAAAGGTCAGCGCGAAGACCGCCGTGTTGCGCGGCATGGGAAACTGGGCGAACGCCTCGCGCGGCGCCCCGGAGAGCGTGTAGAGCCTATAGCTCTCGCCCGCAGGATTGACCACGTTGTAGAAGAAGGCCCCGAACTGCGCGCCCGTCAACTGGGTAGCGGCGTCCGTCGCCGCCTGCACCAGTTTCTCCAGTTCCAGTTCGGCGGAGAGCTGCTGCCCCAGACGATGGATGATCTCCAGCGTCTCCGTCTCCTCCCGCAGCCGCAGTTCCAACTGCTTGCGCTCGGTGATGTCGGTACAGACGGCGATAGCGCGCCACTGTTTCCCCGGCTCCAGCGTTTCTACGCTCACGTCCTCGTGAATCCAGCGAACGCAGCCATCCGCGCGCCGGATGCGAAACTCATGCCGATAGCTCTGCCCGCTGCGCACGGCGGCTGTCCCCAGGCGATCGGAGGCTTCTCCATCTTCCGGCAGGCGGCAGCGATACCAGGCATCCTGATAGACTTCGCCCTCCTTGAGCGCCAGAGGCAGGAAACGCTGGGCAGCCTCCCGCTCCGGCAGATGGATCGTCCAGTGCAGCCGATTCGGGTCGCCACGCTCCTCAATGAAGGCGTGCCAGAGCAGGCAGTGCGCGCCCGCCATGACGTACCGGCGCTCCTCCGCAAAGTATCTCCGCTCGGTGATGTCTCTGGCGATGGTGGACGCGCCGATGATGCGGCCTGCGCCGTTCCGAACGGGCGAGATGGTCTGGGACACATGAAGCGGAACGCCATCTTTGCGCACCCGGATGGTCTCAAAGTGATCGGTCGCGATCCCCTGGCGCAGCCGTTCGAGAATCTGCCTCTCCTCGTCGAGGCGGTCGGGCGGGAAGAGAATCGTCATCGGCTTGCCGACGGCCTCCTCGGAGGTGTAGCCGAACATCCGTTCCGCCGCCGGGTTCCAGTCGGTGATGATGCCATCCAGGGTCTTGGCGATGATGGCGTCGTCCGAGGATTCGATAATGGCAGCAAGCCGCTGCTGAATCACTTCGGTCGCTTTGAGTTCGGTCACGTCCTGGAAGTAGATAGTCAGGCCCGCCGCTGTCGGATGGATGCGCGTGCGCCAATACCGTCCGTTCTTAGGGTAGAAGACGTCCGTTGCGACCGGTCGCTGCTCTTGCAGGGCCGTCCGCAGCGCCTCCTCGTAAGGCGTTCCGACGAGATCAGGATAGAGATCATAGAACGATTGCCCCAGCACCTCCTCGCGCGTGCGTCCCATCAATTGCAGCGTGAACGGGTTGACGTAGAGATACCGCAGGTCAGCATCCAGCAGCGCCAGGCCGTCCCCCAACCCGGCCAGCGCGTCGTTCAACTGCCGCGCCTGGGCTTCGGCCTGTTCCCGCGCGCGCTTCTCCGCCAGATAGCGCGCGCGCCAATCCGTAGCTCCTGCCGGCTCTTCGGTCAGCGCCTCAACGGGGTGTGTCTGTGTGTTCTGCGCGCTCAGGCGCAAATGGCGTGATCTCATCCAGCTTTCTCTTACGGCATCCAGGCCGACGGGAAGACTGCCAGGCCCGGCTTTGATAGCCGGGCCTGGGGAGCCTGCGGCTCACCGGCCTTACGGACGAAAGACGTATTGGAGGCTTTTCCCTGCGTACTCGTCTGCATACGAAGGAGAGGCTTCCCTGAATGGGCCGTCCGTGAGGACGGTTGGCGGCGCTGCCGCCCTCGAGACGGGCCTTTTATAGGCCCGGCGTTTGCGCGGTCTCCATTCTATAATACAGCGTCCGTCCCTCCTCTTCCTTGTTACGGAGAGGAGTCTTGAGAGAGTTCTGTCCATCGGGCCAGCAGGCGGCGGGCAAGGCGGGCCAGCGCGAGCGTGCCGGGATTGTCCGGCGTCCAGAGGACTTCAGGTATTTCCTGGCAGAAGAGCGCCAGCGCGAAACGCTGCCCGTCCGGCGCGGTGACGATGCCGACATCGTTGCGGACATGATCCAGCCCGCCCGTCTTGCCCGCATAGCGCCAGTCGGCAGGCAGCAGGCGGGGAATCATATCGCGATACTGCTGCCCGGCCAGAAACGCTATGATCTCCGCGCTCGTCCGGGCATCCCCTATTTTGCCCTGCGCCAGCAGCGCCAGCAGGCGCAGCATCTCGCGGGCCGTCGTCACGCCCAGGCCGTAGCGTTTACTCTGCGGCGTGTCCGGCGAGTAGGCTTTGCGGAACAGCGTCGTCTCGCGCAGCCCCAGTTCCCGCATCCGCGCGTTGACCGGTTCGATGCCCAGATGCTCAATGAGCATGTTCGTGCCGGTATTGTCGGAGACGACCGTCATCAGCGTGCAGACATCGCGCAGGGGCAGTGTCAGCCCGGCGGTCAGTTGCATCAGGATGCCGGAGCCGCCGACTTTCTCCTCGTTGGTCAGGATCAGCAGTTCGTCCCACGACTGCGTCCCTTCCCGCACGGCCAGCGCAACATGCACGAGGATCGGCAGCTTGATGACGCTGGCGGTCTTCACCTTCCGGTCGGCGTGGTAGGTCAGCGTCTCGCCTGTTTGTAGGTTACGCGCCGCCATACTGATCGTGCCACCCGACTCCTTCTCGAAGGCTTCGATAGCGCACATCAGGGTATCCAGTGGGGGGCGTTCCGTTCGGGTCATGGCGTGGCGGCTCCTGGCAGCAGGCCGACGGCGGCGAAGTCGGCAGGACGGTCGAGATCGGTGGCGATCTCGGCATGGTCGCAGACGAGCGCGCGGGCGGGGCAGCCGAGCAGCCGGGAGACGCGCGCCTCCAAAAACGCGACCGAGAGCAGGCCCGGCGCGACCTTCTGCGAGAGAACCAGGCGTATCAGCGTACCGAACCCGATCATGGCGGCCAGCTTGAGCGGGCTTTTGCGCGCGGCATAGGCGGCGGCGATAGGCTCCCTCTGCGCCAGCGCCGCGCCGGGCCGCGCCAGCATCAGGTTGCCGCCGGTGAACTCCCCTTCCCGCAGCCGCAGGCTGGTACGACGCACACCGGGAAACCGCGCATAACAGGCGGCGACCGGCACGATGGGATAGATGAAGCCGACGCCCGGTTCCTGCTGCGCCCGCGCCACCGCGCCCTGCACGAAATCCGAGACGGCCTGCCCGGTCAGGAACGGCAGATCGGAGGTCGTGATGAGGACGAACGGCGCGTCGGCGTGCGCGGAGATGCCCGCGAACAGGTTCTCCACAAAACCGCCGCTATCCGGCAGGCGCGCATAGTCCGCGCTCCCCGGCACGTCGCCGACGACCGTGATCGGCCCCATCGGCGGCGCGGCGGCGCGCACCGCTTCAACGACATGGCCTAGCAGCGTCTTGCCGTTCACGACGACGAGGGCGCGATTCGTCTGGCCGGTCGCCGCCTGTATCTCCGGTCTGGCCTTGCCGCCGGCCAGCACGACGCAGGGGATCGGCGCCTCCTCTAGCCGCATTCTGCACCTTTCAGGGGGTCGGATTCGGCGCGGGTGAGCGTGCGCGCCACCGCGACCTGCGGATAGCGCGACTGGAACAGGCTGGCGATGCGCTGCGCCGCCGCCTCGTCCGGCGCGACGCCATAGAGCGCGGAGCCGCTGCCGCAGAGATGGGCGGTCAGCGCGCCCGCCATGCGCAGTTCGTCGTGCAGCCAGGCCAGGCGCGGAAAGTGCGTGAAGACGGGAAGCTCGAAATCGTTGCTCTGCCAGGCGATCAGCCGCGCGTGGTCGCCCGCGCGCAGCGCCGCTTCCATCCGTTTGGTCGCGCGGTGCGAGGCGCGGTCGGGCATTGCGTCCAGTTCTCCATACGCCCAGGCGGTCGAAACGTTCTCCTCCGGCTTGACGACGACCAGCCAGAGCGTCGGCGCATCCGGCAGCGGCGTGATACTTTCCCCCCGCCCGCGCGCCGCCGCCGTGCCTCCCGTCAGGAAGAACGGCACATCGGAGCCGAGCGAGGCGGCCAGCCTGTGCAGCGTTTGCGCGTCCAGGTTCAGGCCGAGCAGGGCGTTGACGCCGCGCAGGGCCGCCGCCGCGTTGCTGCTGCCGCCGCCGAGTCCGGCCTGCGCGGGAATGCGCTTGACCAGATGGATCGCCACGCCCGTCTCGATCTTCCGCCCCGCCTCTGCCGCCGCCGCGATTGCCGCCGCTGCCGCGCGCACGGCCAGGTTGGTCGCGTCGGTCGGCACGGGAATGGTTTCGGGGGCCTCACAGGTAAAGGCGATTCCCGGCTCCGCGCGCAGCGTCAGATGCAGCGTATCCGCCAGGCTGACGGCCTGCATGACGGAGGCAAGGCTATGGTAGCCGTCGGCGCGCTTACTGAACACATCGAGCGTCAGGTTGATCTTGGCGCAGGAGGCGACGGTAAGCGATGGCGAGGCAGCACGGTTCATGGCGGTCAGTTCACGCAATGCGCCGCTAATTCCTACCGGAATATCCGGCAAATACCGCAGAAACGCTCACGGCAGGACGAAGCGGAGGGCATCCCGCACGGTGTCACTCGGCGCGAAGGCGAACAGGCGGAAAGGCAACTCGACGGTCGCGCCTTTGCTGATCAGCGTGCCGCGCTCCTCGGCTTCGCATAGCGCCCCCAGGATTCGCGCGCGGTCGCCATCGCCTGCGGGCAGCGGTGCGCTGCGCCACCCTGGGAGCGGAAGCGCGGCAGGCCAGGACAGCCCGAGCGTGATCCCATGCTGCCGGGCGGCGGCGACACGGGCATCCTCCGGCAGAAGCGCGGGTTCGGCGGCGACGGGCAGAGGCGTGCCATCGGCGCGCGGCGGCGCGGCGTTCGGCTCCTCGCTGCCCGTCAGCAGCAGGGGCCACTGCACGCCGGAGAGCCGCTGCGGCAAGAGCGCGGTCAGGCGCAGGACGCCGTTGAGGGCGGAGGAGTCGCGCTGCGCGGTCAGGCTGAGTTCGACACGCCAGCCGATACCGCACGTGCCGATCAGGGTCAGGGTCGCGGAGTCTTTATCATGCGTCGTGCGCGCACTCCGCCACCGGAAGGTCTGCCACCAGGGAAGCTGGCCCTCCTCGCCGGAACGCGCCTGCGCCAGCGGCGTGCCGGTCGCCACGACGCGCCAGGCCGTTCCCTCCTTGCCCAGCAGGAGCAGGGCGGGCAGGCGGCGCTCCGCCGCGATCACCCGCACGCCCACCCGGTCGTTCCCGACCCAGGCTTGTGAGGCGTCGGCTTCCGCCGTCGGCGGACTGCCCGGCTTCGCGCTCAGGCTGCCTGCGGAGGGCGCAGTGGCGAAGCGCGGCACGACCGCGAGATAGGTGCGCGGGGCGATCTCCGGCAGGGAATTCGCGGAGACGATGGGCGGCGCGGACGGCTGCCCCGCCAGGCTGACCGCGCCTCTCGGCTCCTGAGACACGGCGCGGGAGGCCCCGCTCTGCGCGGCGGGCGGCGGCGCTTTCTCCAGGAGAAGACCGGCCACCAGCGGGCCTTTCTCGGCCAATGGAGCCAGACGCCACCGCACCGCAACAGCCTGGTTGACCTCCAGCGCCGGGAGCCTGGGAACCGTCTCGCCGGAAGTGTAGTCCAGCCCGGCGACCGGGAAGAGTCGTAGCCGCAGCGCGTTCTCCGGCAGGGGCGCGGTTCCTACGTTGCGCACCACGCAGAGCAGGGTCACGTTCGCCTGCCCGACGGTATAGCCGCGCTCCGCCCCGAAGAATTCGACGCGCGCCTCCGGGCCGCCCGGCGCAACCGGCGTCTTCTGTTCGCCCTGCGCCCACGCGCCCGCCGCGCTCCAGAGGCAGAGAGCGAGGATAGCGACGAGGCGTAGAATTGGAGATTCTTCGCCGCGTTCAGAATGACAGAGAGCGGAGACGCCCACGCCTCGGCGGTTCCCTCCCCCTGTTCTTGGGGGGAGGGCTAGGGAGGGGGGCCACCGTTTCAACTGACACATAAGTTCATCCTTAAGACCAGGGTTTCAAACTTTTGGCATCGTGTGCCTGGCCCTGTCTATTATACCTTGACGGCGGTTGCTCCCGTGCGGTATGTTATCGGAAATCCGCATGTCCTATTTTCATCGCGAGAGGAGCGCGCAGGTGGAGACATTAGGGGTCGGGATCGTCGGATACGGGTTCATCGGGAAGGTGCATAGCCACGCGCACCGGTCGCTGCCGCTGCTCTACGATCCGCTGCCCGTGCGGACGCGCCTTGTCGGGGTCTGCACGGCGACGGAGGCCAGCGGCAAAAAAGCGATAGATCAGGCGGGTTTCACGTTCGCCACGACGGACTATCGCGACCTGCTCGCCCGCGACGACATCCAGATCATCCATATCTGCGCGCCCAACGATGTCCACCGCGCCCTCGTTCTCGACGCGCTCAAGGCCGGGAAACACATCTACTGCGACAAGCCGCTCGCACTCAACACGGCGGAGGCCGAGGAGATCGTCGCGCTGGCCCGCACCGTGCCGACCGTCCAGCAGATGACCTTTAACTACCGCTTCGTTCCCGCCGTGCTGCGCGCCCGGCAACTGGTCGAGGCCGGTTTTCTCGGCGACCTGTTCCAGTTCCGCGCCGCCTATCTGCACGCGGGCTATGTGGACCCGAACCGGCCCTACTCCTGGCGCACCGACCTCGTGCGGAGCGGCGGCGGGGCGATAGCCGACCTGGGCGCGCACGCAATAGACCTGATACGTTTCCTTATCGGGCCGGGAACAGGCGCTGGGCTTGCGGGCGAGTTCGCCGCCGTCAGCGCCGACTTGCAGACCGTCATCCAGGAGCGGCCCGACCCGCAGACGGGCGCGATGCGCCGCGTGGAGGTGGACGACATCGCGCTGGCGCACTGCCGTCTGGCGGGCGGCGCGACCGGCACGCTGGAAGCCTCGCGCCTGGCGACAGGCGCGCAGGACGAACTCCGTTTCGAACTGCACGGCACAAAGGGGGGGCTGAGGTTCAACCTGATGGACGCGAACTGGCTCGACGCCTACGACGCCACCAAACCGGAATCCCCGCTCGGAGGCGACCGGGGCTACACGCGCATCGAGGCCGTCACGCGCTACCCGAAACCCTACGCCCTGAGCGGCACGGCGAAGGCGACCGTCGGCTGGCTCAGTTTCCATATCCACAGCCTCTTCGACTTCCTGACCAATATCGCCCGACACGCCGAAGGCCAGCCCGCCTCCCCGCTCTCCCCGAACTTTGCCGACGGCCTGGCCGCGCAGCGCGTCATCGCCGCCTGCCAGCAGTCCGCCGCGCAGGACGGACGCTGGACGCAAATAGCGGTGTAAGGAAGCGCATCCCCCGCATTGGGCAGGAAACAAGCCCGCTGGCCGCTAATTCTCCTGTTGACGGCCCGTCGCTCTGACATTTTGCCAGAGGAACCAGCGATGAACCCATCATGCCATATTGCGCTATTCGGAGGACTACAGGTCGAGCAGGCGGGCAGGCGCATTACGCGCTTCAGCCGTCAGAAGGCGGCCTCTCTGCTGGCGTACCTGGCCTACTACCGGCATCAGCAGCATCCCCGCGAACTCCTCATCGAGATGCTCTGGCCCGAATGCGACCCGGCAGCCGGACGCAGCCGCCTCAGCACGGCCCTCTGGTCGCTGCGCCGCCAGTTGGAGCCGCCCGGAACGCCCTCCGGTAGTGTTCTGCAAGCCTCTCACTTCGCTGTCGGACTCAATCCGGCTGTCGTGACCACCGATGTCGCCGAGTTCGTCTCCCGCTTCCGCAAAGCCGCCCGCACTCACGAAGCTGCCGAACGCCTCAAACTGCTGCGTCAGGCGGCGGCCCTCTACACAGGGGAACTGCTGCCCGGTTTCTATGACGACTGGGTGCTGGCCGAGCAGCGCCGTCTGGCCGAACTCTACATGCAGGTAGAGCGACTTCTGCGCGCCGCTGACCTCAAAGCCGGAACCGTGACGGCGGAAGTTTCCGCCCTGCCAGAAACCGAGGCTGCTCCTGCCCCTCTTCCCGTCTCCTGCACCCGCTTCTTCGGCAGAGAGGAGGAGTTGGCCCGCCTGCAAGAATGGCTCTCCCCACACTCTGAAATGTCACCAAAACCGCGTCTGATTACGATTACCGGAGCCGGAGGAACCGGCAAGACGCGCCTGAGCCTGGAGATCGCCTGCAGGCTGGTCGCAGTCTATTCCGGTTCGGTCTGGTTCGTGCCGTTGGCCGACCTGCGCGATCCCAACTTGATCGGCAGCAGTCTGGTCGAGGCGCTCTCCCTTCCTCGCTCCGGCAACATCGAGCCGCGCGAACAGGCAATCGGCTTCCTAAGAGAATTAGGAAAGCCTGCCTTGCTGGTGCTGGACAACTTCGAGCAGTTAGTCGAGGAAGGCGCAGAGATTGTGCAAACCCTGTTGGAGCAAATTCCCACGCTGACGGTGCTGATGACCTCTCGTCGGTTGCTCAATCTCTCTTCCGAGCGGGAATTCGTTCTGCTGCCGCTGCCAACCCCGCAGGAAGCCGAACCTTTCGAGCGGTTGAGCCTGTATGAGAGCGTCCGACTGTTTGTTGACCGGGCGCAGCAGGTGCGCCCCGATTTCCAGATGACGGCCAGGAATGCGGCTGCGGTGGCGGAACTCTGTCAGAAGCTGGAAGGTGTGCCGTTAGCCATCGAGTTGGCGGCGGCGCGCGTACAGGTGTTGACGCCTTCTCAGATGCTCGCGTTGATGGAGCGAAGATTCGACTTTCTGGTGAGCCGTAAGCGGGATGTGAGCGGGCGGCATCAGAGTTTGTGGGCGGCTCTGGACTGGAGCTATCGGTTGCTCTCGCCAGAGTTGCAGCGTTTCTTTGCCCGTTTGAGCGTGTTCCGAGGCGGCTGGACGTTGGAGGCAGCCGAGGCGGTCTGCCAAGAGCCGCAGGCGTTAGAGTATCTGGAACAGTTGCGGGAATGGTCACTGATACTGGCGTATGAGACAGATGCCGGGATGCGCTTTCATATGCTGGAAACCCTGCGGGAGTACGGTTGGGTGCAGTTAGCTGCGGAGGAATGCGCACGTTTGCGCCAGCGCCATCTGGATTACTTCGTCCGGCTCAGCCAGATACCGGAAAGAGGGCTGGGAGGCGAGGAGGATAATCTGCGGGCGTGCCTGGAGTGGGCCAAAGCTGTTGGCGGTGTGGAAGCCGGATATAAACTGATGGTCTCTACAGGCGCCTTCGGGTGGTATGGAGGCCGTTGGCAGGAGGGCAGAGCGCACTACAACGATCTCTTCGCAAAGGACGAGGCCGATGAGCCATCCCTTTGGCGGGGGCGTGCGCTGGCAGAGGCTGCACTCTTGTCGCTTTTCCAGGGGGATTATCAGCAAGTAGATAATCTCTCCAGGAAGTGTTTGCAGATAAGTGCGCAGATGGGAGACAAAAAGCTAAGAAGTTGGATCCTCGAGATCATGGGCAATGCCGCTAATCAACAAGGCCATTATGACCAGGCACAGGAGTGGTTAGAGGAGAGCCTGGCGATTGCACGGGAGATCGGGGAGGGAATCGGTGTACGACTTAATGATTTGGCGCTGGTGCATATGAGCCGGGGAGACTTTGCCAGAGCGCGCCAGCTTTTAGAAGAGAGCCGGGCAGCCGGACTGACGCCTGCGATATCGAACCTGGCTGAGATAGCTCAGTATGAGGGCGACCTGAAGACGGCCCGTGCGCTGGCAGACGAATCTATAGAGCGGTGGGGTGGATGGGGGGCTGAAAACATCCGCGTCCCGTCTATGCACTGTCGGTTTGGACAGATTGCCCGGCTGGAAGGCGATTATGCCCAGGCGGCGGAACACTTTTATCAGAGTCTGACGTTGTGTTGGAAGATAGGGGATCGTCCGGTAATGGTCGAGGTATTCAGAAGCATGGCCGAATTAGCGGCAGATTTGGGCCAGGGGGAACGAGCGGCCCATCTGTTTGGGGCAGAGGAGGCACTGCGGGAATCTCTGAAAAGCGTGCTCCATCCCTACGAGTTGGCTCCGTACGAACAGGAGGTCGAGAAGGCGCGCTCTTGTTTGGACGAGGCCGCGTTTCGGGCTGCCTGGGAAGCCGGTCGGGCGATGACCTGGGAGCAGGCCGTCGCCTATGCGCTGTGAGAGACATAGCCAATATCACACTCTTCGGAGTCGGTCAGGAGCGATAGAGAGCGAGGAATCCGCGATGATTCCCTCGCTTTTTTTGCTGCCAGGCGGACTTGTGAGAATTTTGTGAGACCGCTTCTGTATCCTGCGCCTGTCACCCCGGTGACCATCTTCCAACAGGCGACCCGCTCATGCCGTACCATCCCGGCGCTCTAAATGGGGCAATGCGGCATAGAGAATCACTCTCTTATTTCAGACAGGAGCAGACTCTCATGAAGCGACGTATTCCACTCATCACCCTGGCTGCCCTTGCGCTGGCGGCGCTGCTCAACAGTCCAGCCCACAGTCAGACCAGCTACATCGTCACACCCATAACGGGCAGGAGAGGTTTCCCGAACAACGCGCACTACAGCATCAACATCAATGGGCAGATATCAGGAACTCTTCCCGGCACGGCCCACGCCTTTCGATGGGATCCGACAAGTCCCAACGCCACTACCGGCACGCTTAACGACCTCGGCGGCTATAACGCCTATGCGGTCACATGGGGATGCGGGATCAACAGTCTCGGCGACGTTGTCGGGTTCGCGGGAGACACAAAGCTCCCGCAGGCTCTCCTGTGGCCCTATGGCGCCTCGGTGCAGAGCCTCGGTGGCGGAGGAGCCGTGCAGGAAGAAGCCTATGCCATCAACAGGAATCGCGATGTGGCTATCCTGCATTACAGTAGCAAAAATACGTCTACAAATGGCGTCAACGTGTCCAGAATCGTCAGTGGTAAGCGTAAGGAGTTTTTTCTCGGCGCTGGCTGGCCGGAGGACATCAACGATGCAGGCCAGGCGCTGGGGTATTTTGGCGGGAACGGCCCTGCGGACGGCGTGCCGCTCTGGACGCCGACGGCGAGCGGCACCAGTTGGACCCTACAGAAGATCGTGCCTGACGGCCTGGGCTATGATCTCAACGAGAACGGCGAGGCTGTCGGCAGGCAATATGTGACTGTGGGCGGCGTAACATGGGGCCGTCCCTACCTCTATCTTCCGGCGGCAAAGTACGGCCTGCCGGGCGGAACGAACGACCTCTGGAACCTGATTGCTCCCGCGCTTCCCTCCCCGACGGCGGGCGCTTCCTGGCTCGCCGGGTCGGCGTATGGTCTGAACGACAACGGGACGGTGATCGGCGACGCGGTCTCCTACAGTCAGGACAGCACAGGCAAGTGGGTTGCGGTGGATTTTGTCGTCTGGCTCTGGGATTCGGTAAACGGAGCCAGGTCGCTGAGCGCCCTGGTTGCTCCGGCGGGATGGACGCTGACCTCCGCGACCCACCAGATCAACAACGACGGCCAGATCGTGGCTACTGCCACCAACGGCATTGCCGAATACTGCGTGCTGCTCACGCCTGTCCTATGATCTCTACGTCACGACTTCATTCCCGCCCCTTTATTGCCAGGCCATGAACGCCTGGAACAAAATGGAGCGGGGGTGAAGTCGTGAAATCGGATTTGCCGCGAATACGCAGGCTAGACCGGGGTGGAAAAAGCATCGCAGCGGCAGCATAGACAGACGCCGCGATTCCCGCTAAAATAGAGCGGCTCGGCAAACGGGCGACACTCTTCTCTGGCGGAACGCATGGATCGGCAGCACAGGACGCCGCGCGAACTTCCTATCCTCCTTCTGGTGCTTCTCGTCTGCCTCGGCATGGCGGCGTGGGTTCCGGCGTTTCGCACGCCCGGCAACCTGACTGTGGTGGGGCAGAACGCGGCGTTCATCGGGGTCATGGCCTGCGGCGAAGGCGTCGTCCTCCTGAGCGGCGGCTTGGATCTGTCGGTCGGCTCCACGCTGGCGCTCTCTAGCTGCGCGACGGCGGCAGCATTGGCGGCAGGCTGGGCCTGGCCGCTGGCTGCCCTTATCGGACTGCTGGCAGGCGCGCTGGCCGGGGCCGTCAACGGCGCGCTGATCACCTATCGCCGCCTGCCGCCTATCCTGACCACGCTTGCGACGCTCCTCCTCTTCCGGCACGGAACCAGTCTCCTCACCCACGCCCGCAACTACGGCCCGTTCCCGGACGCCTTCAACCGCCTCGGTTCCGGCTGGACGCCCGCCCTGCTGTTCGTCGCCGTCACCGCGCTCTTCGTGCTGGCGGCGCTGCGCACGCGCTTCGGACGCTGGATTCTGGCGCTCGGAGGCAGCGAGCAGGCGGCGCGGCTCTCCGGCGTGCCGGTGGATCGGGTCAAGCGCGCGGCCTACCTGCTCTCCGGGCTGTGCGCGGGCCTGGCCGGTCTCATCACGATGGCGTTCAACAACAACGCCCAGTCCACCGCCGGGCAGGGCTATGAACTCGATGTCATCGCGGCGTGCGTGGTCGGGGGCGTGCGAATCACGGGCGGCGACGGCAGTATCCTCGGCGCGGCGCTCGGCGCGCTGCTCATCGCCCTCCTGCGCGACGCGCTCATCCTGACGAGCCGCCCGGTGGAGCAGTACGGCCTGTTCACCGGCGCAGTCATCTTAGCCGCCGCCGTGCTGGAACAGTGGCGCGTCCGGCGGCAGGCGCTCATGCTGCAATCGGAAA
>DASRGL010000179.1:0-4008 GCA_035651115.1 Chthonomonadaceae bacterium
ACCGGGTCGAGTATTGAGCGATCTCCAGAATTCACCAACACTATAGCAGAGACAAGGTCGCTCGAGCGCGGTTTGCATCAAAGTTGCAGTCGTGAGCATGGCGCGCGTGCCGAAGGGACGGAGAGCGGCAGAGGCGCTTGCAGGAAAGTTGCACACTTCGGCAGGAAATGACGGCTGAATGCGGGAAAGTGACCGTAATTCTGTGTTGAACAGGCAGTTCCGTTTGATAGAGCAGCGGGGCGACCATGACCGGAGGAATCGGAGCCTTTCTGAAGGAGCTGCGCCAATCGCGGCGTATCTCGCTGAAGCAGCTTGCCGCACAGACTCATCTTGCGCCGAGAACGCTGAGTTACTGGGAGTCCAACACCTATCAGCCGCGCCTGCCCGAGTTGGAGGCGGTGCTGAAGGCCCTGGGTGTTTCGGGTGCGCAGAGAGAGCAGGCATTGGCGTTGGTAGTTGCGCCCCGCGCCGTCCTGCGGCTCCGCGCAGAGCCGCGCATCGCCCGACTGCAAGAGCAGATCGGGCCGCTGCCTTCCGGCGGCGACCTGCTGCGAGCGATGCGGCATCGGCGCAGGCTCTACCTGGAACAGGTGGCGGAGGCGCTGGGCGTGTCGCCCGGCACGGTCAGCCGGTGGGAGCAGGGCCAAGTTGTGCCGCCGCCGGAGAGTCTGGAGGCGCTGTTGACGCGGCTGGGCGCGCGCCCGGAGGAACGGGCTGTGCTGATGGAAGGCCATCTCTTCCTCGTGCCGCCGCTGCGCGCGATAGCGATCTCTGTGGAGGCGCTGCGGGAGCGGTTTCTCGGTTTTGTCTGGTCGTCTTATGATAACCGGGCCGATCCCTTGCACGACCTGCGATTTCTGACGCTGGCAGCAGAGGCGTGGACTTTTGCCGCGCGCAGTCGGCATGGAAGAGACCTGTTGGCGGACATCTATGCTCACTATGCCTCCTATCTCTCCGACCTGCATCGTTTTGCCGAAGCCAGAGCCTACGCGGAACGCGCGCTCGATTTTCTGGTGGACAAGTCCGCGCCGGAAGTCTTCTATATACGGGCGGCCATCGCCTGGGCCAATGCCGCCGTCCTGCGCGGGCCGAAACCCGCGCCGCAGCCCGGCCTGGCGCTGCTCAATCTGTGGCAGCCTGTCACGAGGAAATCGGACTATCGCGCCTGGATGCTGGAAGATATGGCAAGGTACCTTGCCATGATGGGGGAGATACCGGAGGCGCTGCGACTGAGCGAGAAGGCGTGCCGGGTGGCGGAAACCCATGAAAATCCCGATGAACTGCGGTTGCGCCGCCTGGGATTGGCAAAGCTGCATCTGCGCGCCGGAAATGTCGAGACGGCGCTGACGCTGGCCCCCCTGTTCCCTAAAGACGGCCCTTTTCGGCGCGCGGATGTCTTGCTGCTTTGGGTCGAAGGGATGCTGGCGACCGGCGACCGCTCCTCTGCGCAGGATTGGCTACAGCGCGCTCTGGCCGACATCGAGGCGCACGATCTGATC
The DNA here is from genome assembly GCA_035651115.1 of Chthonomonadaceae bacterium. Lineage (GTDB taxonomy): Bacteria > Armatimonadota > Chthonomonadetes > Chthonomonadales > Chthonomonadaceae > DASRGL01. The sequence goes on from DASRGL010000179.1 coordinate 1,500, forward strand.
CATCTGCGTTCCAGGGCGGATGCCCTGACGCGACACTTTTAATCGCCCTTCCCTGTCTTCGTTCGTGTGTCGCAAGCCGCTAGCCCGAAGAATGCAAACCGATGTCAGGAGCGAAATGTCCGAGACGCTGCGCAAACATAAAGAGTACGTCTTTCCTGCGGTCACTCCCTACTACCAGGAACCCCTGGCGCTGGAGCGCGGACAGGGGATGTATGTCTGGGACGAACAGGGCGACCGCTATCTCGACGGCATCGGCGGCATCCTGACCATCAGCGTCGGCCATGCCAACCCGACCGTCGTGGAGGCCATCGTCGCGCAGGTCAAGACGCTGCAGCACACCTCGGCCCTCTATCTGAACAGGCCCCAATCCGACCTGGCCGAAACGCTGGCCCAGATCACGCCGGGACGCCTGCAAAAGTCGTTTTTCACCAGCAGCGGGACGGAAGCCAACGACACGGCCCTCCATGCCGCCAAGACCTACACCGGGCGGCAGGAGATCGTCGTGCTGCGCCACAGCTACGGCGGGCGCTCAGCGACGGCCCTCTCCGCCTGCGGCCATCACACCTGGCGACCCCTGCCCGCGCAGGTTCCCGGCATCGTCCACGCTCCCGCGCCCTACTGCTATCGCTGCCCCTTCAAACTGACCTATCCCGAATGCGGCCTGGCCTGCGCCGACGACATCGAGGACGTTATTCGCACGACGACGACCGGCGAGATCGCCGCATTCATGGCGGAGACCATCCTCGGCGTGGGCGGCTTTATCGTGCCGCCGCCGGGCTATTTTCAGCGCGCCGTCGAGATCGCGCGACAATACGGTGGGCTGTTTATCTGCGATGAGGTGCAGACGGCCTGGGGACGCACGGGGGAAAAATGGTTCGGCATCGAACACTGGGATGTGGAGCCGGACATTCTCACCGCGGCGAAGGGCATGGGGAACGGCGTCCCCATCGGCCTGACCATCGCCACGCCGGAAGTCGCAGACCGCTATCCCGGCGTGACCTTTGCAACCTTCGGCGGCAATCCGGTCTCGATGGCGGCGGCGCAGGCGGTCATCCAGGTCATCGAGGAGCGGGATTTGCGCCGCAATGCCGCCGAGACGGGAGCCTATCTGCGGCAGCGATTGGAAGAACTGAAGGAGAAACATGCTTGCGTCGGCGACGTGCGCGGGATGGGACTGATGCAGGCGCTCGAACTGGTCCAAGATCGCCGAACGAAAGAGCCGCATCCGCAGGGCGTGCTGCAGGTGTTGGAGGAGACGAAACGGCGCGGCGTGCTGCTCGGCAAGGGCGGGCTGTACGGCAACGTCCTTCGGATCGGAATGCCGCTGATCGCGGAACCGGCCCATGTGGACGAACTGATCGCGGCGCTGGATGCCGGTCTGGCCGCCGTCGCCTCGGCCTCATAACGATGCAGGTCATCCTGAAGGGAGAGGGAGAGAGTTCATGCGTGTTCTGGTTATCGGCGGGTCGGGTCATGTCGGCAGCCTGGCGCTGCCCTTTCTGAAACAGCATCATACGCTGCGGGTCTTCGATCTGCGCCCGCCCGCCGACGCGACGCTCGATTATGTGGCCGGGGATGTCGGTGATCCTAACGCGCTGGCCCGCGCCGCCGAGGGAATGGAGGCGCTGGTCTATATGGCGATGGGGTCGCAGGGCAATTGGGGAGACACCGGAAGCCTCATTACCAATCTCGATGTCAACATCAAGGGCGTCTATCTGGCCCTGCGCGCCGCGCATGAGGCGGGCATTTCGCACGCCGTCTATGCCAGCAGTATGTCGGTCTACTCTTCGCTGGGCGACCGCTATTTCCACGATGAGAACTATCCGCCTGACGCCGTCCATTTCTACGGCTTCTCCAAGCGCCTGGGCGAAGAGGTCTGCCAGAACGCCTGCCGCCAGTGGGGCATGAGCGTCAACGCCCTGCGGCTCTGCCTGCCCCAGGCGGAAGCGAAGTGGCTGGAACAGACCAAGCCCGGCGTGCCGACGGTTGCGACCGCCGGGGGCGATGTCTTGCGCGCCTTCCTCGCCGCGCTCGAACGCCGCTTCGGAGGCTTTGAGGCGTTCATGATCAGCGGGGACTACGAGCAGAAGCTGATGAACATGAGCAAGGCCAAACGCCTGCTCGATTGGGAACCTCTGGCGCGTCCGCGCGCCGAGGCATAGGTGACTGTCCTGCGTTCGCTTGCTTAAGCTCTTCCCCTCTCCCACAGCGTGGGAGAGGGGGTCAGGGGGTGAGGGCGGTTAGGCGCAGGCTTAAAGGAGAGATGGGCCATGTCGCTGCCTTTGCGCATCACCGAGGTCGAGCGCATCACACTGAACGTGCCGTTTACGCCGCGCTGCCAGAAATGGAATGCGCTGCTGGTCTGGAACTGGGCCGTTGTGGAGATCATCCGCATCACGACGGACGCGCCCGGCATCGTCGGGTATGGCGAGACGCTGCCGCACTACACCTGGGGTCGGGTTTCCGAGGCAGCGATAGAGCGGGTGAAGGGCCAGAACCCCGCCGATTT
>DASRGL010000180.1:0-22688 GCA_035651115.1 Chthonomonadaceae bacterium
CACTTCTCACGGGATACGCGCTGGGCGACCGTCCGCTCCCTGACTCCGCAGATCGGCGGAGTCGAGGTGATGATGAAAACGCGGGGCGTGCTGGCCGTGCGCGTGCCGCCCGGTGTGACCAATCCGGTCGTCGTGGTCAACCGAATCCGACAGCGCCATGAGAGCATCCGGCACGGCTACGCCTGGCTGGAGGCGCTGCAGGGTGGCGACATCGTCTCGGTCTCCTGGATGCAGGAACCGCGTACCACCATCTACGCCCTCAACGACGCGACCTATACAGCGTCCTGGCAGGGAGATACGATCATGCGGATGGAACCGCCCGGCCTGCTCTCGCCCCTCTATCAGCGTCCGGCGGAGATTCCGGCAGCCCCGCCGCGCCCGGTGTCCGGCCCGGCGCACGAGATCGGCACGCTGTAACAGCCTTCCTTCTATCGGGACAGGAGGCCTGGTTTTGCGCGGCGTTCTCTTGCCTCTCTCGCCAAGAGGTAGGACGCAGGGTCACAGCAGGCCGGGAGCGAATCGGGCCGAGGCTAGAAAGAGGGGACGGGCAGCGTGCATTTGCAGCGCGCCGCCTCTTCCGCCAGAATCGCGGGGGCCGCGCTCTTGGCTCCTTCCACAGCATCCACCAGCGTAGGCTTGTCGTTCAGGATGCAGTCGAGGATGTGTTCCACCTCGCCGTCATAAGGATGCCCCGTACCCGGCGGGATGGGAAGCGGGACAAACCCCTCGGCCTCATCACGGCAGATCCTGCTGCCTCGGATCGTTCCCTTCGTCCCGTAAAGCGCCAGATGGTTGGCCTCCGCATAGGGACTCTCGACGGCATAGAGGGCCGTCACCTTCGCCACCGCGCCGCTCTGAAACCGATAGAGGGCGACGATGCTGGCGTCGTGGGCCATCTCCGGGAAAACCATCCGATGGCTCATCGCCTGCACCTCGACGATCTCCTCCCCCACGTACCAGCGCAGCAGGTCCAGCGGATGCGCCCCGCCGCCGACCATCGGCTTCTCATGCTGGAGATACCAGTTGACGCCCAGAGCCGGGTTAAAGCGCGAAGGGTCGCCTTGATAGCGCAGGTTATGAATATAGTCTCCCTCGGCGTACAGGATCGTTCCCAGTTCGCCCCGCTCCAGTATCCGCTTGACCTGGGCAAAGAAGGGCATGAAGCGCAGCACGTGACCGACAAGGACCTTCTGACCGGGCGCCTGGCGCGAGGCCGCCACCATCCGCTGCAAGTCTGCGATCTCGTTCGCCATCGGTTTCTCCACGACCACGTGCTTTCCCGCTTCCAGCGCCCGCACGAACGGTTCCGCGTGAAGATGGTCGGGGGTGTGGATGGAGACAAGGTCAATATCGTCGCGCGCCAGGATGTCCAGGCCGAAATGCGCTCCCGAAACCCCATAGGTCGCGGCGACGCGGCGCGCGAGGTCGGCGTTCAGGTCCGAGACGGCGCGCACCTCCGCATCCGGGCGGCGCTGATAGGCTTGCAGCCACTCTACTCCGTTGTGTCCCAGGCCGAGGATTCCCACGCCTATCCGCTCTGTAGCCATGCCTCTCCTCCTTCCCGCAGCCTCTTGCCAGCAGGAGCGCTCCGTTGCCCGGTTCTCTTAACGCACCTCGAAGCTGTTGATCGCATAGTGTTGCAGCGCGTCCTGATCGAGAGTCACTCCCAGGCCGGGAGTTTCCGGCACGCGCATCAAGCCCTCGCGCACCTCCAGAGTCTCCGCGATAAGGTCATCCTCCCGAATCCGATGCCCGGCGTCGTTGGGCAGCGTGCAGGCGGGCGCGACCGCCGCATGATGCAGTATCCAGGCATCCAGAATCCCCAGTTCCAGCCCGGAGCCGTACCAGCAGCCGAGATGCTGCCGCCAGGCAAGCTGCGCCTCGAACAGAAAGTGCGCGCCGCCCAGGTTCACAAAGTCGAAACTGCGCTCCGATCCGGACAGCAGTTGCGCGGCGGCCTGGCCGTGCAGCGCCAGCGGAATCTTCGACTTCTGGCGGAACAGTTGCCACTCCCCGGCGTGGAAAGGAAAGGGGTCTTCAAAAATCAGGCGGTCGAAAGGCTCCAGGGCGCGGGCGATCTCTAACGTCTCCGCAAGACGGTAAAAGCGCCGGTTGGGGTCAATGATGATGAGCGCCTCCGGCCCGGCCACCGACCGGACGGCCTGGACGATGCCGGGGATGTCGTCTTCTGCGGCCGCCTTGAATTTGACCGAGGTAAAGCCTAGCGCCAGTCCGACCTGCATCTGCTGGGCGGCGTGGGCCGGATCGCTGCGCCCGAACCACCAGCCGACGGCCACCTCGGTGCGGCAGGCCACGCCGAGCAGGGCATGGACAGGCAGGCCGAGCGCCTGGCCCCAGAGATCGCTGACGGCGATGCGGAACGCGGTGGCGGCGGCGCTCTGCGGCAGAGGAATCTCATGCAGGCGATGGGGAACCGGCGGCTCCGTGTGGCCGAACATATCGCTGCCGCGCAGGTCCGGCGGCAGCGGTTCCTGCCAGCGCAGAGCGCGCAGCGTTCGCCCCACTATCTGCTCCGCCGCCCACCGAACGGCGCTGCCGCCGCAGCCCCGTTCCGTCTCCCCGATGCCGACCAGACCGTTCTCTGCATGGAGTTCGACGATCCATTTGGAGGTCTTGTCGAAGATCGAGTCGCCGAACGCGGGCCGGTCTACATAGCCTGCCCGCGCGGGAACGAGTACCTCGGTAGCGACGATGCGGATGATGCGCGAATCGAACATGCTCCCTCCCTCCGATTCCCGGCTATCGGCCTTCCAAAGGGCCGTCTTACTCCCAGCTGAACCCCGGCCCCTGCGGAATCGCGACGCTGCCCTCCACGAGTTGGAGCGGAGAGTCCGGCCCGATCAGCCCGGTCTCCAGGTAGAGCGCGTTCGGCAGGCAGGCCATCACGTTCAACTGCGTCGGGCCGCCGCCGTGCGAGGCATAGGGCCGCCGGAAGGCGTCCGCCAGCGTGCCGATCTGCAACAGCGCCGTCGGGCCGCCCGCGCGGCGCAGGTCGGGCTGCACGATGTCTACGGCGTCCCGGCGGAGGAAGCGGGCGAAATCGGCCCGCGTGTAGAGGTTCTCTCCGGTCGCGACCGGAATATCCAGCGCCTCGGCCAGCGCCGCATACCCGTCCACGTCGTCCGCCGGAATCGGCTCCTCCCACCAGTAACAGCCCAACTCCTCGAACGCGCGCCCGCGCCGCAGCGCCTCTTTCGCGGTCAGAGACTGGTTGGCGTCCACCATCAGGCGAACCTCCTCGCCTATGGCCTGGCGCACGACCTTGATCCGCCGCACATCTTCTGCCAGCGTGGGATAGCCGACCTTGATCTTGACGGCGCGAAAGCCCTGTGTGACCGCCTGCGCGCAGATGCGCTGCACCTCCGCGTCGTCGTAGTTGAGCCAGCCTACCATCGCATACGCCGGGATGCGCGTCCGCACCGCGCCCCACAACTGCCAGCAGGGAACGCCGAGCGCCCTGCCCAGGCAGTCCCAGAGTGCGGTATCTATCGCCGCGATGCCGAACATCGCCAGCCCGAAGGAGCCGTGATACTCGGTCTCGCGCAGCATCGCCTCGTGCGTGCCGCGCACGAAAGCCGGGTCGGTTCCTAGCACGAGCGGCTGGAGTTCGTGTTCGATAAGCGCGGCCAGCGCGTCCGGCGCGCCCGCGATCCGGCCAAATCCGACCTCGCCTCTGCCGGAGACGCCCGCATCGGTATGCACGACCACCTGCACGGAACCGGCTCCAGGCAGGCTCTGCAAGGCGTCGCGGATGGGATCGGCGGCGGGCGGGCGGCGGTGGACGGTGACTTCGATCTGCGTGATGAGCATGGTCTCTCTCCTGGCGTTTACCCATTCGTCGGCCCTGTTTCCGAATCCTGACGAGAAGAGCAGGAAAAGCGCGCAGGCCCGGCCAATGTTGCGGCAGGGACGGACGCAGGGCCGACGCCTGAATCGGGCCGAGCCGGGCAGGCAACGTCTCCCTGCCGGAAGGCTATCAAGCAAAGGAGCGCACCATGAAAAAAGGAATCTGCTACGGCTGTCTGCCGCGCGACTGGTCGGATGAAGAGAAGTTCCGGCTGGCGAAGCGCGCGGGCTACGATGGCATCGAGATCAATACGCTGGACGACCCGGCGGAAAGGGAGCGGTTCGTCAAGCTGGCGCGGGAGACCGGATTGGAACTGCCGAGCGTCATGCATTCGGCCCTCTGGCAGAAGCCGCTCTCCAGCCCGGACGAAGCGACGCGCCAGGCCGGGATGGAGAATCTCCGCGTCACCATTGATACCGCCAAAGCTGTCGGGGGAACGACTGTCCTGGTCGTTCCGGCGGTCGTGACCGAGACTCAGCCCTACCGCCAGGTCTACGAACTCTCGCTGCGCAGCCTGCGCGAGGTTGCTCCCTATGCCGAGCAGCAGGGCATTCAGATGGCTATTGAGAACGTGTGGAACCGCTTCCTGCTCTCTCCGAAAGAGATGGGCGATTTCATTCAGGAAGTCGGCAGTCCCAACGTCGGCCTCTATTTCGACTGCGGCAACATCCTCGCCTACGGCTATCCACAGCTCTGGATTCGCGAACTCGGCTCCATGCTGATGAAAGTCCACGTCAAAGACTTCGATTCGCAGACGCGCACCTTCAAGCATCTGCTTCAGGGCAGCGTGAACTGGAAGGAGGTGCGGGCGGCGCTGCAGGAGGTCGGCTACGACGACTACCTTACCGCCGAACTGCCGCTCTATCCCAGCTATCCCGATCAGATGGTCATAGACACCAGCCGTCACATTGACCGGATCATCGCGGGAGAGTAGACACGGCCCCCCTCCCTAGCCCTCCCCCTGTTCTTGGGGGGAGGGAATAGGGCCTGCGCAGTCAGGCTTGGCAATTCCAGACCGGCCTTTCAAGGCCGTGCGGCTATACGCCCCGCAGGAAGTGCAGCGAGTGGAGCAGCCCGGCCTTTTCGCCCTCTTCGCTGCCGTTGAAGTTCTCGTCTTCCAGTTCCACGCTGACGATGCCGCCAAAGCCGCTGGCCTGGAGGATGCGCAGTATCTCCGTCCACCGCGCGCAGCCGTGACCGGGCAGGGTATAGCGCCAGACGAACTCGCCCCATCCGTGCGGTTTCGCGAAGATGGCGGGCTGGTAGAGGCCGTATTCATAGACCGCCTCGGAGAGAATCTCCGTGTCTTTGGCATGGACATGGCGGACATAAGGGGCGAACTCGTTCAAAAAGCGGATATGATCCACGCCCAGCCGGATGAGATGGGACGGATCGTAGTTCAGGCCGACCCCCTGACCGCCGATGTCCTGGAAGAAGCGGCGGCAGGTCTCCGGCGTGCAGCAGAGCGCGGGCAGTTGCGGGGAGCGTCCGGGATAGCCCTCAATCGCCAGCGACGCTCCCGCTCTCTCCAGCGCGGCGGCGATAGGCGCATAGGACTCGACCGCGCGGGCATAGCTTTCCGCGCGCGGCAGCGCGGCGTCCGGGATGATGCAGAGAAAGAACGCTTTCGCGCCGACCTGCGCTGCCTGGCTGACCTCGGAGATCGCTCTCTGGACCGACTCGCGACGCCTGCCGGGATCGTTATCCAGCAGACCGGAGGTGTCCAGGTCTACCGAACCCAACCGCAGCCCGGCGGCTTCCAGCGTGCGCGCGTCCTCTGCTGTGACCCGCTCCAGGTCAATGGAATCGAAGCCCTGTTCCTTCGCCCACTGCGCCAGCGCGCCTAGATCCCGCTTCTGCCAGTCGCTCCCCCGCCGCCGAAACCCGATTGGAAACCCGCCGGTCCGTGTCGCCATAGATCGCCTCTCCTTGCCTGTGAAGATGTCCGCCCTAGAATACGCCTTCGGCGACCGAAAACCTTCCCGTTTACTTTGCGGACATCCAGTCGGAGGCGTATCCGGCTTCGGCGCGGAGCGGCACGCGCAGGGTCATGGCGCGCTCCATCTCCTCGCAGACGATCCGCGCGTGCTGCTGTGCGAACTCCTCCGGGGTCTCCAGCACCAGTTCGTCGTGTATCTGGAGCAGCATCTTCAGGGGAAGTCCCTCCGCATCTATCCGGCTCTGAACGCGCACCATTGCGGCTTTGATGAGGTCGGCGGCGCTGCCCTGCACGACCGAGTTGATCGCCAGCCTCTCTCCCAACGCCTGCATGTTGCGATTGAGCGAATGAACCTCCGGGATGGCGCGGCGTCGGCCCGTCAGCGTGCAGACGTAGCCCTGCTCGCGCGCCTCCCGAACGCACTGTTCCAGAAACGCCTGAATGCCGGGGAAGCGGCGCTTGTATTCCGCGATCAGTTCGGTCGCGGCGGGAACGTCTATCCCCTCGATCCGGCGGGCCAGGCCGTAGGGCGTAATGCCGTAGATGATCCCGAAGTTGATGGTCTTGGCGCGGGCGCGCTGCTCCCGCGTCACCTGCTCCAGAGGGACATGGAAGACCTGCGACGCAACGGCCGCGTGAATGTCCTGGTCGGCGGCGAACGCCTGGACGAGCGCCGGGTCTTCCGTGAAGTGAGCGAGCAGGCGCAGTTCGATCTGCGAATAGTCGGCGCAGAGCAGGCAGTGATCGGGGGGCGCATGAAACGCCTTGCGAATCTGGCGGCCTATCTCGGAGCGGACCGGAATGTTTTGCAGGTTCGGGTTGTGCGAGGCGAGGCGGCCCGTCGCCGTCACCAACTGATGGAATGTCGTATGGATACGCCCGTCCTTCGCATCTATCGAGTCGCAGAGATTGCCGAGATAGGTGCTGATGAGCTTGGTCAGTTGCCGGTACTCGATGACGAGGCGCGGAACAGCGGTGCGCGGATCGTTCCTGTCCTCCTGCTGGGCCAGTTTTTCCAGCACGGTGATGTCGGTGGAGCGGCCCGTCTTGGTCTTCTTCGGCGAGGGAAGGCCCAGCCTATCGAAGAGGACTTCGGCCAACTGCTGCGTGGACTCGACCCGGAACTCCACGCCTGCGGCCTGCTGTATCTCCTGCCGCAGTTCCGCCGCGCGCTTCCCCAGTTCCTCGCCCTGCCGCTTCAGTTCTACCGGGTCGCAGAGGATGCCGTTGGCCTCCATCTCGGCCAGGACGGGCGCGAGCGGGGCCTCGATCTCGCGCTGAAGGTGATCCATGCCCTGCGCCTGCAGGTGCGGCTGAAGCGCCTCGTAGAGCCGCAGCGCGATGTCCGCATCCTCCCCCGCATAGATCGCCACCTGCTCCAAAGGCGCCTGATCGAGCGAGGTCTGTCCCTCTCCCGCGCCGATCAGGTCGGTAATGGGAATCATCCGGTAGTTCAGGAAGCTGAGGGCCAGTTCATCCAGCTTGCCGGAGCGGGAGGGATCGAGCAACTGGCTGGCAAGCAGGGAGTCGAAGACGACGCCTCGCAGCCGGATTCCCAGGCGGCGCAGCACGCCCGCATCGAACTTGAGATTGTGGCCGCATTTGCGCAAGGCCGGGTCTTCTAGGAGGGGGCGCAATGTGTTCAGAACGGTCTCCGCGTCCAGGTGCGCGGAGGGATCGGGAGAGCGCACCGGGACATAGACGCCGTGTCCCGGTTTCCAGGCAAAGCTGAGGCCCACAAGTCCCGCATCGCGTCCCAGGCCGCTGGTCTCGGTGTCGAAACTGAACAGGGTGGCCGCCTTGAGACTGACCGCCAGCGCCGCAAGCTGCTCTGCGGTCGTGATCGCCTCGTAGCGCCCGCTCGCCGCCGTCTCGTACCCTATTGAGGATTCCGCCGAAACCGGGGAAAGCGCAGGAGGCGGTTCCTCCGCGGAGAAGGGGGCGAACGCATCCAGAGGATCGGCGACCGGAGACGGCTCGGAGGCGAGGGCGAGCGTCTGCGCATCCGCAAGCCGCTGCGCCTCCTCCTGGAAGCGGTTGAAGCCAAGCTGCCGGAAGAGAACCAGCAGCCGGTTCACGTCGGGCGGGCGCACGCGGGCCATCTCCAGCGAGAAGGGAAAGTCTCCCCGGCGTTCCAGCGTGACCAGTTGGCGGGAAAGGGGCAGATGCGCCCACGCCTTCTCCAGGTTTTCCCGCCGCTTGCCCTTGATCTCCTCGATATGCTCAAAGATGCCCTCGATAGAGCCGTACTGCTGGATAAGTTGCGCGGCAGTCTTGGGGCCGATGCCCTCCACGCCTGGAATGTTGTCCACCGTGTCGCCCATCAGCGCCAGCACATCCACGACCTGCTCCGGCGTGATGCCCTTGTTCGCCAGCAGCGCGGCGCGATCCAGGAGGGTGTCGGTGTGGATGTCGAAGAGGCTGACCCGGTCGCCGATAAGCTGTTCCAGGTCTTTGTCTTTGGACACGATCCGTATCTGAACGTCGTCGAGCGCCGGGTCGTCCAGAACGCGCTGCACGATGGTGGCGATCACGTCGTCGGCTTCCAAGCCGCTCTGCCCAAAGATGGGGATGCCGAAGCCTTCGATCACCTCGAAGATGCGGGGAATCTGCGCGGTCAAGTCGTCGGGCGTGGCGTTGCGCGTGCCTTTGTACTGCGCGCGCCGCTCCTCTTCCGGCGTCACGACCGGTGGAGGAAGCACGGCGACAGCCTCTCCCTCTGCCGAGGATTCTGCCGCCTGCGCCTCCTGTTTTAGCTGCCGATACTGCCCGTACAGGTCATCGCGGAAGGTCTTGCCCGGCGCATCTATCGCGACGGCGACGGCGTGCGGGGCAAATTCGGAGAAGAGCTTGAACAGCATCCCGGTAAAGCCGAAGATGGCGTTGGTCGGCTCGCTGGTGACGGGGCTGTGCATCCCACTGCGTATGGCATAGTAGGCGCGGAATATCTGAGCGTAGCCATCTATCAGATAGAGCGTCTGCGGCATTCGAGTTCCTGTCCTCCTATCGAGCCGATCGGACTGCGTCGCGGGCCGCGTTTCCGGCCTGATGTCTTCCGTGGGCAAATCTTGAGCGAAATTTAAGCGGCTCCCGGGTCGAGGCTCTCTCCTTTTACGCCACTATTTTGAATGGGTGGCGTTTCCCGCATGGCCGACGGGAAACGAAGGCGAGATGTCTGCTATGCCACATGCTTCGTCAGAGGACATCTCGCCTCCTTCTTGCCCGTTTTCCGACCGGGCCGCAGCGATCCGAACGAAGCAGGGAGTCGGCGCGGTTGTGTCTGGCGTTCTGAGAAGCGCCCGCGCTTAAGTTTTGCTCAAGTTTTGAGCGGAGCCGCGCAGAACGGTAGGGATTGGCCGCCCTACGAAGAAAATGGAAGGTGATGAAGAGGACAAAGGCACGCGGGGACGATCTTCCCGGTACAGAAGGAGGCAGCCTCCATGTCCGACCGACCTGCAAAGCGTTATATCGTTTCCGTCCTGTATTCTTATCATGTTGAGGCTTCCGAAGAGCAGGAAGCCCACGATAAGGTGCAGCGCGTCGTCCACGCCCACCAGAGCGCCCTCGCCAGCGCCCATCCTGACATTACCCTGGACGCAACGATCAGCGAACCGGTTCTCCTCGGCAAACTCTTCTTATCAGACGACCTGTGACACATCAGGGGCCGGTCTTCGGCATCCGGAAAAAGAGGCGCAGCGATGTCAAACGACCCTCCCCAGCAGTATGTCGTTCCTGTGACCTACTACCTTCTTATCACTGCCGCGAACGAAAAGAAAGCGGAAAAGCGCGCGCAGGTGTGCGAGAAGTCTCTCCGCACCTTTCTGACTCACCATTGCCCCGACCTTACCATTCACCGGTCTATCGGCGCGGCCATCCCAAAAGAGGCCCTGCTGGGACTGGCGGGCGAGACGTTGTGACGTTCCGCGCCCGGAATCTCCCTCGGCACGGCGGGTGGCATGGCCGGGAATCGTTACGGCGACGGCTTGACGGCCTTGCGCAAGGCTTCAGCGTAGGCCGGCGCTAACTTGGACGGGCCGCCTTCCGGCGTCCACCAGCGCGGCGTTTCGCTGTAGATCCAGACGTACTCATCCGCTGTCTGAAGCGCCTGGCGCACCAGGCTCTCAAACTGCGCGGGGGTATGCGGGTTTTTGGAAACCTCCTGCGCCTCCCACCCTCGCCGCCGCCAGTCATAGTCCAGCCAGAGGCCGAACGAACAGGAGACGACACGGCGATATTTCTCGGCATCCGAGACCATCGGCAGCAGTTCCTGCGTCAGCATCTTATAGGAAGCCGGAAAGTCCTCCGGCTTGAAGAAACCGTAGGCGAGTTCATTCCCCTCTACGATCCGGGTCTTGCCGCGCGTGGCTTCGAACATACCGTCCAGAAAGGGCGCCAACAGGCCGTAATCGGCCTCTGCCAGCGGCCTGGTTCCGTGCGCGGTCTGCGTCCAGGGCAGCCCATAGCCGAACGTCAGGAACACGACGAGATTCGGATAGCCCTCTTGAAAGGCCTCCATCACCTGGCGGCCCCGCAGCCGGGCCTGCGCTGCGTAGGCGTCCCAGCCTTTTGTGGCAGCATCCCGCTGACTTCGATAGCGAAAGAGCGGCTTTTCGTACTGTTCGATGTCGAACAGGAGGCCGGAGCATCCGCCCTGCTTTGCCAGCCACGCCGCCAGGCGCGCATTGTTCAGGATAGCGGCGAAATCGTCGAACCAGTCCACGTCGGCGGGACAGGTGTTGAAGCGCAGGAAGTTGTGTCGAAAGGCCCCGAAACGGGTCGCTTTCAGGTCTTCCAGGGCCGGCCGCAACTGCTCTGCCGTGAACGCCGTCTTGCCCCAGCCCTCCCACGTGAATCTGCCGCTGCTGCCATCCGCCTTACGATACAGGACATGGAAGACACAGCCGTCAAAGGGAGTCTGCTGCATCTCTGCGATATGCTGGCGCAGGAACGCGGTGTCCGGTTCATCCCACCCGAATTCGATCAGCTTCTTCTGCCGGACGGACTGGCCGAGACCGGCCACCGCAGACAGAAGCAGACAGACCAGCAGGAAACCTCGGATGCACACGCTCATCTCTTGCTACCTCCTCTACAGCAGCGCAATCTACCAGGAGCTACCGCCTCCCTGGCGGATCCGTCATAGGAACGCTAAACAGAGCGGGAGGCGATGCAGGTCCTGATGTTTTGATAGTACGCCCCTCCATCGCGCCGGTGACGCGGCACTCATCCTTCATGCTCAGACCGCATTGGGGTAATAGGGAAGATCAAATGGGGCCGGGATAGGAAACACGAGAGGCAGAATCCGTTTGAGGGAATGGGGCGGTCAATTCAAGCATGAGTTGTCGCAGCAAGCCTAAAGAGGAATGGGCGGTAATGGATTTGAACCATTGACCTCCTCGGTGTGAACGAGGCGCTCTACCACTGAGCCAACCGCCCACGAACAGGCTCTGTCTCGACGCGGAGCTTCAGGAGACAGAGGCAGAGATATTGTACACCCAAGCGCGAACCCTGTCAAGACACCGATTCCGCCGGAAAGATTCTTCTGCCTTCGCAGCCGCCGGAATCCCGAACCCGCTCATGCTGCTGTTCCGCCCTCTTCCAGCGAGTCAGGGTTCCAGGCGGCAAGGGGAGTAAAGCGGGAAGGGTCGAAAGGAAACCCCAGGCCGAACGGAGCCTCCACGACGCTGCCAACATCGAGCGCGCCGTTGCGGATAGCAAGCGTCGGATAGCCGCGTTCGTGGCGGCAGTACAGGGTCGGGTGATGCGCCAACACCTGCTCCTGCACCTCCTGTGGCAGCATACTCAAACCGGTAAAGTAGTGATGCCCGTTCCGCTCGACGTGCGCGACTCCCAGGCAGGCCATCGCTGCCAGGTCTTGCAGCAGAGCGACCGGGCCGACGTTTGCCAGGTCTTCGCCACTGAGGAGATAACCGCGCTGTGGCTCGGCGCGCTGGCGGTGAGCGATCAGGCAGGCGTTGGCGATGCCCTTGAACACGCCTTTGCAGTTCTTGTGGCTGGTTCCGATGTAGCCCCTTTCCAACGCAGTGCGCGCGCTCTGGAGTTCGCCATCAGACTCGTCAATGAGCAGCGGCGGGCGCGACGGCCAGCGGTTCAGCGCCCGCCCCGCCTCCTCGGAGAGCGCGACCGCGCGATGCAGGGGCTGCTCGACAAAGAGCAGATGACGGAGGAAATCGGCCAGCGTCGCATCCTCCGCTAAAGACTGCCAGAGCACCTGGAACTCCTCGACGGCATGATACTGCTCGTTGCCGTCCAACGTGAAGGCGTAACTCGGGCCTGCCTCTTTTGCAAGCAACGCCGCGATCCGCCGCAGCCGCTCTCGATCTTTCTCCGGGTCGCCATACAGCTTGATCTTGAAGTGAGTCAGTCCATAGGCCCGGATGCAGGCTTCGAGAGATTGCGGCAGGCCGTCGTCCAGGCGTTCGGCGGCAGGAATATCTGCTTCATGCAGCGGGTCTCCCAGCCCGACCGTGTGACGGGCGATGAGCGTGCGGCGCGGCTGTGCGGGCAGGAAGTCGGCAGGCGTAGAATCGGCCAGTTCCGGGTGTATCTCTCCCAGGCGCACGCCCAGAAGGTTCCGGCATACCGCCGTCGAGAAGGGCAGATTTCGGGCGCGGCAGAATGCCTCGATCATCGCGCGCTCGACCAGGCTCACGCCGAAACTCCACAGGAGCGGCGGGTAGTTTGTACCTTCCGCCCAGCGTTCCTGCGCCCGATAGGTCTGCTGCCACAGGTCGAAAGCCGTCGCAGCCTCGCCGACTTCCCCCGCCAGCGCGCAGGCCGACTCGATGACGCGCACCATATCCAGCCAGTCATCGCGCAGCGAGGTGGCCGGGTCTTTCGTGAACCACTTGGGGGCAAGTCCATCCGACGCGATCCCAGCCTGACCCTGCCCATCCACTTCAAGTTCGCAGCGCACGAACAGATGGGGCAACGCCGTCATGGAGACGATGCCGTAGCGGAACGGCATCCGCGTCCGCATATTCAGGACGTAGATTTCGGTTTTGCGCAGCCGGATGCTCATGGCTTTTCTCACTTACCGACGTTTGATGTGACGAATCTCTCCTGGTTTCACACATTCTCGTTCTTATCCTGAACGTGCGGGAACTCTATCCGGGCATACACTTCCGCCAGACTCAATTCGCAGCCGATGGCATCCAGAACCACTCTTTCGGTCATCTCTTTTGCCTTCGAGTAGAGCCAATCCCTGCCCTGACGGGAGTAGACTTCGATGTAGGGTTTGTACTGGGACACCAGCACGTAAGTTTGCAGAGATTCCAGCGTCTGATAGCACTCTAGCTTTTCACCCCGATCTCTGGCCTCCGTCGAATCGGAGAGAACCTCGACGATCAGCGTGGGATTAAGCAGGGTATCTACTTCCGCATCCTCGAAGAGCGGCTCACCGCAAACGACAGCCACATCGGGATAGTAATACTTATTGCACTGCGGCACGCGCACTCGCTGATCTCTGCTCACGACGACGCAGGGCTTTCCCTCCAACTGATTTCCGAGCCGACGTTCGAGGTTCCCGGTAATCAGGTTATGTTCCCAGGACGCGCCTGCCATCGCGACGACCACGCCGTTGTCGTACTCGCTCTTTGTCTCGGCCTTCCGTTCACATTCCAGGTACTCCTGCGGCGTCAAGCGAGGCTGCTTTTGCGCTTCTCTCTTTGCGTAGGCGACCATCGTTCGTTCCTCTCCATACTGCTTCATCGGATTCTGAACATCATCGGCAGAGGCGGCAGATCGGGCAGAGAGTATAGTCGGTTTTGTGCGTGGCGGAGCAGCGCGGGCAGATGCGCCAGCCGTGTTCTAGCCGCCAGTGGCGCAGCTTTGCCTCCTGCGTCAGACGGGCGGCGATGGCTTGCCGGACGCGATCGTTTTCCAGCAGATAGAGGTCTTTCAGGTGACCGCGCAGTTCCGCCTTTTCCGGCGGTTCCAGCACGACGGCCGCCAACTCCTCCGGCGTGGGCATCTCCGGCTCTGCGACAGATGTCTCCTTCTTCACGCCTCGCGCGCGGTAGACAATATCCAGGATCACCCGCTCGCCGAGCAGGCGATTGAGGTTTTGAACGATGCGCGCTTTGTGCAGCGTCAACTCGTGCGACCAGGTCGAGCTTTTCGTGCGGACGAACAGCACGCCGTCCCGCACGGCCTCCGGCTCCGAAGCCGCCGCTGCCTGCGCCCCGACGACGCGCGGCCAGTAGGCCAGCGCCAGGCTCTCGCGAATCTTCGTGCCGCTGTCCATGCCCCCGATGACGCTCTCCAGCAGACTTGCCAGCGCGCCGCCGCCGCCGCGCACGGTCGCCGGAATCAGTTTACTCCGCCGCGATGTCTCCTCAGTATCAAGCTCCCTCCCCCTGTTCTTGGGGGGAGGGCCAGGGAGGGGGGCCGCCGGCGCGGCGTCCGGCGGCAGCGCGCCTGGCCGGTCGCTCGGCGGGTTCGGGCGGCGCGGCGTTCTCTGCCGCCTCTCCGGCGGCGTAGTGTCCGTTGTTGCGGGCCTCTGCGGGCGGCGATTCATTGGGCTGTATGGGCGTCGTGGTTCGGAGCTTTCGGCTGCCATCGGGCGTCACCGTTCCGGCCACCACTTTGAAGGTCGCGGCCTCGGCTAAGATGTCTTTCGGGAAAGAGCGCAGGTTGGTACAGGTCAAAAAGGTCTGACAGCGGCGGCGTATCCAGGCCAGCAGATGGCCGCGGCGCGTATCGTCCAGGTCGCTCATCACGTCGTCGAGCAGCATGACCGGCGGCTCCCCGACATAGTCTTCGATCAGGCGGAACTCGGCCAGCTTGAGCGCCAGCGCGACCGTGCGCTGCTGGCCCTGCGAGCCGTAGATTCGCGCCTCCGCGCCGTCTATGAGAAAGGCGATGTCGTCGCGCTGCGGGCCGATCAGCGTCGTGCCTCTGCGCAGCTCGTCCGAAGCCAGGACGCCCAACTGCTCACGAAAGGCCGCTGCAATCGCCTCCGTGCCGCTGAGGGGCGATTCCGGGGCTTCTGGCAGCGCGGCAGAGGTCGCTGCGCCCGGCGCAGAGTCTATGTTCTCCTCCGCCTCCGCCAGATACCGTTCCTCCGGCGTGGATTCGCGCACGACCGGCGGCGCGACGGGAAATTCAGGCGGCAGGGGGATGTTCGGCAGATAGCGAATCTCCAGTCCCTCTTTGCCGTCCGTCAGTTCCCGGTGAATCTGGTCGGCCAGCGGCGCAAGCCGCTCGATGTAGAATCGCCGTTTCTCGAACAGGGGCGCGCCGTGAACGATAAGCTGCTCGTTCCAGGCATCCAGGCCGCTATGCGCCAGCGTGCGGGGATTCTCGCGCAGATCGCGCAGCAGCCGGTTGCGCTGTTCCAGCACGCGCTTGTAGTGGCCCAGATCGTAGACATAGCGCGGGCTGATCTGCGAGATCTCGACATTGAGATAGTGCCGCCGCTGGGAAGGCTCGCCGGTCACAATAGCCAGATCAATGGAGCCGAAAAAGACGGCGTTGAACTGGCCCAGCAGTTCGACCACGCGCCCGCGCTTCAGGCCGTTGATCCGCACGGCTTTCTTGTCGCTCTGAAATACGGAGACCTGAAGTTCGGCTTCCCCTTCGCGCTCCCGATCCACCTCCGCAATGACGTGCGCCATCTCCGCGCCGCGCAGAATCAGTTCGGACTCCCGGCTGGCGCGCAGCGAGCGCGTGGTCGCCAGCAGCGAGAGCGCCTCCAATATATTGCTTTTGCCCTGCGCGTTGGCTCCGTGCAGGATGTTCAGCCCCTCTCCAGGAACCAGGGTCAATTCCCGATAGTTACGGAAGCAGGACAGTTTTAACTGACGTACTTGCATGGTGTCATCCGAACTCTTGCGTCTTTCGGAACCTTTCGTACTATTCTACCGTCCAGACTCCCGCCCTGCTTCGCTTTCAGGAAAACGACCGGAGCGCAGCGTTAGTTTTCAACAATCTTTCGACTCTTTCCACAGAGGCCAGGGCGATTCGTTCCTCCGAACGCGCTGCCAAAGAGTCGAACACTGTCACTTATATGAATCTTTGGTTATGCTTATTATGATTCTGTTGAAAAGACTCAAAACTATCCACATAGTAGACGGTTGAATCTCATTTTGCCTGCTATAGAATCCAGTTATTGCGCGACTCTGGCAGACTCTTGCGGATTCTGATAACGCACTTGAGTCTACATCTGTCTCCACTACTATCGGGATAGTTTTCAACAAAGCTCTGTTGATACTGTTGAAAACTCGGTTGAAAACCGGGCAGTTTTCAACAGGAAATCCGTTGTACGACTGTTGACAGGCAGTTTTGAGTCGCCCGACTCAAAACTAAGCCCATAGTTTTGAGTCCTGGACTCAAAACTATCGGGATAGTTTTTAACAATCGCTCATTTTGTATAACTTTTCTCCTCAAATCTTGGCCTCGAACCTATGAGTCTCCGCGACTACTAAGGGCATAGTTTTCAACAAGGCTTCTGACAGGCGTCTAGCTGGTCAGACTCTTCAGCAGCGCGCTTACCATCCCTTTTAGCTCTGCGTCCGCATCCATCAGCACCTTCACCTTCTGGCAGGCATAGACGATGGTGGCGTGGTCGCGCCCGCCGAACGCCGCGCCCATGACCGTCGTGTTGACCTGCGGCATCAGTTCCCGACAGACATAGATAGCGACCTGCCGCGCCAGCGAGACATCTTTGTTCCGGCTCGGCCCCAGGATGGCCTGCGTCGTGATACCGAATCGCTCCGCGACGCTCTCTACCACCTCCTCGATGCTCACCCGGCGCTGCGGGATCGGCTTTTCGATGAAGTATTCGCCCAGCACGCTCTGGGCCAGTTCCGCGCTCACCGGCACGTTCATGATCGAGGAGTAGGCCAGCAGCTTCGTCAGCGCGCCTTCCAGCGCCCGGATATTCGACTGGATGGCGCTGGCGATATATATCAGTACGTCATCCGGCACGGCGGCGTTCTCGCGCTGACGCCGCTGCTGGAGGATGGCGATACGGGTCTCCAGTTCCGGCGCGCCGATGTCGGCGATCAGGCCGCTCTGAAAGCGGGAGCGCAGCCGCTCGTCCATCGTGTTCAGTTCGCGGGGACTGCGGTCGCTGGCGATGACGATCTGCTTGTTGCCCTGATAGAGCGTGTTGAAGGTGTAGAAGAACTCCTCTTTGGTATGCTCCTTGCCCGCAATGAACTGGATGTCGTCCACCAGCCAGACATCTATCTCCCGATAGCGTCGGCGGAACTCCTCGGTCGCGTGTTCGCGCAGGGAGGCGATATACTGCTGCGCGAAATACTCGCCGGAAATATAGGCGACACGCAGATGCGGCTGCGTTCCTCGGAGCGCGTGCGCGATGCCCTGGAGCAGATGCGTCTTGCCCAGCCCCGGCCCGCCGTAGAGGAAGAGGGGATTGTAGACCGCGCCGGGTTTCGCCGCGACGCTCATCGCGCCCGCGTGCGCCAGTCGGTTCGAGCGCCCGATGACGAAGTTATCGAAGAGATAGTCGTCGTTCAGGGCCAGAGAGGGGATCGGCCCGGCCTCCTCGCTGCGGCGCGCTTCCGCCCGGCGGCTGGCGGGGCGCGAGGCGAGCGAGGGCGCGGCAGCGGAGGGTTTGAGGTCTGGCGCGGCGTTCGTGGCGGCGCGGGCGGACGCCTCTTCGTTTTCATCATCGAGGGGCAGCGCGGGCTGCGCGGGAGGGGCAGCCCGCGCGCTGTCCGCCTTTTTCGCGCCGCCTTCCGAAGCCCGCTGCTGCTCGCGGGACATGACGACGAACTGGATCTCCAGGCCGCTGGCATCCAGATGAAATTCGAGTGCGCTGCGAATCGGATTGACGGCCTTCTTTTCCAGCCAGTCGCGTGCGAACGGACTCTTGACGCCGAGCGTGACGACGTTCCCGATGTAGGTCAGGGGCTGAGTGGGGCGGATATAGGTCTCGAAGGTGACTTTGCTGACCTTGCTGGCGAGGAGGTGGAGGGAGAGTTCCCAGGCGCGGCGCAGCGTGGCGGACCGATCTTCTTCGCCGAATTCGAGTTGTCCGCTCACCCTGGTCCTCCCGCCCTGCGTCCGCTCGCCCGGTGCGTGCCGGATTGCGGCTTCTCACTGCTTTCTGCCAGGCCGCCTGCTCTCTGGAACCGATGGAACCTCCGGCCCCTGCCCACTCGCAGGCCGCCTCGCATTCGGTGATTATAGCAAAATTGCCGGGCTTCCGCAAGTTGAAAAACGGCCCAAAACTCTGTCCGGCGGCTGGTTTTTTTGTCCACGCAAACCTGTCAAAAGACGGGTTTCTGTGGCCTCTTTCGGAGTTTGGAAGCAAGAGATGGAGTGCAGGGGAGCGCGGTATCTCGTACAATAGAGGCGCAACAAGCCTGCGCAGCGAACGCCATCGCCGTCGCGATTCCCTGCCATCGGGTCGTGCGCAGCGACGGCGCGCTCTCCGGCTATCGCTGGGGCGTGGAGCGCAAGCGCACGCTGCTCGACCGCGAGGCCCAAGCCTGAGCGTCGTCCGCGCCCGACTTTGCCACGTGGAGCGCGAACAACGGTGGAGGGAATGGCGGCGGCCCGACGAACGGCCGCGCTGGAAAGATGCGACCGCCACCATTCCCTCCATCAAGCTCAACCTGCCTTGAAAAGGCGGATACGGCGAACGTCATGTTCACACGCCGCTATGCCTGCTCCTGTACAAGCGGGCGACCGATCTCCCAATGGTGGCCGAAGGGATCGGCCACACGGCCCACGCGCCACCCATGCGCCTCTTCCACCGCCACGACCTCGCGTGCGCCTGCGGCGACTGCCTGTGCGAACATCGCATCCGGGTCCGGCACGGTCAGGATCATCCGCACCGTGCCGCCGCCCAGTGTTTCGGGACTGAAGTTGCCATACTCCGGGGCTTCGTCGCTCAGCCAGAACTCCGCGCCAGCAATGGACAGCCGAGATACCACCGCGCCGTCAGGAGCCTCCACACGGTAGACCTCCTGCGCCCCAAAGGCCGCTTTGTAGAACTCCACCGCCCGCGCGCCGTTCCGCACCGAGAGCATGGGCGCGACCGAACAGGCGAGGGCCGCGTCCAGGTTTGTGTCTGTCTGCATCTCTTCTCCTCCAGTGAACGAGTAAAAGCCGCTGTTGCGCTTTACAACCTGGATACTGCGCCTCATCCCGCAAATGCGGAAACATCATGCAGGGCGAAATAAGGAACTCTCAGGCGGCTTCACTCGTCCTGATTATGACCCGGCAAAACAGAACGGGCATTTACGAGGACGACGCCCGCAATCGGGAAATCTTCCATCAGCAGGCGCGCATGAGAAGCAGATCGGAACAACGCATTCATACTCTACAGGGCGAAAACGACCTTTCGCGCAGGGGATTCTTGCGGGGAATCGTCGGCGTCGGGGCCGGACTGACCTCCGCCTGGGCTGTTCCGGCATCAGGGCAGCCGCCCGCTGCGCCCATGCCTGATTCCAGGGCAAACCAGAGCGGCGCGCAAAACGCTCCCGGCAGCGCCTCCGCCGGGCCGCTTCCGGTCAAGCGCAGCGCGGCGCGCGTCTATGTCAATCAGGTCGGCTATCTGCCGCAGGAGGCCAAGCGCGCCGTCATTCCTGCGGATGGCCCCGTAGCCGGCAGCGCCTTCTGTCTCGTCGCCGACGATGTGATCCCGGAAGTCCACTATCGCGGCGCGCTGACAGAGTATTCCGACACGAAGCCGCAAGACGGCTATGCGCACTACTTTTTTGCCGACTTCTCCGACTTCACCCGGCCCGGCCGCTACCGTGTCCGCCTCTCCGACGGCGCGCTCTCCTATCCCTTCACGATCGGCAAAGACCTCTATGGACGCCTCCTGCCGCTGATCCTGCGTTATTTCGATATGCAGCGCTGCGGCGACCAGCGGACGGAACAGCGCAAGCCGTGTCACCATGATGACGGCATCGCGGTCGGCGGGCCGCGCGATGGGCAGGTCATAGACTCGAGCGGCGGCTGGCACGACGCGGGCGACTACCTGAAGTTCGTCGAGACGACCAGTTTCAGCACGGCCCTGATGCTCTTCGCCTATGCGCATTTTCCGCAGGTATTTGCCGAGCAGACGCGAAATACTCGCTTGCCACTGCTGCTCGATCATGCCAGGGTGGGGCTGGACTGGCTGCTGAAGATGCACCCGACCCCGGACGAGTTCTACTATCAGGTGGGGGACGCCTCGGATCACGAAAGCTGGCGGCTGCCGGAAGACGATGACCCGGCCCGGAATCCGAACTGGAAGCCGCGCAAGGTGTTCTACGGGGTCGGCGCGAACCTGGCGGGCCGATGCGCAGCGGCTTTTGCGATGGCCTCCCGGCTGTATCGGCGCTATGATGCGCCCTTTGCCGCGCGCTGCCTGCGCGCCGCGCAGTCCGTCTATCGGCTGGGGCTGCAAAATCAGAAGATCCTCTCGACCACGCCCGACGATTTCTACCCGGAAAAGACCTGGGAAGACGATATGGAGTGGGGGGCCGCTGCGCTCTATGAGGCGACCCGGCGCAGAGAGTATCTGGATCAGGCGCTTCAGTTCGCCAGGGCCGCCGGAGCCTCGCAGGACGCCTTCAGCGTCTACGATACGCACGCGCTGGCGCACTATGCCCTCTATCCGCACGCCGGGGAGGCGTACAAAGGGCGGCTGCGGGCTTATCTGGAAGAGGAGGCGGAGCAGGTGCGCCGCCGCGCCGCCAATCCTTTCGGCCTCGGCACGACCTACCGCTGGGGAACCGGCGAGGCGGCGGCAGGCGCGGCGCTCTCCTGTCTGCTTCATGCCGCGCTGACCCAGGAAGAGAAGTCGCTGGCGGTGGCGCGTCAGCAGCGCGATTTCATTCTCGGCTGCAATCCGTTCGATCTCTGCTGCGTCATCGGGGCGGGAACGCGCTATCCGCAGTTCCCGCATCATCCGATCGCCAATATCGCCAACATCGAGCTATCGGGGGCGCTGATCGGCGGCCCGGCCAGCGTCCGGAGCCTGCGGAAAATGCAGACCGACCTGACCGATGTGGAGTTCAGTGTGCATCCAGCCCATCCGGGCGATCTGACGGGGCTGCCGGACGAGGCCGGGTACTACTACGATTCTGCCGAGAACTATGTGACCAACGAACCGGCCAACGACTATACGGCCAAGTTCTTGCTGTTGACGGCTTTTTACGCTGTTCCGGCGTGACAGCGGGCGTGCCGCGCTGAGAAATCTGCTGCGCCTTCACGCGAAGCGGAAGGCAAACGCCTTTGACGCGCCTGAAGCGGGCAGGCGTTTCGCTGGGCGCACAGCCCGAATGCGCGCCGGACGGAACCCGTGAGCGTTCCAGAGTGGTTTCCTCGTCGAAACCGGTTTGCAGGAAAGGAAGCGTTCACACACATCACACCCAGGAGGAGTCTCTATGTCTACGACGAATCGCCGCGTTGCGAACGTCCGAAATCTCTGCACGCTTTCAAGCCTGACGGCCTTGCTTGCCATCGGCCTGACGATCCCGGCCTCTGCCGACAAAACGGCCCCGGCAGAGCGTTCTTCCTCGAAAAACGTGTCCACGCGCTGGCATACGCCGCAGGTAGAGCCTGCGATGCGGGTAGCCTCTGCCGATGCGCTGCAAGCGGCCCTGGCGGCGAATGCGGTGGCCGCGCCTGCCGCCGCGCGCGGCGGGCAGGTTTCCGACATTCTGCCCGGAACCCCGGTCTGGCTGCGACTGGGCCTGTCGGTGTCGCCGCGCACCAAGTTTGTCGGCGGGGCGGACATCACCTTGCCGCAACTGAGCCTCGGCCCGGGCTTTGTCACGCGGATTGATGCGGAAGCCGTTGTCTCCGCCAACTTCGGCGGCGTCTCGACCCTGGTTCCCGTCACGTTCGATCAGGTCTACTCGAAGGGACTGGTCAGCGGCACGCGCACCTATATCGGCGCGGGTATCGGCCCCTACATCGGCGAAGTGACCCGCTTCGGCGGGAAAATCTTTGTCGGCGCGACGCAGGGCCGGATCGGTGGGGAGTTCGGCGTCCACTTCACCGGCTTCGGCGACCCTCTGCTGACGCTTCAGGCCCGTTTCCGCCTCTAGCTGACGCGAAAAATAGGATCACAGCCATCAGCGCGGGGTTAAAACCCCGGTCTGGAGTTGCCAAGTCCGCCTGCGCGGACTCTCCAGCCTGCGCAGGCAGGCTTTGCAATTTCAGACCGGGGTTTTAACCCCGCGTTCCTTTGGCGACGGTCAGGCGCAGCAGTTCCTCCTCGGCCTCCGTCGTCCAGAACTGACCGTCCTTGAGTTTGGCGTAGACGGTCGGGAACTTCTCTTTCAGTTCCGGGAGCGGCGTGAGCGGCAGGTTGTGGATGTGCGGGAAGATGAGCGTCTTGCCGGGGAACCAGCCCTCCTTGACCGCTTTCAGCCCCTCCGCCGCCGCCTCCATGCCGCCGATAGCCGCCAGCGAGGCGTTCGTGGAGAGTTCGTCGCTCTCGACGCGGGCCAGCGTCTCGCGCATGTCCGCCAGCGAGGAACCGCTGCTGCCGAGGAAGCGCACGCGGCTGCGGACGATCCGGTTCGCGTCCAGGCTCGCCATCGTGCCGCGCGCCACGCCCGCGAAGATATTGAACCAGCCGCCCTCCGCCAGATAGTCCGCCGCGTGTTCGATGACGGCGGCCACCGGAACCAGCGACACGATGTCGTCGTAGCCGCGCCCCTCGCCCCATCGCTGCAACTCCGCGTTGAACGTCTCGTCGCCCAACTCCTTCGGATTGAGGGTGATCAGTTCGATGCCGCGTTCCTGCGCGGTTTTGCCGAAACGGTCGGCGACGCTTTGCAGGCGGACGGCGTCCACATCGGTCGCGACGATGCGTTTCGGCGGCTGCTTATGCTGCACGGCGCGCTGCACGTGCATCTGGCCCATCGGCCCGCCCGCTCCGATGAA
>DASRGL010000181.1:0-4498 GCA_035651115.1 Chthonomonadaceae bacterium
CGCCAGGGAAACCCTGCGCCGCAACGCCCCGATCCAGACCGCGAATGCCCCCCGTCGGATTGCCCCGGGCGTCTACCGCCTCCACCCAGTCCACGACCTCGCCGCGACGATAGACCCGATCCGGCTGCCCGTACTTGCGATAGACATCCCGGTAGGACTGCAAGATGCGAATGCCGAGCAGACCTTTCTCATTCGAGGCGGCGCGCGACACAGAGGGTAACACCGCCAGCGCGCCGGCCGCCGCCGTCAGACCGATAAGAACCCGGATTCCTCTTCGCATAACTGTCTCCTTTCCCGCCAGGCCCATGTCGGCGCGACGCGGGCGGCGCGAAATGCAGAAATCTGACTATTTGACGACGGCAACGGTGATGCCGACGACCTTGTTCTTGACGAGTTGGAAGGCGACCTTATTGCGCCCGCCATAGCGTAACAAGAGATTTTCGCCGGCCGGCTCGCCGTTGGTGGTCCAGCCATATTTTTGAATGATCTGGCCCAGCGTCGAGCCGAGGCCGATGCCCCGGCGCGTCTTGGAACCGCCTGTCCAGCCGTACTCCTGTATCTGAATGACCCGTCCCTCTTTGTTCAGGAGGAAGGAGTAGTGGAGACCCTTCTGCGGGAAGTGATACCACCAGGTGATCTCGCCCTCGGTGGGATTGCCCTGATAGGCCGGATTCCCCGGCTGGCCCATCATACCGGGACGGCCCATGCCGGGAGGCATTCCCGGAGCGCCCATCCCCGGCGTCATTCCGCCGGGCATCATGCCCCGATAGCCGCCGGGCATTCCAGACATCGCGGCAGGCCGCCCGCCCGCAAATCCGGGCAAGCCGCCCCGATCCGCCGCTTCATCCGGCCCCATCATTCCCGGCCCGCCCATCATGCCGGGGCGTCCCGCGCCCGGAGCCATCCCGCCGGGCATTCCCCGATAGCCGCCGGGAACGCCCATCATCCCCGGCCCGCCCATCATACCGGGCAGACCGCCGCGACCGGGCATTCCCGGAATGCCCATGCCCGGCCCACCCGCCGCGCCCGTTCCGGCAGTGGCCGGGAACGCCTGCGCCGGCGTGGTCGGCGCGCCGATCTGTATCTCGTTCGGCTGGCCGTATTTGCGCAGCACGGTGCTAAAAGGGGCCATCAGGCGGATGCCGAGTAACGTATCTTCTTGCGGAGCCTGCGCCAGACTCGGCGCGGCAGTCAGCGCCAGAAGCGTCCCCACAGCGACAGCGCCGCCGATGCGACCGAAGCGGATAGACATAACTGAAGCTCCCTTCTTAGAGAGAAATCGTCTTCTCAAGAAACACGCACTCTGTAGTTCAGGAAACCGGGCGGAGTTTCCTGCACGGTTTGCCTGTTCCGAACAAAAACCGGGGCCGAATGAAACTACTCGGTGCGGCGCGCGGGCGGCGCGACATTGACGCGGGCCGCGCGGGCCGAATCCCGCGCGGAAGCCAGACGCCGCGCCATCTCTTCCACCGTCAGAAACGTATAGCCGCGCGAGCGCAGCACGCGAATGATCGTCGGCAAAGCCTGCACCGTACTCATCTTGCCGTTGTGCATCAGCACGATGGAACCGGGCCGTACCTGCGCCAGCACCGCGTCCGCCACCTGCTGCGCCCCGATGACCTCGGAGCCGTAGACATCCACCGTCCAGAAGCAGGGCGTCAGTCCCCAGCGGCGCACCATCTGCGCCACCTCGCCGTTCCAGTTGCCGCCAGGCGGGCGCAGGTAGCGCGGCGTCTTGCCGGTGACGGTCTCGACAACGGCCTGCGTCCGCAGGATCTCGCGGGCGAGGGCCTGCGCGGGCAGCGTGGTCAGATTGGTATGCGAGTAGCTATGGTTGGCGATCTCCATGCCCGCCTCGGCGATCTTGCGCGTCAGTTCCGGGTAGAGCGTCACCTGCCGCCCGACGACAAAGAAGGTCGAAGGAACCTTGTACTGCGTGAGTACGTCGAGCAGCGCCTCCGTGATACCGGGTTTCGGGCCGTCGTCGAAGGTCAGCGCCACCGCTTTCTCGGTCGGCAGACCGCCCCAGACGGCCTCGCCTCCGCCGCCCAATCCTCCCAGGCTTGCCAACTGCTGCCGCGTGTCCCGATAGTCCGGATGGATGGCGGCGGCGCGGGCAAACCAGGCGCGCGCCAGGGCCGGTTCGCCCAGAGCGCGATGCACGCTCCCCAGCACATAGGCGCAGGCGCACCGATCCGGGCGCAGCGCCACCAGTTTCCAGAGCGCGTTCCGCAGCCGTTCCGTGCGTTCCGGCGAGGCGGTCGCCAGCGCCTCCGCGCCCGCATTGGACGTCCGAATGCGCCGCTCCACCCGGTTCATCTCGCGGCCATCTTTATCGTAGAGAACGATAGCCAGCGTATGCCAGCCGTTCGGCACGCCGGCCGTGTCCCAGGTATACTGGAACGGGGCCACATTGACCAGGCTGAGCGCCGCGCCATCCACCTCATAGGAGACATAGGCCACGCTCGGCGACAGTCCTTCCGGGGTCAGCGTCAGCGCGCCGCCCAGCGCGCGCTCCTTCGGCAGCGGCGCGTTGAGGCCGTGATTGGCCGGGAGCGGGCGCCCGGCGGTCGTCAGCGGCCTGGCCCGGTCGAAGGTCATCAACAGGCCCGCAGGCTGCACCACCATCTCGCCGGGCAGTCCCTCCAGCGCCGCTTTCAGGGCTGCCGCCGCCTGCCGGGAGTCGCCCCGCCGCAGATCGGCCATCCCTTGCAGCGCGCGTAGCGCCGCAGTAAAGGTATCGGGCAGGCTGGCGCCGTCCAGCGTCATCTGCGCGCCGCTGAGCCACTGCGCGTATCGTTCCGCCACGAACAGGTAGGCGGGGTCGCCGCCACTGCGCCGGGAACGCTGGAAACTGGTCAGCGCCGCCGTCGTGTCGCCGCAGGCCAGTTGCGCCAGGCCCAGGCCGTAGTAGGTCAGGCTGTCTCCGCCTCCGCCCGCCGTCGCGTTCTGAAAGGCGGTCAGCGCGCCCTTCGCGTCGCCGGTATCCAGCAGCAGCGCTCCGGCCAGGGTGCAGAGCGTCGGGTCGTCCGGCGCGCTCCGCAGCGCCTGACGCGCCGCAAGGGCCGCTTCTCGATAGTTCCCCTGCGCCATCTGCGCTACAGCCGCCTCCGCGTTCGCCAGCGGGGCGGCGGCCATCGGCTTGGGCGCGGCGCTCGCCCGGCCCGCGAGCCACAGCATCAGGCCGACGAGCGGAAAGACGCTGCGCAGGACGCCTCCTACGCAGGGCGATAGGGGCAACGATGGCACTTTTCTGTTTAGTCGGGCAGGCGGAGCAGAGGGTTCACGCGGCGGAGCGACAGCCCGTGATTTTTCTGGCGGAGGGGTGGTCAACACGATGGGCTTCTTTCCTTCCGATGGAGTCGTGCCGTTCTCACGGCGCACGGCGCTGCGTACACCCAAATCATCGGCAACTCGGCCAGAGAAACCTAACCCCACGTCCCCCTTCTCAGGGCGCTGCTTGCAGCGCCCGCTTGCGCGGGCTGACCTACCCCCCAACCCCCTCCCTAGAGGGAATGGGAAGTTATGGGAATGCGCCTCTCCCCTCTCCCACAGCGTGGGAGAGGGGTCGGGGGTGAGGGCGCTTTTGCAGGTGCAGTTTTAACGGCCGCATTGAGTATTTCTACATACTCTCAGACGGAGGGTCGGGTCTATGGCCGGGCGTCTCGTAGGGCATCGAGCAGTGACAGTACCAGATTCAGGCTGGCGCGCAGCTCCTGCGGCAGCCGTCGGGAGGGCGGCTCGGCCCCGGTCGCGACACGCTTCCAGGCCAGGCGCAGGCGCGTGTTTCTTGCGGGCATATAGTTGGCGATGCGCGCGGCGCGCTCCCAGAGCCGCCGGTTCTCCAGGCTCTCGTCGCGCAGGCGGGGCATCCGGCGCGCGGCAGCGGTCGCTTCCGCCGCCCGGTCGAGCGCGGCCAGATAGCTGTCCAGGCGCGTTTTGTAGGCGGCAGCGCGCTCGCCAGGCAGCGGCGCGGCGATCCGGGCCAGATAGGTCGGCAGCCCTTCTCCGGGAAGGCGCAGACCCGCCTCTTCGATCAGCGCGCGGCGGGCCTGTTCGAGCGCGGCGGCCATCGCGTTGATGCGGCGCTGCGTCAGGGGCGCGGTCGAGGCCCGGACCGCGCCAGGGCCTTGCGCCAGCAGCGCGCCTGCGCACAGCAGCGTCCAAAACGCGGCGCGGCAGCGTATAGCGAGAAGAGACGGGAAACGCAAGGCGAGCCTCGGAGCCTGCGGCATTGTCATCAGGCTATTATACCAGTCACGGGAAGCCGATGCAATCGGTAGCGGCAGCGACATTGCATTCCGCGCCGGAAAAATGCTAGAATCAGGAACGAAGTCCGCCCTGTTGCGCCCATCAAAATCCATAGGAAGAGGGAAGTCAATATGACCACGCATGGCGATGGTTTGAGAGGTGTCGTCGTCGGGGAATCCGAAATCTGTGATGTGCAGCCGGAGGGGAACCTCTACTATCGCGGTTACAATATACACGATCTCGCCGA
>DASRGL010000182.1:0-7560 GCA_035651115.1 Chthonomonadaceae bacterium
AGGAAGCCCAGGCTATAGAGGATGAGAATGCCGTCCGACGTGCCGAAGAGAAACAGCCAGCCCGCCAGCGCCACCAGGCAGGAGAACGGATAGAGCCAGATGCGATAGGGGCGCTGCAGGTCGGGAGCGCGCTTTCGCAGCAGGAACACCGCGCCGATCTGTCCGACAAACTGCACGAGGATGCGCGTGACGATCAACGCGTCAATGACCTTGCCGAGCGAAAAGAAGCTACACACGATGGAGAGCGCGCCGATGGTCAGCAGCGAGATATGGGGAAAATGCTTCGTGCGATGCACCTGCCCGTAGATGCGGAAGAAGTTGCCGTCCCGCGCCGCCGCGTAGGGAATGCGCGAGTAGCCGAGCATCAGCGCGAAGACCGAGCCGAACGCCGTCCAGAGGATCATGACGGTCACAAACTTGGCGACGCTTGGCCCGTAGACCTGTTCCATGAGGGCGGAGACGACATAGTTGGCGTTCGGGTGCGCGTCCGCCGGAACGAGTTCGCGCCAGGGAACGATGCCGATGATGGACAGGTTGATGGCGATATAGATCAGGGCGACCGCCAGCACGCTGATAAAGACGGAGCGCGGAATGACGCGGCCCGGCTCCCGGACTTCCTCGCCGAGATAGCAGATGTCGTAGTAGCCCAGGTAGTCGTAGACTCCGATGCGGGCGGCGGCTCCCAATCCGAAGAGAAATCCTGTTGAGAACTGGAAGGCGTGGGGCGGAAAATCGAAGGCCACCTTCGGGTCGAAGTGCAGCGCGCCCGTGAAGATGACCGCGCCGACCGTCAGCAGCGTGCCGATCCAGAGGCTGACGGTCAGCAGGCCGATAGAGGTGATGCGCCGGTACAGCAGCGCGATGGTGAAGAGGCCCAGGCCGACGATGACGGCGTCTCTCTGGAGTGCGGTCATGCCGCCCCACAGGTATTTCAGATAGTCCATCAGGCCGATGTAGCCGGACGCGATCTCCAGCGGGCCGCTCAGAATGAACTGCCAGATGAACAGGAATGCCATCAGGCGACCGAAGGTCTTCGGCCCGTATCCCTCGCGCAGATAGACATACGTGCCGCCGGAGCCGGGCATCGCCGCGCCCAGCTCGCTCCAGATCATGCCGTCGGGAATGACGATGAGCAGGGCGATCAGCCAGCCCAGCATCGCCTGCGGCCCTCCGAGCGCCGTGAGCAGCAGGGGAATGGTAATGAACGGCCCGATACCGATCATGTTCGTCATGTTCAGGGCCGTCGCTTGCAGCAGGCCGAGGCGTCGTAGCAGATGCGGTTGGCGCGTCGTGTGCGGGGCATGTTCCGGCGTCATGCGTTCCTCCCTTCCAGGCAGATCGGTTTCCTCCAGGCTGATATTGTGCGAAGCGCCTGCTTTCCACCTCCTTGACAGGCCGCTTTTTTGCGCGCACGGAAGCGGCCGCACGCCGAATTCACACCCGCAAAATTCCCGGATTAACACGGGCGGCGGTTCGCAGATGATTTTTGACAGGCGGATGGCACGAGGTTTGCTCTGATGACTGAGACGGAGAGCAGACCCCGGCGCGTTTTGACCCACTGCGTAAACAGGCCGGGACGAAGAGCGGCTAATTGCACCCCTCCCTAACCCTCCCCTTCATAAGGGGAGGGAACCGTCAGGCATTCGCCCTCCCCTTATGAAGGGGAGGGAATCGTTCCCCTCCTTCGTAAGGAGGGGAACGATTCCCCCTTACGAAGGAGGGGCTAGGGGAGGTTGGATTAGGCGTTCTAAGGGAAAGGCAGCAGAGATGATTCGGGTTCTCATTGCGGATAGCCGCCCCGCGCAGCGCGAGCAGCTTCGCGCCCTGCTGGCAGCCGACACCGCCATCGAGATCGTCGGCCTGGCGCGCGATGGGCAGGAAGTCCTGCAACTGGTCTACCAGTACGCGCCGGACATCGCCCTTCTGGACGCCGGTCTGGAAGGGAAGGACGGATTTCAGACGGCGGAGTATCTCGCCTCGGTAGACTTGCCGACCGAGAGCATCCTGATCTCCGGCTGCGATACGCCCGAACAGATGCGCCGCGCCATGCGAGTGGGCGCGCGCGAACATCTGGCCCGGCCCTTCGCGCCGGAGGCGCTGCTGCTGGCGATCCACAGCGTCTATGCGGATCAGCAGCGCCGCAAGACGCCCGGCTTCGCCGCCGCCGCCGATCCGAGCCGCGCGACCCGGATCATCGCTGTTACCGGGGCCAAAGGAGGCATCGGCAAAACGACCATCGCGACCAATCTGGCGATGGCTCTGGCCCGCGATACCACCGATCCGACGCTGCTGTTCGATTTCTATACGCAGTTTGGCGACATCGCGATGGTCTTGAACCTGCTGCCTCCCCGTTCCCTGGCCGATCTGGCGCAGGTCGAACCGGCGCTGATAGATAGGCAGCTCTTGAGCGGCTTTGTCCAGGAGCATGGCTCCGGCCTGAACGTGCTGCTCAGCGCGCGCACGCCCGTTGCGCTCGATACCGTAACGATCCCCTGCCTGGAAAAGGCGCTGATCCTGCTGAAGCAGAGCTACCGCTATATCGTGGCGGACATTCCCCCGATCCTCCACGCGACCACGCTGCATATCCTGTCCCATGCCACGACGATTCTGCTGGTGGCGAATCAGTTCGACATTATGACCGTCCACGATACGCGGCGTCTGCTGGACACGATGCTGGGGAAGTATGCGGCGCGGGATAAGGTGCATGTCGTTTTGAACCGGGTCGCGCGCCAGAACCGCCTGCCATTGGCGGACATCGAGCGCGCGCTCGATCACCCGATCTACGCCCAGATCCCCAATGATGGCAGGATCGTGCCGGAGGCGATCAATGAGGGCGTGCCGTTCGTGCTGTCGCATCCCGACAGCGCGGTGGCGCAGAGCGTGCGGCAGCTTGCGGCGCAGTTGTCCGGGCGCGCGGTCGAAAAGCAGGGCAACCTCATCAGCACGAGCAGGCCGCGCCCGCGCTGGTTCTTTTTACATAGTCTGCTGGCTCGTGGCAGCCAGAATGGATAGGAGAGCTTCTCATGTCACTGTTCAAACGCCGTGATCCGCGCGGCCTTCCCGAAACGGAGATGCCGGCTGGAGAGACGGATTTCCGGCTCATGCCGATGACGGATCGTTTCCCCCCTGTCGCCTCGGAGGAGGCGATGGAGGGACGATTCCGGCTGACCGATAACCTCACGGCGGACTTCGCCTTGCGCGCCCAGGAGGACGAGGCGAAGGCGGAGACCGCGCTGCCCTCTCTCGGCCATCTGAACGAACTCAAGCAGCGGATTCATGCGCGGTTTTTGGAAGAGGCGGATGTCACCCAGGTCAGCCGCATGGCGCGCGAGGAACTGACGGCGCAGGTGCGCGAGCGGACGTTTGCGGTGCTGGAGGAGGAAGGGGTCGCCGTCACGGAGCAGATCAGTTCCGCGCTGATCGAGTCGGTCGTCTGCGAGATACTCGGGTACGGCCCGCTGGAGCCGCTCCTGAACGACGCCAGCATCACCGAGATCATGGTCAATGGCGCGCGGGACATCTATATCGAGCGCGGCGGGCGGCTGGCCCGCGCCGAGCAGAGCTTCATAGACGACACGCATGTGATGCGGATCATCGAGCGCATCGTCGCTCCGATAGGACGGCGCATTGACGAGTCCTCGCCGATGGTGGATGCGCGCCTGCCGGACGGCTCCCGCGTCAACGCGGTCATTCCGCCGCTGGCGATCAAAGGGCCGTGCCTGACCGTCCGCAAATTCTCGCGCACGCCGTTTACCGCAGACGACCTGATCCGCCTGAAAACGCTGACGCCGCAGATGGTCGTCTTCCTGCGCGCCTGCATCTATGGACGGCTGAACATCCTCATCTCCGGCGGCACGGGCAGCGGCAAGACGACAACGCTCAACGTCCTCTCCTCGTTCATCCCTGCGGATGAGCGTATCGTCACCATCGAAGACGCGGCAGAGTTGCAGTTGCAGCAGGAGCATGTGGTCACGCTGGAGAGCCGCCCGCCCAACCTCGAAGGCAAGGGGGAGATCACCATCCGGCAACTGGTGCGCAACGCCCTGCGAATGCGCCCGGATCGCATCATCGTCGGGGAGACGCGCGGCGGCGAGGCGCTGGATATGCTGCAAGCCATGAACACCGGACACGACGGCTCGATGTCCACGCTGCACGCCAACTCGCCGCGCGATGCGCTGTCCCGCATCGAGACGATGGTGCTGATGGCCGGAACGGAACTGCCTGTCCGCGCCATTCGGGAGCAGATTGCGTCGGCTTTGAACCTGGTCATCCATCAGAGCCGCCTGCGCGACGGCAGCCGCAAGATCACGCACATCGCGGAGGTGCAGGGCATGGAGGGCGACGTGATCCTGTTGCAGGACATCTTCCTGTATGAGCAGCATGGGGTCAACGAGCGGGGCGAAATGCTGGGCGAGATGCGGCCGACGGGCCTGCGCCCGCTTTTCGTCGCCGATCTGCTCGCGCAGGGCGTCGCCTTCCCGACCGATCTGTTCACCGTATAGTTCGCCACGAGGGAATGAAATTCCCTCGCTGAGTGGCGTTCCGCCCAGTGTCCTGCGGACACGGCGCAGACTGGCAGCTTGCACCGTGTTCACCTGCGTGGACACGGTGCCGAAGGCTACCCGGCGAGGGAATTTCATTCCCTCGTACACAGCCTTCCCCCCGCTCCTTCCCGCTCCGACCTCTTTTCTCTCCGCATTGCCGCCCGGAATGAGGGAGGAGATGCCGCCCTCTGCGCCGAAGAGACCGCCAACTCTATCGAGGAGCAGACACATCCATGAAGATCATACGCTATCAGGACAGCCGAGGCGGCATCCACTACGGCGCGCAGCAGGCGGACGGCTCCGCCAAGCGCATCGAGGGCGACATTTTCGGAACCTATCGCGCGACGGATGAGACGGCGGACGTGAAGAAACTGCTGGCTCCTATCGCGCCGCCCGTCTTCTTCTGCATCGGCCTGAACTACCGCAAGCACGCGGAGGAGGGCGGCTCGCCGATCCCGCAGTATCCCGTCCTCTTTATGAAAGGCCCGGCGGCGGTGCAGAACCCCGGCGATCCGATCCTGCTGCCGCGCGCGCTGCGCAGCGACAAGGTGGACTATGAGGCGGAGCTGGCCGTCGTCATCGGCAAGGCGTGCAAGAACGCCACCAAAGAGAACGCGCTGAGCTACGTTCTCGGCTATACCTGCGCCAACGATGTCTCCGCCCGCGACTGGCAGCAGGAGTGGGGCGGCAGCCAGTGGTGCAAGGGCAAGACGTTCGACACCTTCGCGCCGCTCGGCCCCTGCCTGGTCACGACCGACGAGATTCCCGACCCGAATACGCTCCCCATCAAGTCCATCGTCAGCGGTGAGGTGATGCAGGACTGGAACACGGACGACATGATCTTCAATGTCCCGACGCTCATCGCGTTCCTCAGCGGCAGCACGACGCTGGTTCCCGGCACGGTCATCCTGACCGGCACGCCGCACGGGGTCGGCGTGGCGCGGAAGCCGCCGCGCTTCCTCCTGCCCGGCGACACCGTCACCATCGAGATCGGCAAGATCGGCGCGTTGACGAATCCGGTGGCGGAGGAGGCATAGTCCGGCGAATGAATTCGCGGCTGCAAAAGCACGAAGTCGGCCTGCGCCGACTCCGCATTCAGTCCACGCAGGTGGACTTCGTGCTTTTGCAGGTGCAGTTTCAACTGCCACCAAAAAGAGGAATCCGCCATTGAGACTCCAAAACAAAATCGCCATCGTGACCGGGGCGGGCGGCGAGGCGCAGTGCGTGCCGTGCGACGTGAGCGCCGAGGCCGACGTGCAGGCGATGGTGGATGCGACTCTGCGCGCCTACGGGCGCGTGGACATCCTGGTGAACAATGCTGGAGTCAACTTTGTCAAGGCGTTCGAGACGATGACGGTGGCGGAGTGGGATCGCGTCCTCAACATAGACCTGCGCGGCGCGTTTCTCTGCATTCGGGCGTGCATTGGGCCGATGCTTCAGCAAGGGGGCGGCAGCGTCGTCAATGTCGCGACGGCGCACACGGGTGCGGCGGTTCCCGGCGTGGCTCCCTACGATGCGGCCAAGTGCGGCCTGCTCGGCCTGACGCGGGCGCTGGCCGTCGAGTTCGCCGCCCGGAATATCCGGTTCAACTGTCTCAGTCCCGGCCTGATAGACACGCAGATATGGCAGGACGTGCAGAACGCGGCGGAAGACCTGGAGGCGTGCCTGGCGCACTGGCGGGCGAATGTGCCGATGGGCCGGGTCGGGACGCCGCGCGAGATGGGCAAGGTCGCCGCCTTTCTCGCCTCCGACGACGCCTCCTACATCACCGGGGCCAACCTCTTCGCCGATGGCGGTATCACCGCGCAGCTTATCAGCAAAGAGAGCTACAAGAGCCGTCCCGTCGCAGGCGACAGTTGATGTTTTGCTCCCCTCTCCCTGTGGGGGAGGGGCCGGGGGAGGGGTAATGAAAAGACGTTGGATTATCAATGTGTTCGCGCTGATTACACTGGCCGGGATAAGTCGAGCCGCGTTTGCGCCGCAGCGACAGCCGGATTTAGGTGTCGGGGCGAGTCTGCACGGCAAGCGGGTTTTCCCAGCGGACAATCCCTGGAACACGCCGATTGACAAAGCGCCAATAGACCCCAACTCGGATGCCCTCATCGCCAGCATCGGGCGGGACAAGCCGCTGCACCCCGACTTCGGCACGGTCTACAACGGTGCGCCCAACGGCATTCCCTACATCGTCGTGCCGGGCAACCAGCCGAAAGCGCCGGTGCGTTTTGAATACCCGGATGAGAGCGATCCCGGCCCCTATCCGATCCCGCACAATGCGCCCATCGAAGGCGGCCCCCAATCGCAAGGCGACCGGCATATCCTGGTGATTGACCGCGACAACTGGAAGCTGTACGAACTGTTCTCCGCCTATCCGCAGGGCAACGGCTGGAAAGCGGGTTCCGGCGCGATCTTCGACCTGAACTCCAACAAGCTGCGGCCCGCCGGCTGGACCTCCGCCGACGCCGCCGGGCTGCCCATCTTCCCCGGCCTGGCGCGCTACGATGAGGCGGTCGAGCAGAAGGCGATCCGGCACGCCCTGCGCTTCACGGTCGTCCGAAGCCGCCGCGCCTACGTTCCCCCGGCCACGCATTTCGCCAGCAGCCGCACCGCCGCCGATCTGCCGCCGATGGGGATGCGTGTGCGCCTCAAAGCCAGCTACGACATCTCCGGCTTTCCGCCGACCGCGCAGGTCATCCTGAAGGCGCTGAAGACCTACGGCATGATCGTGGCCGACAACGGCGGGGATTGGTTCGTCTCCGGCGCTCCCGACCCCCGCTGGAATGATGCCGAGTTGGAGACGCTCAAGCGCGTGAAGGGGCGGGATTTCGAGGTGGTCAAGATGGAGCGTATCGTGACGCGATGACCCCACCCCGGCCCTCTTATAAGGGTAGGTTTTTCAAGCGGCCCTCTTGTGTACGCTCTGCGGAGGCGGCTGGGCCGCCGTTGCCGCCGCAAAGGAGGTCGGCCAGGGTTCGGGAACAAACCGTCCTTGCGGCAAGGGCTGTTGGGTCAGCAACGC
>DASRGL010000183.1:0-2112 GCA_035651115.1 Chthonomonadaceae bacterium
CAGACGCTCAAGCCTGCCAATGCCCAGTCCTCCAGCCCATGCCGCGCCCGTGTCTCCTCCGGCGTCTTCGCCGAAAGCCCCTCTTCCAGCTTTGCCTCCTCCGCGTTCCGCCGCAGGGCGTAGCGGATAAACAGCCCGGCAACGCCCAGTCCGAAAACCCACTCCACGATCCGATCCGCCAGCAGTTCGCCCGGCGTTTCCGGCCCGGGATGAGGGCCGTTCACGAGCCGGATCGCATCGAAGACGGCGATTCCCAGATTGGTCAGATAGTAGCGCCGCCGTCCCGTATAGCCGGTATCGTTGAAGCCGCCCGGGGCCGTCAGCGTATGCAGCGTCGCCCGATACTCCGACAGCATCGTGAGCGGCCCGTGACCGAACACCGAGACCGCTAGATTCAACGCCAGAGTGATGCCGAGGGCGTAGAGGGCGACCGTGCGCGCAGGGCGACGCAGCAGATGATAGGCCAGGAACGGCAGCGCGATGGTCAGCTTGAGCAGGGCGATAGCGTACCAGAATCCGGCCAGCGCCGCCGAACGCTTTCCCGGTCGCAGCATCTGCCGCCAGGCCAGCGCCAGGGCCAGGAGCATCGGGAAGGAGATGGAGCCGTAACGCACGACGCTCGTGGGCGGCGTGGAGAGGAACAGCGCCAGCAGCCAGAACGGTTTGCACACACGCGGCAGGCGCGTGCCGAACAGATCGAACAGCACGAGGCCCAGCGCAAAGAGGCAGCCCATGCTGCAAAAGTACCAGAGGTCGCGCGCTATCGGCCACGGAAAGAGGGAGAAAGGGAAATAGAAGAGGGCCGTAGCCGGCGGGTAGGCATTGAAGGAGACTCGATCATCGGCATCGAGGCGTTGGCCCGGTTTTGCGATCAGGATATAGTCTATGCCCCGATAGAACGTGCGGTGACGCAGCAGTTGTTTGACCCCGACATAGAGCTGCGCATCGTCGCCGCGAAAATTGAGATGATTCGAGCGATACCCGTAGGAGAGGAGGAACGCAAACGCAAGCAGCGCCAGAATCCAGCCTCCCCTCTCGGCACGTGAAAAGGCGCGCAAGGCTCGTCTCCTCTCTGTAAAAACGGCGTCGCTCCTGTATTTCGCCTGACACTGCCAAATACCTGCTCCACAGCGTCGGAGGAGAGGGAACAGGGAAAGGAAGGCGGCCGGCGACCGGCGGCACAGACAGGAGAAATCGCCCCGCACGCCGAAACATTTCTGGTTCATTGAGCAATAGTGTGGTTCTCTTTGGACACGGGGTTGAAACCCCGGTCTGAAATTGCAAAGCCTGCCTGCGCAGGCTGGGGATTTAGTCCGCGCAGGCGGACTTGGCAACTTCAGACCGGCCTTTTTAAGGCCGCGCACAAATCCCACCACACTATTTGTCAATGAACCACATTTCTGGAACCCTGATAGGCGGGATCGTCGTAACGAAATCTAAACCCCTGGCGTCTCCGCGTGGAGGGCGCGGCCTCATGGCAGGACAGAGCGCGAACATGACCCTCGCAGAGCGACAACGAGAACAGGCGGCACAATGCACGGCGGAGGCGCTCCAGCGCCACGCCGAAGGCGCGCTCCCCGATGCCATCGCCGCCATGCGCCACGCCGTGCTGCTCTATGCGGCAGCCGATAGCGCAGAGACGGAATCGGAAACGGCCTCCACAGACGCAGCGGCGTATCGCCGCCTTCGGGCCGATGTCTGCCAGCGCTGCGGCGACTTTCTGACGGAAAGCGGACAGCACCCCGAAGCGGCCGCGCTGTATCAGGAGGCGGCAGACCTCTATGGGCAGTGGGGAGGCGCGGAGGCGGCGCAGGAAGCCCATGCCTGCGCGCAGAAGATACTGGCGGCAGTCGAGGCGCTGCGCGCCCGCCCGCAGGAGCGGCTCTATCTGCTCATCGCGCAGCACGAGCGGCAGCAGCGCCAACTCGCCCTGACGCCCGGCTCGGAACAGGCGCAGGCGGAGTGCGCCGTGCGTATCGCTCAGGTCTTCCAGCGGCGCGAACGGCCCCAGGAGGCGGTAGAGCGTTTCCGGGAGGCATTGACGCTCTATGCCCGCGCCCCGCAGACCCCGGAAGTCCAGCTCGCCCGCGCCGAATGCCATCACCGCATCGC
>DASRGL010000184.1:0-6570 GCA_035651115.1 Chthonomonadaceae bacterium
TTCGTCCGAGATCGGCACGGCCGTAAAGTAGGGAATATTATAGAGGAAGACGGGGACGCGCGCCGCCTCCAGAATCGGGCGGAAATAGGCGACCAGCCCCTCGACCGGCGGGTTCTTGAAGAAGAAAGGCGGCAGCGCCAGCACCGCGTCCGCCCCAGCGTCGCTGGCATGGCGGGTCAACTCGATAGCATCCGTCACGCTGGCCGCGCCCGTTCCTGCGATAACGCTCAGGCCGCCCCGGTGCGCCAGGACGGCTTCCAGCGTCCGCTTTCTCTCCTCCACCGAGAGCGAAGGCGCTTCGCCGTTCGTACCGCAGACGACCACGCCATCTACGCCGCCCTGTCGCTGAAAATCCAGCAGCGCGGGAATATGTTCCAGGGCCAACCGGCCATTCTCGTCGAAGGGCGTCAGGATGGCGGTCAGCAGGCCGTGCAGGTGGGCGGCTTTCGGATGCGTCATAACGTTAGGTCTCCTTTTCAATCGGTAAGTCTTCGCGCAGGTTCCACTCGTTCCAGGAGCCGTCGTAGTTGGTCAGGCGGGGAAAACCGAGCGTCGAAAGCGCAAAAAGCACGGATGTCGCCGCCACGCCGCCGTTGCAGTAGGCGACGATCCGGCGATCCGGCGTCGCGCCGCTCTCCGCGACAAGGGCCTGCAGCTCCTGCGGCGCACGGAAGGTGCCTTCCTCCGTAAAGAAGGCTTCGCGGGGCAGATGCCGCGCGCCGGGGATATGCCCGCCGCGCCTGCCGCGCCGGATGCGCCCCGTGTACTGGCCCTCATCGCGGGCGTCCAGCAGCAGGGTTCCCTCCTGCCCCAGCACGGCCCTCACTTCCTCAGCCGTCGCGCGCCACTCCGGCTGAAGCCGGGGCGTGAAGATCGCAGGCGGGTAGTGGGGGACTTCCGCCGTGACCGGACGGCCCTCCCGCATCCACTTGCCCCAGCCGCCATTGAGAACCTGCGCGTTGGCATGGCCGTAGTAGCGCAGGACCCACCAGAGGCGCGTGGCGAACTGCGAGGCCGGATGCGCGTCGTAGGCGACGATCCGGTGTTCGTCCCCGATACCCGCCTGTCCCAGAACTCGCGCGATCTTCTCCGCCGTCGCGACCTGCGCCGGAACCGGGTCGTTCTCGTCCACGATGTCGCGTGTCCAGTCCAGATAGATGGCGCCGGGGAGATGCGCCTGCGCGTACTCCTCCGGCGCGCCCCGATACTCCGCCGTCTGGAAGCCGTCCTCCGCCGTCTGCGTCCGCACATAGCCGCGCATATCCACGAGGCGAAGGTCGGGGTCAGCCAGATGCGCCGCCAGCCAGTCGGTCTCTACCAGATGCGCCGCGCGCAGACGCTCCATCCGCGCCGTTTCTCCCCCGGTCGGGCGCTCCTGTCCCATCTTCCCGTTCCTCCTCCTGTGTCATGCGGCTCCTCCGGCGCGCAGGGGTTCCTTCGCTACGGGCCGGGCTTTGTCCTTCCGTACCTTTGCCGGTTCCTGGCCCGGTCGGGCGCGCAAAAAAGTTGGGAGAAATTTTTGGCGGCAGCCCCTAGATTCGATTCTCTCGCGGCACTACCTCGATGTAAGGTCGAAAAAAGTTTGAAAATTTTGCGGGGTGTCCCCTAGATTTGGATTTCTGAGGACACTACCCCCTTGTAAGGCCCACAACGGACTCATCGGGCGTCTGTGGCGTCCCGTGAAGAATGTAGGGGTCAAGCGGAGCTAAAGCCTCCGACAGGGGCAGAACGGTGGGGTGACGCATACAAGCGGCCCGACACCGCACAGCCCATCTCGCACGCACTGATTTCATGCTAGAGATGTCACGTTTCAAGGAGAAGTAAGGTGAAAAAGATCGTTGTCCGTCTCGCTTGCCTGATTCCTGCTGCTGCTGCTGCTGGCGTTCTTATGACTTCGAGCGTCAATGCGTCGCGCGCCGAACTCCAGGGCGTCGGTTCGCCCGGTCTGCCGCCGCCTGGCCCGAAATCCTGCACGATGGTCACGCTGCCGAGCGGATGCACGCTGCTCAGCGATGGCACAATCTACTGCACGGACGGCACGATCTTGACCAAGTAACTCCCAGCGTTCGGAGACAGCCTCTGCTGGAGGTTCGTTTTTTCCGTATCGAGGATTTTCCGATGTGCGCGG
This sequence comes from Chthonomonadaceae bacterium, assembly GCA_035651115.1. Classification (GTDB taxonomy): domain Bacteria; phylum Armatimonadota; class Chthonomonadetes; order Chthonomonadales; family Chthonomonadaceae; genus DASRGL01. The sequence continues at coordinate 2,129 of DASRGL010000184.1, forward strand.
CTTCGCACTTCTTCGCGATGAGAACGCGCCACGCTGTCTACGGTGGCCGGACCCCACCTGGGCAGTTTTACATGAGAGCCAGGAACCGGTTCCCTAAGATGGGGACGGGAGCCGATTCCTGGTTTCCCATGTTGCGCCCGGCTTTTGGGCCGAGCGAGGATCGCAACCTGGTCTGCTATTGAATGATGAATGCGTTTTCTTTGCCGGGCCGACCGTAGATCGGCCCGCGCCGATAGCCATCATAAGACATGCCTGCCGCCTGCGCGCCCGCTGCCGGGACAGCAGAGGGATGACGCTGCGGGCAGGACGATTTTTAGAAAGCTGGAAGGAGGGTATTCGGCTGTAAGGGACACGGCCTCGGAACGATAGCGGACAACGTGGGCAGGACGGGACATCCTGCTCGCAGGGACAGCCGCTGCGCTTTCGGAGCCAGGCAATAGCAAAAAGGGACAAAGAGACCGGGCGCTTCTGGAGGAACGGGACATTTCTCCAAAAGCGCCCGGTCTGCTTTCGGCCCCTGCGCGCCTTCCGGCATCGCAGCGGCGTTCCTATGCGGCCCGACGCAGAGAAGAAGGGAGAGGCGCAGACTCCAGCAAGACGATCCGGCTCTGTGCCAGCGTGAAAAGCGGCTCCGTCTGCGTCGCGTCCTGTGGATAGATCGCTGCCCCCAGTCCCAATGCGAGTGGAGCGCGCTCCTTGTCCCACTCCTGCTCTTCCAGCCAGTCGGAAAGCGCCAGACTCAGGCGGCTCTGCACGACCCGGACATTCTCGCCGGTAAACGGTAAGATCAGCGCGAAGGTGTCCGGGCCAAAGCGCGTCAGAATATCCACCCGGCGCACGGTGCGGCGAATCGTCTCCGCCGTTCCCAACACGGCCTCGTCGCCTTTGAGTGTGCCATGCGCGCGGGTAAAGGCTTCCAGTCCCTCCAGTAGGACGAACAGCACGGAGACTTCGCTGCCCAGGCGACTGGCCCGGCTCAACTCCTCTTCCAGGCGATCCTCGAAATAGCGGCGGTTGTAGAGCCGCGTCAGGCCGTCCACCACCGAAGTCTGCTCGATGAACGCCTGCTGCTCCTCCAGCCGCTTGCGCATCTGGGCCATCTTCATCTGCGCGTCGCGCAGCTCATCGGTCACCAGAATCTTCTTCAGCTTCTTGGTCGAGTTGCGCAGAATGTGCGAGACGTAGTTGCAGGAGATGCCAAGCTGCCGGGCGATCTCCGTCTGGTTCAGGTCTTGATAGTAGAATTTGAAAAGGACGGTCTGCTCCAGCTCTTTCAGCTTCTCCATCGCCGTCTCCAGAACGATCTTGTCCTCGACGGGAAGCTGGAACGACGCCGTGACATCGGCGCCTGCCTGCCGCTCGATGTCCACCGTTCCGCCGTTATCGTCCTCGGCATCGCTGCTGCTGCCGTCAATCGAGGTGACCTTGAACACCTCGCGCGTCGTCAGCATCTCCGCGACGCTCTCTTCGCTGATGCCCATCATCTGGCCGATCTCGGCGTTGGTGGGCGGACGGCTGAGCTGCTGCGCCAGCGATTCGATAGCGCGCGTCATCTTCTGGTTGAACTCTTGCAGCCAGGCCGGTTCCTTGATGATCTTGCCGCGATCCCGCAAATAGTGCTTGATCTGTCCGATGATAAAATGGGTCGCGTAGGTCGAGAATTTGACGTTCTTGGCCGGGTCATAAAGATCAATCGCGGTGATCAGCCCGATGTAGCCCTCCTGAGCCAGGTCGTCCGCCGGTTCCGCCGAGCCGGAAAAGCGTCGAGCGACGCTCTCTACCAGGCTCGTGTATTGCAGCACGATGCGATCCCGCAGTTCGGGCTTACACGCTTGCCGGTACTCCAACAGCAGTTGCAGGACATCCTCTTCTGTACGCTTCCGTTGCGCCTGATTCTGTTTCTGGTTCTCTATGAACATTCTTCCTTTAGGGGAGGCCCGCCTTCGTTCCGTGTTACGCGGCGCGCGCCCGATGCCTTTGCGGTCGCGCTTCTCTGCGGGAACCGTCAGGGTTCCTATCGGCCTCCCTCATGAGATAGCGCGCAACGCTCCGGCCCCTCTATTATTGCCAGTTCTGCCGGATGGCTTTAGCGTACTCCCGCCCTTTTCGACCTGAGCCAGCGGGCGGCAGTCTCTCGCGTCCCGGTCTTCCTGTATGTCCGCACCGGTTGCTGTGGGCGGAATTTTATGGTAACCTACCGACAAGGAGGCCGCTCTGCTCGGCGACGAACTGCGTAATGTGCTGGGTTCTCAAGGCTGTATAGACCTCCAGGATTATCCGACAGGCAGTGAGGGTTGCGCATGACTTTGCAGGTTCGAGCGGGAAGACGATCCGCTCTATCCGCCTGCCGCCCTACGCGAAGCCCTTGCCAACGCGCTCTGCCACCGAGACTACAGCATCGGCGGCGGCGCGGTCAACCTGGCTATCTATGACGACCGGTTGGAGATCACCAGCACTGGGAATCTGCATTTCGGATTGACGGTCGAAGACCTGAAACGTCCGCACACCTCGCAACCCTGGAACCCGCTGATCGCCCAGACCTGTTACCGCCGGGGCATCATCGAGACCTGGGGCCGGGGAACGGTCAAGATGGCGGAACTAACGGACGAGGCTGGGCTGACGCCCCCGGAGTTCGAGGAGATCGGCAACAGCCTCCTCGTGCGCTTCCTTCCGACCCGATATGTGCCGCCGACGCGCGTGGGCCACGATCTCAGTCTCTTACAGAGAGACATCCTGCAAGTCCTGGCGCAGCAGGGGCCGTCCACTTCCGCGCAGATCCGCGGGGCGTTGGAAAATGAGACGCCCCCACGTACCCTGCTATGGAACCTTCAAATGCTCAAGGAGTTGGGCCTGATAGACAGCACCCGCAAAGGGCGCGGCTTTGTCTGGATGCTCAAAGGCGTTCACCTCTAGGCGAAGTTTTTGCGCCAATTGTTGCGGCCATTGCGTGAATCGTTGCGGCCATTACGCGAATCCTACATATCGTGCGAACGGCTAAGGCGTTCGATTGCCATAGCACAGAGCGGTATGTCGCACTGTACCACTCCGCTTTCCACACGCGCCCGTCTGCGTAGAGTATACTGAAAACATGCGCTACGAGACATATTCTCCACAGTCCGAACCCTCGGCTGCCGCTCCCGTGCGGCAGCCGCTGGAAACGCTGACGGGCGTGCTGGAACGCCTCACCTTCCACAACGAGGAGAACGGCTACACGGTGGCGCGGGTGGCCGTCGAAGGCGCACGCGACCTCGTCACCGTCGTCGGCAACTTCTCCAACCCTATCGTCGGGGAGAGCCTGTTCTGCGAGGGGCGCTGGGTATCCCATCGGGAGTTCGGGCGGCAGTTCCAGGTCGAACGCTACAGCACGACGCAGCCTGCGACTGCCTTCGCCATCAAAAAGTATCTCGGCAGCGGCCTTATCAAGGGCATCGGGCCGGTCATGGCGGAGCGCATGGTAGACCTGTTCGGCACGGACACGCTCGACATCATCGAGAAGGAGCCGCGCAAGCTGCTGCGCGTGCAGGGCATCGGCGAGAAGCGCGTCGAGATGATCCAGAAAGCCTGGGACGAGCAGCGCGAGATCCGCAACGTGATGCTCTTCTTGCAGGGGCATGGCGTCTCGGCCACGTTCGCGGTCAAGATCTACAAGACCTACGGCGACAAGTCCATCGCGACCGTCGAGGAGAACCCCTACCGGCTGGCGCAGGACATCCGGGGCATCGGCTTCAAGACTGCCGACAAGATCGCGCAGCAGTTGGGGTTTGCGGTGGACAGCGAGCGGCGCTTGGAGGCGGGCCTGCTCTACACGCTCTCGGAGGCGACCGATTTCGGCCATCTCTATCTGCCGGAGCCGAAGCTGCTGCAATCGGCGGCGGAGATACTGGGCGTGGAACCGGCGCAACTCGCGCCTGTGCTGGAGACGATGGCGGCGGCGCAGGCGGTCATCGCGGAGGAGATTCCCGGCATCGAGATGGCGGGTCGCCCCATGCGCGCCTTCTATCATCCCGCGCTCTACTATACGGAGATCGGTCTGGCCGCGCAGTTGCGCCGCCGCCTGCTGCTCCCGCCGAGCAAGCCGCTCTCTCGGGAGAAGATCGCCGCCTGGCTGGAGAAGCAGGAGCAGGCGCAGGGCGTCACGCTCTCGCAGGAGCAGCGCGAGGCGGTCGCGCTGGCGCTGGAGAGCCGAATCCTCGTTCTGACCGGCGGCCCGGGGACAGGAAAGACGACCGTCACGAACCTGATCGCCCGCGCCTTCGACGCGCAGAAGAAGCGGCTGCTGCTCGTCTCGCCGACGGGCCGCGCCGCCAAGCGCCTCTCGGAGGTGACCGGGCGGGAGGCGCAGACCATCCACCGTCTCCTGAAATTCGACCCGGCCACGCACAGCTTCCAGTTCAACGATACGAACCCCCTGCCCTGCGACGTGTTGATCGCCGATGAGGTCT
>DASRGL010000185.1:0-11740 GCA_035651115.1 Chthonomonadaceae bacterium
GTATTTGACCCCAGCAGAGTTCAAACACAAGTGGCTGTCGGAGCAGCCCAAGACCGCCGGAGTCTAACTTTCCGACTGGCCTAAAATATGGGAGTCATGTCAGCATCGCGCCCAGCGAAGGTGTTGCGCACGGCGTTGCCCGCGTTGGCATAGGCGAAATAGAAGGTCAGCGTCGTCGTCTTCTGCAACTGATAGTCCACGCTCAGGTCTACCAGCGTTCCCAGGTCGCGGCTGCCGCCGGTCGGACGCCCGGAGTAGCCGAAGGTCGCGTTCTCGAACGCGCCGCCGCCCGCGTACCAGAGGTCATGGCCGTCGGCCAGCGCCAGTTTGTGGAAATCCAGGCGCAGGTTCAGGCGCGCATCAGGCCGCAGTAGCGCCTGCGCAAAGGCGTCCTGAAGGTTGGTCTGCGTGTAGAACGGGAAGCGCGCATAGATGCGCGGTGTGGGAAGCGCCGGGAAGAAGGTTCCGTGCTGGCTGTTGCCGGGGCTGCCGTCGCCGCTGGCGTAGTAGTAGCCGAGCCGAAACCAGGGCCGCAGCGAGACGTTGGCGGGCTGATAGCCCGCTTCGGCGGCGAAGGCGAAACCGCCCTGCCTCTGGCTGCCCCAGTCTCCTATCTGCCCTGCGCCCCAGAGCAGCGCATCGGCTTTGCTCGCGCCCATCGGCACGATCCAGGCATAGTGGCCGCCGACGGTAGCGATGTGCAGCCCCTTCTTGTCGGCGGCGCGCACGGCCAGCGGGCGATTGTCCGTCTTCACGACGCCGCTGCGCACGTCGTCGTAGTAGAGTCCGAACAGGCGGCCCTCCTGCGCGCCCCACTTGCCGCTACGAGTCGTCGTGGCGGACAGATAGGCGATCTTGACATCGGAAAGCGTGTCCATGCCGCGCAGCGAGAAGACGCCGCGCGTCGGCAGCGCCAGCGCCGCCGTGATGTTATGCCCCGGCCTGTCCACCGCGAAGGTCAGACCGTCGAAACTGCGCCCGATGTGCGTGAAGAGGAACGGGCCGAGCAGTCGCTGCCCGATCCGTTCGCGCTTCAGATAGGCCAGCGAGGGATCGGCAGCCGTTCCTTCCATGCCGTCCGAAAACTCGAAGCGGCCCAACCGCAGGCTGTTGGCCCTGTTCCCGACGTTCTTGAAGCGCACATAGCCCTGCTTGATGAACAGACTGGCGACCTGCCCGCCATTGGCGGCGAAGTAGCTTGCCCCCTGTCCAAGCTGGCCCTGCGGCGCAGTCGCAACGGCTTGGGTCGGCAGGTCAATCAGAGTCGGCTGTTCCAGTTCCAGCAGGGTCTCCTCGCGGGAGGTGTGGCGCTGCACGCCGATGCGCAGCATGGAGCCGGTGAACAGGTAGGAGCCGTCGGCCTTGCTGGTGGGGAAAAAGTTCCAGAGTTCCGGGCGCACACGCCAACTGCCGAACAGATGCCAGCCGGGCTGAGGCGCGGGGGGCGGGGCAGCGGGCGTCTGCGCTTCCGATTGCGAGGCCGTGAAGACAGAGAACGCGGTAGAGAGAGCCAGAAGACGTAAGGCAAGAGCGCGGGCAGACAGAGACATCGTTGTTCTCCGGGGCGGCAGTGCGCCGCTTGGTTGGAATAGCAGCCAGACAGCCGGACTGTTATCAGGAATTATGGCGGAAATGGGGCCTGGGATTCATCCTCGAAATGGCGGATACTGTGGTGCAAGAGGAGATCAGCGCGCGAGCCAGCCGCCATCCACCGGCAGGAGAATGCCGTGTACGTAGTCGGAGGCGGCGGAGGCGAGGAAAACGACCGCGCCCTTGAGGTCGGCAGGCTCCCCCCAGCGGCCCGCGGGGAGCCGGTCGAGAATGGACTGATTGCGCGCGGGATCGGCCCGGATCGCCGCCGTCACGTCGGTCGCCATGTAGCCCGGCGCGATGGCGTTGACGTTGATCCCCAGCCCGGCCCACTCGTTCGCCAGGGCGCGGGTCAGCCCGGCGATGCCGCTCTTGGCGGCGGCATAGGAGGGGACGAGCAGCCCGCCTTGAAAGGAGAGCATCGAGGCAATGTTGATGATCTTGCCCGGCTGCCGGGCCGCGACAAAGTGCCGCGCTGCCGCCTGTGCCAGATAGAAGGCGCTGCTCAGGTTGATGTCCAGCACCGCTTCCCAGTCTTCCTGCGAGAAGTCGAGCGCGGCGGCGCGGCGGATGATTCCGGCATTGTTGACGAGGATATCGAGCCTGCCGAAGTGCGCCACGCACTCCCGCACGATCTCCCGCGCGGCCTCCGGCGTGGTTCCGGCCAGGTCGCGCGTCAGGCCGAAACTGCGCCGTCCCAGCGAGGCGATCTCTTCCAGGCAGGCATCCGGCGGCTGCCTGTCCAGCGCAGCGACATCGGCCCCGGCCTCGGCCAGCCCGACCGCCAGCCCCCGGCCCAGCCCCTGCGCAGCCCCGGTGACGAGCGCGACTTTGCCATCGAGTTGGAAGGCGTTCATAGACCTAACCCCCGTCCCCTTCCCTAAAACGCTCCTTCGTCACTGGGAAGGGGTGACTATGGCCCAGGCTTATCCCTGTCTTCCAACGCGCACCGATGAGCCAGAGAAGGGCAAAGCCCGTGATGGAATGCTCCCCCTTCCCAGTGAGGACAGGCTTTATCGTCCGAACGTTTTAGGGAAGGGGGCGGGGGGTTAGGTCAATAACACAGATCGAGCGGTTCCAAACTCTGCTGGCGGCAGTAGTTCCGGTAGCGTTCCAGCTTGGTGAACACGTCGTCCTGATAGATCACGTTGTCGTTGTCATCCAGGTATTGAATCACGCCATCTATCAGGAAGAGGGTCTGCATCTCGTCCGCGTCGTCCACGACGAGCGTATGAATGTCGCCGGGCGGCTCGTAGATGAACGTGCCGGGACGGGCCACCCACTCGCGCTCCAGGTAGTGCCAGCTTCCTTTGATGCAGAAACCCAGCACCTGCCCGCCGCTGTGCCGATGGCGGTTCACCTTGCCGCCGCCGGTCACTTTCAGCAGGTTGACCCATCTCCCGTTTGCCAGGTCGAAGCGCATCGGCTTGAACCAGACCCGCTCGCCCTGCGGGACCCAGGGCAGCGCGTCCGCGTCAATGGCCTTGTCCGGCTTTCCCCACTCCAGAATGGTATGCAGTCCCGGTACGGTTGTCATGGCGAACTCCCTCCTTGCCGCCTAACCTGCGGCCTTCTGCGCCGCGAACCATCGGTCGAAGTCGGCGCGCATCTCATCGTTCCAGTTGCCGTCCACCTGCCCCGACGTATACTTGCCTTCCCGAATCCGTATCTGGCCCCACTCGTCCTGCTTGCGGATCAGTTCCGACCGCTCGACCACTTCCAGCGCCAGGTGCGGCGGTATGAAGACGACGCCGGAGACAGAACCCAGCACCACGTCGCCGGGCAGGACGGTCGCCTCGCCGATGCGGATGGGCGCGTTCAGGCTGTTCAGGGTCACGTCGGCGATGGCGGAGGCGTCCACGCCGCGCGCAAAGATGGCGATGTCGGGTATCTCTTGCAGCCGCACAAGGTCGCGGATGCCGCAGTGCAGCACCATGCCGGTCTTCGTCTTGTTGGCGATGGCTGTCCCCAGGTTGTCTCCGGCGAACGTGCCGTCTTTGACCTTGCCGAACATATCCACCACGACGACATCGTTCTCGACCAGCGTATCAATGACGAAGGAGTTGTGGAACCCGACGCTGCCGCGTTCCTTGCCCCACTCCTGAACGATCTCGTGCAGATCGGGGCGCATCGGCACGAAGGAGGCGGTGACCGCCCGGCCCACCAGCACCCGCTCCGGGTGGATGTTGAGCCAGTTGCCCTCGTACTGGTACTTGTAGCCGTGTCCCTTCATCACGCCCCACGCCTCCTCGACCGTCACCAGCTTCATGCGTTCGAGAATGTCGTCCGGCACGCGCGGGCGTCCATCGGGGAAACGGTCGAAGGGGTTCTTCTGCGTCCAGCGCACGATGTCTTCATATCGGTTCAGCCACATAGCGGCGCCTCCCTGTCGTCAGGATAATGTCCGCCCTCTCTTTCCACAGCGCGCTCTCGCTTTCCTGCGGCTTATTGCACTTGACACCCATTGTCCTCTAACGTATACTGTGGGCAGCACCCGTGGATGTCTTATCCCCGACGCGCGATATCGTCCAGAATTGGAGCGTTGCAAAGGCATGATAGACGAAATGCAGCCATCCTACTCGGAAGAAATCTTGATTGGGGTTGCAAAACTGCTTGATAAGCAAGTAACTTCGGTCTTCTCCTATAAGGCTGTTCAGGACGAACTCTGTATTTCTACGGAAGAGTGGGAGGCGAGTTATAATCCGACTTTTCAAGCAATGCAAAACGACTACTTCGATGTTGTGTCAGCACTTCTCGTTGAAGTTATGCATGAAAACATGCTCCGAGAAGGAGCAAACGACAAATATATGCTCACTGAGCATGGCAAGCAATTGCTGGAAGAACTGCAACAACAGAAGACTGACGAATTACTTCAATTTCAGCCTTTGCTTGAGCAATGCAATGGACGATATATCGTAAAATGGGGTGGCGGGCAAAAATTGGATAATGGGGCTATCCAGTGGTCGTATCCCATTTATGACGAAAGCGTTAGTAACTTTTTTCATTGCGCAGGACATTCCTATTGGAGCGATTGCCGCTATAAGCCTGAAGAAGCCGAGCGAATGCTGAAAGACAAGGAACTTATCTGTACTGCCACGATAGGACAGTTCCGAACAATGCTGACATATTGCGTACGTGGTGAGCGATTTTGTGAGGGACATTGGGCAACTATGCTGGAAAATGGAAAGGTGCAAGCATTGTTGTATCGTTTACAACAAATGAAAACTACATGGAGGGATAACAAGGTCATGCCGTCCCAAAGGGACTTAATGCGCGCACTGGTTCAGAAATACGGTCTGGATGAGGAGCGTGTCATTCGGGAATATGCCAATGCAGAGCAACGTGGGAAAGTTAAGCGTAAAAGCAATAAGCACGGGATTACGTCTGAAACTTATGCCCGCGCCCTATTCAAGGACGCGATTCAAAAACGTTGGCTCAACAAGGGAAACGCATAATGTAGGAGACAGCATGATGACGAAAACGATTGATGTTGCCACAACCCATACGCCTCTGTCGGAACTGGTTTCCCTGGCCTTAGCGGGAACGGAAGTGATCCTTGCCGAGGGCGATATCCCATTGGTGCGCTTAGTACCTGTCGCCCCGGCGAAGCCATCGCGCATCGCCGGTCTGCATCAAGGCGCTATCTGGACAAGTGATGATTTTGATGCACCTCTGCCGGATGAGTTCTGGACGGGTTCCGAATGAATCTGCTGCTCGATACCCATATCTTCATCTGGTGGGATAGTGATCCTGCTCAGCTTTCGGATCAGGCACGTACTCTGTGTAAAGATGCCGACAATACGCTGTTTCTGAGCCTGGCAAGCGTTTGGGAGATGCAAATCAAGCATCAACTGGGCAAGCTGCGGTTCAATCGCCCGTTGGAAGAGTTGGTTGCGAGCCAGCAACAGGCCAACGGTTTACAAATCCTGCCTCTGGAACTGCATCATATCTACGCTTTAGCTGCATTGCCTCCTCATCACAAAGACCCGTTCGACCGGTTGCTTATCGCGCAAGCGCGAGTAGAAAACCTGACGTTGGTGAGCGTGGATGCTATTTTCGCCCAATATCCCGTAACGGTACTCGGTTAGGAGTCAACTCCAGAGGCGATCCGAGGAACGCTCGTTGTCCCACTCCGGCGTCGGCTCGAAATAGCCGCTGCCCTCGCGCAGATGCTCCCGCACGACCTCCTCCTTGAGCGTGATGCCCAGGCCCGGCTTGTCCGGCACGGTGATAAAGCCGTCCTTGACAATCGGCTTCTCGATGCCCTCCACCAGATCGTCCCACCAGGGAATATCCACCGAGTGGTTCTCCAAGACCAGGAAGTTCTCCGTCGCCGCCGCGCAGTGGACGTTCGCCATGCAGGAGACAGGCGTTCCGGCGAAGTGCATCGCCATCGGCACGCCGAAATCCTGCGCCATGTCCCCGATCTTCTTCGTCTCCAGAATGCCGCCCGAAGTCGCCAGGTCGGGATGGATGATGTCTACGGCGTGGTGGCGGCACAGTTCGACAAAGCCCTCTTTCAGGTAGATGTCCTCGCCCGTGCAGGTCGGAAGCTGGATGGCTTCCGTGATGCGCTTCCACAGAGCGGTCTGCTGCCAGGGGATCAGGTCTTCCAGCCAGGCCAGGTGATAGGATTCGAGGGCGCGGCCCAGGCGGATACAGGAGTTGACGCCGATGTGTCCGAAGTGGTCGGCGGCCAGCGGGACATCCGGCCCGATGAGGCGGCGCACCTCCGCGACATACTCCGCCGCCTGCTGAATGGCCGCCTCTCCGATCTCCAGCCCGGTGAACATGTGCTGTGTCTGAGCGAGTGTCTTCAGGGTCATACCGGGCGGCAGTTTCAGGCGGCCATAGAGCGTGGCGATCTCGTCCTGGCTGGCCCGCCCCATGAAGTCCATCTTGAGAAACGTAAAGCCCTGATCGAGTCGCTTTTGCAGCCGTTTTGCGGTCTCGGCGGGTTCGGGCGACAGGTCGGTGTCGGCGTAGATGCGGATTTTATCGCGGAACTTGCCGCCGAGCAGCTGATAGACCGGCACGCCATAGTATTTCCCGACGATGTCCCACAGCGCCATCTCGACGGCGCAGACTCCGCCGCCCTGCCGCGCATGGTGGCCGAACTGCTTGATCTTGCGAAACAGCCGATCTACATCGAGCGGATTTTCGCCGACGAGACGGCTCTTAAGAAACAGCGCGTAGGTCGCGCTGGCCCCATCGCGCACCTCGCCCAGGCCGTACAAGCCCTCCTGGTTCGTATCTATGCGAATGAGCGGACAGGTCATCGGCGCGCGCGTGACGACCGCCGTGCGCAGGTCGGTGATTTGCAGCGATTTCATGGCCCCCCTCCCCGACTCTCCCCCCAAGAACAGGGGGAGGGAACGGTCAATGTACTGGCTTTGCCTCTTCTTCGTTCTCTGACAGGCATTGGAAGGAGAGGAAAAGACCGACGCTCTAGTCTCCCCTCTCCCGCAGCGTGGGAGAGGGGTCGGGGGTGAGGGCCTTTCTCCCGTACACCGCCTCGCGCAGGCCCGTGATGTAGCCTATCGCCAGCAGCCTCCCGACGTTCGAGTAGCAGGGGTTGTCATTGCTGTCCCCTTCCATCGTCGGCACATGGTCGGGCCGCAGCACGCCCTCGAACCCCAGTTCCTTGTAGACCTGCATACAGGCCAGCATATCCGTCTGGCCCTCCTCGTGGAACGTCTCCGTGAAGTTGTCCGCCGTGCCGCGCACATCCCGGAAATGGACAAAATGAATCCGGCCCTGCTTCCCGAAGTGGCGGATGACGGAGGGCAGATCGTCGGTCATCAGCGTGAAGTTGCCCTGGCATAGCGTCAGGCCGTTGACTTCGCTGTCGGCCATATCCAGCAGCCGCTGAAAGTTCTCCACGCTGCGCATGATGCGCCCGATGCCGCGTATCGGCGAGAGCGGCGGATCGTCGGGATGCATCGCCAGCTTCACCTTCGCCTTCTCCGCGACCGGCACGACGCGCTTGAGGAAGTAGGCGAGATTCTCCCAGAGGCGCTCCTCCGGCACGACGCCGTGTTCCGTCAGCGGGCCGTTCTGCATGTCAGCGTGGTTGTAGCCGGTGACGAGCGCGCCGCCGCGCCAGGGAATGGCCGTATGCGTGCGCAGCCAGCCGAAGTGGGCCATGAAGTTGTAGCAGACGACGGGGATATGCAGCGCACCCATGTTACGCAGCATCGTGCAGAACCATTCGATCTCCTCGTCGCGTCCGGGCAGGCCGAGGCGTATCTTCTGCATCGGCGGGCTGCTCTCGATGACGGCCAGTTCGAACCCGGCGTCCTCGTAGCGCGTTTTCAGGCGCATCATCGGCATGTAGTCCCACGGACGTTCCGGGCCGCCGTCGTCGCGCGGCAGTCCCCCGACGGCATGGTTGACCCCGGCCTGCTTGACCAGCTTCCAGAGAAGCGACGGCTGCGGCGCCAGCATCTCCGCGATCTGAATCATGATCCCGTTCCCCTTTGCGCTTCGGATACCGAAAAGCGTGCGATGCCCTATACTCTGTTATGACCGGGCCGTTTTCCTCCTCCGTTCGCCGCCGTTTTCCCGGCCTGTTGACGTTGCAGACAGGGTATGTTACCATTGCGGAGACTTCAGGAACAGGAGCGAAAAAGCAAATGATCGTCTGGATATGCACGGACGTCAACTACCGCTAGGGAGCGGTAGTTGACACGCATGAGGACGTGCTGAAGGCGCTGATGGCGGGAGCCAGCGTCACGCAGATGGCCTCGGAGTTGCTTCAGAACGGGGTGGGGCGTATCGGCGAAGTCCTGCAAGAGATGACACGCTGGATGGAGGAGTATGAGTACGAATCGGTGACGCAGATGCGGGGCAGCATGAGCCAGCGTAAGGGGGCGGACCCGGCGGCCTTCGAGCGCGCCAACTACATGAAAGTGCTGCACTCGTTCCGCCCCGATCCCACCGGGCGATTGACGTGACTGGCCCTTACCCACGCTGCGGGAGAGGGGTCAGGGGTGAAGGCCATCACGACAGCAGCTTTGTCAGCCAGTCGGGATGAATGCGCCAGCCGAGCAGCCCCGCCAGGCCCATCAGCACGCCGAAGAAGGTTGGCATCATCGCCACGCCGAACAGCCATCGCTTCTGCGTCAGCGCGGTCAGGGCCAGCAGCGAGATCGAGATCGCCAGCAGCGCGTCCGACAGATCGAACTGATCGTCGTGGTAGTTCAGGCGGTCGTAGGTCTTGTCCGCTTCGTCCGCATCGTGCTGCTGCTGTCTCTTCTTTTCGGCCTGCTCTTTCGCCAGGTTCCGGTATTCGGCGGCTTTCGCCAGCAGCGGAGCGCGCTGCGCCGGGGGCTGCGCGGCGGCCAGCGCCTCCATCTGCGCGGCGGTCGCGTTCATCACCTCTTCGCGGATGTTGCGCGCCTGGTACCAGGAGTAGTTGTCTATCTTGTCGGCCTGCGCCTGCTGCATGGCCTGGACGATATTATCGTCCTTGACCTTGCAGATGCCCATAAACGTCGCCAGCAGCGCGACCGTGATCGCCACCCAGGTGTTCAGGCGGCTCTTGCGCTTCTCTCTGGTCGCGCTTTCGTCCTCCTCGTCCTCCGTCTCCACAGTTTCCAGCGGGTCTACGTCCATGCCATCCCCTCCGAAGAGGAATCCACAGATGGCACAGATGATTGTCTGAACTATGATTAGAATGATTAACGGATAGACTAGGATTGCGTCTGGCCCCATCCTAGTCCATCCGTTAATCCCATAAATCACCGTTCAGACATCCATCTGTGGATTCACGGTTCTTGCAGGAGGAGCGCGACGGCGGCAAGGTCCTGGGCGCGGTCGCCGAGGGCTGCCGGAACGATCTGGCAGACGGCGCGACTGCGTTCCCAGGCGTACTCGGCGCACGCCTTGCGGATCGGTGCGAGGATCAGGTCGCCGGCGTGGACAGCGATCGTGCCGATAATGACGCGCTCCGGGTTGAGAATCTGCACAAGATTAGCGATTCCGAGGCCCATATAAGTTCCGGCCTCTTCCAAAATCTGGCGGGCATAAGCGTCGCCCTCTTTGGCCGCTGCGACGACGTGCGCCGCCGTGATGTTCTGCGGCTTGCCGCCCGCCAGCGCCAGCACCCGCTTGTGCCGCCCGTACATCATGCTCTCGCGGGCCAGACGCGCGATGGCCGGGCCGGACGCTAATGCTTCCAGACAGCCGCGCTTGCCGCAGCCGCAGAGCGGGCCGTTCATCAGGATGGTCTGATGACCGACCTCGCCCGCCAGGTCGTTCGTGCCGCGATACAGGCGTCCATCCAGGATCAGCCCGCCGCCGATGCCCGTTCCCATCGTCAGGAAGACGACGTTACGCGCGCCCTGTCCCGCGCCGAAGCGCCACTCTGCCAGCGCGGTCGCGTTCGCATCGTTCTCCACGACGACCGGCAGGCCGAGCGCGTCCTGCAAAATCTGTCGGACCGGCACAGCATCCCAACCGGGCAGGTTCGGCGGCGCATAGACCACGCCCGTCTTCGTGTCGAGTGGCCCGCCGCAGGAGACCCCGATGCCGCGCACCTCCTCCGCCATCACGCCGCCTGCCGCCATGACCTCGCGCAGCATCGCGATCAGCCGTTCCAGCACGGCTTCCGGCCCGCGCGCCTCCGGTCGGGTCGGCTCGCTCAGGCGATGCAGTATCTCGCCGTCGGTGCGCGCCAGCACGACCGCCGACTTCGTTCCGCCGATGTCCACGCCGAGAATCACCTGTTCGCGCATCGTCTGTTCCCCTCGCTTTCCCTGGTTGTCGAACACGGCAGATTTAGGGGCGCACGCTAGGATTTCCTGCTTTAGCCCTCACTCCCGTCCCCTCTCCCACGCTGCGGGAGAGGAGGGACGAGAGCGCAGGCTTTTCCGTCCCTTTCCACTCTGGCACGAGCAGGCAAGGGTTGACAGGCCACTATTTTGAACTCCCCCTTCTCCCGCAGCGTGGGAGAAGGGGGCTGGGGGATGAGGGCCAGGGCGCTGTGACCAAAATCACAGGCAGAGCGTGAAACGGCCTATAGTCTGCCTGCGAAAAATGCCTATAATGAGAAGTGCGAGACGGCAGCCTACCGACAGTGTCACAGGACAAGACCATGTTTGCTCTCCCGAACCTTTTTGGCAGAAACCGCAGCCCGCGCCCGCAGACCGGAGGGGCAGAGACGGCGTCCCCGGAGGCATTTCCTGCCGAGGCGCGCGAACTCCTGACGGCAGCCAGGCCCCGGCCCGTTGCGAGCCAGCCTGTCGAGGCAGGCGAAAGCAGCCCGCTGGACGCCGTTATCGCCAAATGGCGGGAAGCCCTCGGTACGCAGCCCAATTCGGGCCGTATCCATCTGCGCCTGGGCGTGGCGCTTTATGAGAAAGGCGAGTACGAAGAGGCGCTTATCGCGTTCCGCAAGGCGGCGCGATTGGGACAGGAAGCCGGGCTTTCCGGCGCGGACTGCGGACTGGCGCACTGCGGGCTGGGCTGCGCGCTCCTGCAACAGTCGCGCGGCTACCTGGAGATCGCGCTGCCAGAGTTCCGCAAGGCCGTCCACGCGCTCAACACGACGCCGGATTTCGCGCCTCCCTCGCTGACACAGGGGCTGGCGCTCTATGCGCAGGGACAGCATGAAGAGGCCATCGCGGCCCTGCGGCAGACGCTCTGCCTGGGGCCGGAAGACGGCCTGCTCGGAACGGACCCGGCCCTGGCCCACTGCGCGCTGGGCTGCGCGCTGATCGCGCAGGATAAGGACGATCTCGAAAGCGCGTTCGTGGAGTTCCAGCGCGCCTTCTGTCTGCTCTGTTTGGCCCGCGCTCCCCTGGTTGACAAGCCGCCGCAATCGAATCTATAATGGCGGACATGGCAACGACCACGCAACCTCCGCCGCCCGCCCCGCCCGGCGATCACGACGATCCGCCCGGAGATAGAGGCGGCACGCACCGCCACATCGCGGGCGCGACCGGAATCATGATGGCGCTGATCCTGACCAGCCGCGTGCTGGGCCTGGTGCGCGACCGTGTCATCGCCGGACGCTTCGGGCAGGGCTACGAGACGGACATCTATAACGCCGCCTTCACCATCCCCGACCTGCTCTTCTTTCTCATCGCGGGCGGCGCGCTCTCCTCCGCCTTTATTCCCGTCTTCACCGAGCATATCGCCACCGGCA
>DASRGL010000186.1:0-23804 GCA_035651115.1 Chthonomonadaceae bacterium
TGCCTCTCCCCCGCCGCCGCGACCGCCCGGCGCGTCTGCTCCAGGATGCGCTCGGTACTCTTGGCGTAGGCCATCAGCGCGACCGCGTCGAGATACCCGGCCTGAAGCCAGCCGCGCCAGTCCTGCCCACGCACGACATAGGCTTCGTCGGCATCCGCGAAGACGGCGGCAGAGACCTGCATCCAGGGCTTGGCCGCTTTCACGGCAGCCGCGATGCGCGCGACGAGATCGGTGATCTGCGCGCGCCGCCAGTCCGCCCACTGTTTTCCGAAAGCGTGAACGTAGGCCAGGCGATCTTTTGGCAGGCGACTGTCGAACTTCGCCCGCTCCTCCGCCGACAACTGCGCCGCTATGAACGCGCGGAACCGGGCCAGTGTAGAGGCGCTGAAATCGTAATCGCGGCTGGCGTAGCGGACGTAGTCGAAATGGATGCCGTCCAGGTCGTAGCGGCTGGCGACATCGGTAAAGACCTTGAACAGATGTTCCTGCACCTCCGGGTTGCTCGGCTGGAGGAAGACGCCTTCGCACTGGTTCGTGGGAATCGGGGAGCAGTGTCCCTTGCGGTCACGGGCGATCCAGTCGGGGTGCGCGTTCCAGAGGTGCTGCGGGCTGGCAGGCCGCCGCGCGCCGTTCCAGGTCAGGAAGGTGTTCAGCCAGGCGTGGACTTCCAGGCCGTTGGCGTGCGCCTCGGCGACGATCTGTTGCAGCGGATCGAAGTCACGCGGCTGACCGGCAAGCTGTTCGGCGCGCGGCTCGTAGGGCGAGTTGTACCAGGCGTCCGCGCGTCCGCGTACCTGCACGAACAGGGCGTTGAAATGGTACTTCACCGCTGTCTGAACGACGCGATGCACGGAGGCAGGCGAGGCCAGGCTGTCCCGCACGACCCAGAGGCCGCGCATCTCGCCTGCCTCCTCGGCGGAATCGGCCGGCGGCGCGGTGGCAATGGGCGCTGGTTGTTCTGTGGGAGTGGGAGACTGAGCGTAAGTCGGGACGGCGAAGAGGGCGGGGAGGAGAAACAGGCCGACGCGGGCGTGTCGCAACAATGGGAGGAAGGCCCCCTTCGCCATCGGGAAGCGGCATGGACTCTGCAAGAGGCTTCTCCTGATGGCTAGGTTGAACTGCGCCCCAGTATCGCACAGCCGGGCCTGTTTGTCAAGCCCCGCGTGAAGTCAGGAGGCGAGCCAGACCGGAGGCAACGAGGCGCTAACGCTCTGCGGCGTCCTCTTTCCAGTGCGGGAAATCCTGGTGGTAGAGGCGAAGCAGGCGCGGAATGTCGTTGTCCAGCAGGTAGAGTTTGCCGTAGCGCCGCTTCGTTTCGCCGGGTCGCAAGCCGCCGATATGAAAGTCGGCGTGCATACAGGTGATGACGCCCTGGAAAAGTTCCTGCGTCCGATCCCAGGCCATCGCGATCACCGTCTTTTCGTCGGCGGAGAAGCAGCCGGTCAGCCCGTTGATCGGCACGACATCGGAAAGCGGGCGCGGATTGACATCCTCACGATCAATTCCGGCAGGCACATAGACCTGCCCGCCCCGATAGAGCGCCTCCTCATTACGGGGCAGTTCGGAGAGCCGCGTCAGGCCGTGATTGTCCGCGCGGTCGGTGAAGAGGAAGCACTTCTCCAGGTAGGTCTCCTGCGTGCGTCCGCTAAACGCGGCGAGTTGCAGGCACGGCTGCGCCCATTCGACGTCTACCGCCTGATTGCCGGTAGAGGTCAGCCGCAGGTCGAAGCGCACGCCTTCAGGAACCGCGCGCAGGTCGTGTTCTACCTCTACCCCCCCGCCTTCCAGCGTCGTCTTCAGGCGCAGATGGCGCGTCGGGCCGCTGCCGTCCAGCCGCACGGTCTGCTGCGGGACGACCGTCTCCTCCCACTTCCGCCGTGTCGAACCCTTCCGGCAGAACGCCTCCAGATACCAGATTTCGACCTTGCCTCCGGGCAGGCGCGGCGAAAGAACGGTCAGCCGGTTGTCTTTCCAATCCAGCCGAACCTCCGACGCCGCGAACGCGCCCTCACCCGCAGCAAGCGCCATCCATCCGATGCAGAGACCGGGCAACCAGCCTGAGACGATCATCGGCTCCTCCCTTTCCATGCATGGAGGCATCGGTTCTTGTCAGAGCGTCCAGTCTTCGACGCGCAAATCGGGGACTTTGCCGAAGTCGCGAAGATTTCGAGAGAGCAGGGTAGCATCGTTGGCAATAGCGATAGCAGCGATTTTCAAGTCCATCGTGCCGACGCGCAGACGTTTTGAAGCCAGAGGTTCTGGAACACGGCGATGGCCGCATCATCGAAGGGCAGAAGAGGCGTGTTGCAGTAATATCGCAGCATCCGGGGTCAGTTCGTGATATTTCGGCTTCTGCCGCTCTACAGTGCGTACAGATGCAATCTCTGCAAGCCATCCACGCATCTGTTCCTCATAACTGACAATGGTGACAGCAATCTCCTCGGGCGCAAAAGCGGAAGCGTGCTGAATGATACGCTGGCCTTCTGGCCCGCCTCTAGCTATCAGGGAGATATGGTCGGTGTCAAGCAGATACATCGTTAGCGCATTCGTCCGCTGCTGTAGGCTGTGTCCGGCGATATTCCGCCCCACGTTCCATAGCGGCATCAAAGTCGGGGTTATTTTTGAACGCGCCAAACCACTGTTCCCACCAGGGAGTGGCCTTTTCTTTTTCAGTTTTTTCGTCAAGCAGGCGCGCGACCTTCTTTTCCAGTTCGGCAACCCTTTCTTCCAATGATGGAGCAGCCATAGGTATCTTCTCCTTCCATCTTGCTTCTTCTATTGTACCCTGGCTCGAAGTACAGCGCAGCTACCTCTCCGATGCTCTCCTTCTCTGCTGACCGGAGGACGCAGAATTCAGCCTGCGGCCTCTACGATTTTACCCGCCCGCAGGCGCAGGTTAGCGTCCGGCATCTCGCCGTTGACCTGATTGCCCGCTTTGTCATAGGCGAAGGTGTTGGCGCGGCGGTCGTGGGACGATGTGTTCGGCGCGGAGCCGTGAATGACAAGCGGGCCGAAGAAGACCGCGTCGCCCGGCTCCATCTCGACCAGCGTCGAGTCGAAGGCGTCAATGCCGCCTTCCAGTCCCAGGCTGAAGGAGGCGCTCTTGAAATTCTTGTGGTCCACCGGACCTTGCAAGTGCGACCCCTCGACGAAGCGGATCGCGCCGTTCTCTTTCGTCGCCGGGTCAATGGCGAGCATACAGTTGACGTGGCTCGGCTCCTTGCTGCCGCGCCGCCAGTAGCCCCAGTCCTGATGCCAGGGCGTGAACGTGCCGTCGCGCGCCGCCTTCATCATCAGCTTGGAGTGGAACAGATAGACATCCGGGCCGATCAACTGGCGCAGCACGCTCAGCACCTCCTCCGAGCGCGAGATGGCGTCCAGGATCGGCGAGACCTTCTCGCTGTGCATCAGTTGCCGGATTTTGGGAGGTCGTCCCTCCGCCAGCCCTTCCTCCCAGGAGAGATGCACGGTCGGCGGCGCGCAGGCCGCCATCTTCTCGTGCAGCCCCTCGATCTCCTGCGCCAGCCGCTGCATGGTCTCCCTGGAGACCAGCCCGCGCTTGACGACATAGCCCTTCTCGCGATAGAACGCCAACTCGGATTCCGTCAAGGCCATTGGGAACACTCCTCTGTCTCAGTGCGGGCCGGTAGCTTCCTCGACACGCCCGCAGGGGCCGCCGCCGGTGGCATCGGCAATAAAGACCTCTTCCCCATTGAAGCGCAGGAGGGGCCGATACCAGCGCGACGCTTCCACGCTTCCGCCCGGAATATAGTGGCAGATGAACGCGCGCCGGAAACGCTCTGCGCTGGTGTTCGGATAGGAGCCGTGAATCAGGCTGCCGTTGAAAAAGAGCATATCGCCCGCGTCCATGTTCACCGTGATTTCATGTAGGCCCGCTGGAACCGCGACATGGTCGCCGGTGAAGAAGAGCGTGGGATCGGCGCGTTCCGGGCAGGCGATATCGAGACGGTTGGAACCAGGCACGACGACCAGCGCGCCGTTCTCCTCGTCCGCCGCATCCACCGCCAGCCACGCCGCGATGCAGGTTCCCGGCTTGACGCGCAGATAGTAGTTGTCCTGATGCAAGTCCTGCCCGCGCGCTCCGGGCGGCTTGAAATAGAACATGCTCTGCGCCGCTATCGGCTCCTCGCCGAACAGTTCCCACAGCGCCGCCTCGATCCGGGCATCGAGCAGATAACGCATCGCCAGCGGGCCGACCGGCAGTTCCGGGTGGCGGTGCGGGTGCATCATGCGCGGATAGCGGGAGAGCGGGTCTTCCGGCGTGTAGCTCCGGGAGGTCTCGGACAGGCCCGGAACCGGGCCGTCTGCGGAGAGCGCCATGAACGCCTCCCGAATCTCCGCCACCTCCTTCGGGGTGAAGAACTGACGCAGGACGAGATAGCCTTCGCGCGCGAACTGTTCGCGCTGGGCCGGGCTTAATGCCGGCAGTGTCGCACGGACCATGCACTCACTCCTTCTCCGTAGCCTCCTCACGGGAGGGAAATTTAGCCTGGCTATAATATATCAGAGGAAAGACGGCGCGACAAGGCGAAAACCTGCTAAAAAGCTACAAGATTCTGCTATGCGAGAAGACGAAAGATGCGCGCGGAAACGCCCCACCCTGCCATCATCCAACTCGTGACCGGCCATTTTCACGAGCGGAAAGGCTACGCCTCCTGGCGGACGCACGGAACGAACGACTGGCTGCTGGTCTATACGCTGGACGGCAGAGGACGCTTCGGCTATACGGACGGAGAGATCATCGCGCAGCCCGGCGACATGGTGCTGATCCGGCCCGGCACATTGCACGACTACGGCGTGGAACCGACGCGACACTACTGGGAACTGCTCTGGACGCATTTTCACCCGCGCCCGGAGTGGCACGAGTGGCTGGACTGGCCGGAGGAAGCGCCGGGGCTGATGCGGCTGTGCCTGGAGGATCGAGACATCCGCGAGAGGATCGTGGCGGCGTTCTTTGAAGCGCACCATCTGGCAACGGGGGCGCTTCGGCGGCGCGAAACCTTCGCGATGAACGCGCTGGAAACGGTCTTGCTCTGGTGCGACACGCAGAATCCGCGCTCGCAGCAGTCGCGGCTGGATGGGCGCGTGCGGCTGGCGATGGACTATCTCTGTCGGAACCTGGCCGAGAAGATCACGCTGGACACGCTGGCGGAGCGGAGCGGGCTGTCTGTCTCTCGATTAGCGCACCTGTTCCGGCAGCAGGTCGGCATGACGCCGTTGCAGTTTCTTGAATTGCAGCGCCTCGACCGCGCCCGCCAACTGCTCGAACTGACCTCGCGCAGCGTGCAGGCTATCGCAACGGAACTCGGCTTCGACAGCCCGTTCTACTTCACGGCGCGTTTCAAGCGGCAGACCGGCCTGAGTCCGCGCGCCTATCGGCAGCGGCGGCGGGAGGGTCAGGCCAGCAGCACCGGCGCGGCGACGCGCGCGGCGTCGGCCTCCGTGACCAGCGTGGGAACCGGGGAGAGTGGATCTATGGCGGCGCTATAGCCCAGATCGTCGCCGAAACCCCGGTCGGCGAGGGTCTGCGCGTGATGGCCCTCCATCCAGCCGCGCAGCAGGTTCGGCTCGGCCTGCCAGAGCCGCCGCGCCGCGATGGCGGAATCGGCCTGCTCCGGCATCTCCCACGCCCCCGCCTGCGCGATGATGGCCTCCACGTACATCCCGGCGACCGTCGCATCTTCGAGCGTGAACTGGCCGCCGGTTCCCGAACAGACGATGACGATGTCCGACCGGCTCTCTCTCGCTTCCGCCCAGGCCGCACGCGCGACCGCCATGCGATTGATCGCCGCGCCGAGAAACACGCGCCGCGCCCCGGCCACCGCCGCCGTCGCCTTCGTGCCGTTGGTGGTCGAAAGCACGACCGGACGCCCGGCGAAGTCCCGCGCTGCGAACTCTACCGGCGAGTTGCCGTAGTCGAAATCGGGAACTTTGTAGCCGTCCGTCTCCCCGCACAACAGATAGCCGCGTTCTCTGGCAAACGCCCGCGCCGTCTCATGCGAAGCTGCGACATAGACGCGCGGGCAGTGTCGCGCAAATAGGGTCGCGATGACCGTCGTGGCGCGCAGCACGTCCACGACCACGCACACCGCCTGCTCCACCTCGCCCGCCAACTCCGGCAACAATGCGACGCTGATCTGCATGCAAAACCTCTAAAAGCAAGAATCCACAGATTACACAGATTTGCACAGATGAAGAACAAAAGGAACATGGATCAGACGGATGACACGGATAAAGCTGATCCGTTATATCCGTGTCATCCGTTCCATCTGGGTTTTGCATTTAATCTGTGAAAATCTGTGTAATCTGTGGATTCCTCTAATGCTCGTCTTCGTGGTGGCTTTCGAGGAGAGCGGCATAGGGACTGGGGACGTATTTTTTCACGGCCTCGTTCCAGGCGTCTTCCTCGCGCGGGTTGTCGGCGAAGAGATAGATCGTCTCGATGCCGCTCTTTTTGCTTCGTCGGGCCAGATGGCGGGCATAGTTCAGGATGGCTTCCAGGGCTAAGGGCGCGGCGGTTTCGATAGGATAGTCGTTCTTGCCCGCGCCGAGGTTGGGCAGGATGAGCGTTTTGAGATGGTTCGCGTCGGCCAGGACGAGCGCGGCCTGCACGCTGTCCCAGAGCGCCTCGGCGGTGGCCGGAGCGCCGTGCGCGCGGCAGCCCAGATGAATGATGTGCCGTACATTCTCCAGCGCGCCCGCGCCGGTCAGCGTCGCGCCGCCGAGCGGGAGCGAACCTACCGCTTGCATCTCTTTCTCCAGCGCGGGGCCGGCGCGCTTCACCAGCCGGGTTCCCGGCGTTTCGATGTCGCTCGGCGCGGTCTCCTTCTCGTCCCGTTCCAGGGTCACGCTGGTCGGACGCAGGAAAGCGTCCGCTTCGAGGCGCTGAATGTCGCCGAACACGACGGGCAGCGACGTGTTCTTGATCCTGCCGGTCTGACCGTACTCCAGCCAGTTCGGCCTCTCCGAGGCGGCGGGCGCAGGAACCTCTGTGGCCTTCGTCAACGCCGCGTTCTCATCCCATCCTTCGATTGCCAAGCGCTTCAACTCCTTTATGAAAACGTCCGCATTCGCCGGTTCCCAGCACCAGATTTTGACCGTCGGGATGATACCCCGGCTCGCCAGGATGGCGTCGAGCATGATCCGTGCGGTAATCTCGGCCGTCTGGCGGCGCTGTTCCGGCGTGATCCAGGTCGGCTGCGTCAGCAGGTTCTCGGTCATATCGGGGAAGATAAGGGACCGCGCGCCCTTGCGATGCGCCTGCTGCATGGCGCTGCGCACGGCCTGGAGGATGTAGTCCGGCGTCGTGCGCTTGACCTCGTCGAAGATGACGGCCAGCACGGTATATCGGAACCGGTAGCGCCCGCCTGTGCCGATGAACGCCTGGCCGGGCGGCAGGGGCGCGGCTTTGTTGGCCTCATACTGCACGGCGTTGGCCCCGAAGTCGCGAATCAACTTCGCCACGCCGAAGACCATCTTAAGGTCGGGCGCGACCGGGACGAGGATGGCGTCGGCGTGCATGAAGTAGGGCATCTTGCGCCGGGACACCCACAGTTCGAGAGTGGTTCCCTGCACGGTGACGGTCTGGACCGGACGATAGAAGATAGGCATCAGCAAATGACCTCGACATCTAATTTGGAAGCGGCGCGACGGGTTCGAGTTCCGGGTTTTCGCACGCCTGCCGCCCGACTTTTGCCAGCGGATACCACTGTCCCTCGATCTTGACGCGCACGATGTCGGCGGTGAAATCGTTGTTCGTGCCGTTCTCTGAGCAGTTGGAGAAGAGCGAAGAGCCGACGCCGTACACGTCTACCGGAACGCCCATCGCCTCGAACGCGCGGATGCGCTCCGGGTTGAAGCCGCCGGTCACAGTGATCTTGACGTTCTGACACCAAGCGCGGGCGCGATCCACCCAGCGCGCAGGCAGGTCCCACGCCTCGAACGCGCTGTCTATGGCGGCGCGCAGCCGGAAGCAGAGGCGCGGATTGACGCCGTTATCCAGCTTCGGATCGCCGAGCGGCGGCACGCTCACATCGCGCATCGTGCCGCCTGTGTCCGGGCGCACGCCGTAGAGGACGAACTTGCGCGCCTCTTCTTCCTGGCCCGCGTCCACAAGCTGCATATAGCGGGTGAACATCCGCTCCATCACGGCCAGCGACGTGCCGACGCAGTCGTTGTGAAAGTCCACGAGGGCGATGCGGGGCGTGGAGACGGGCAGAATGGATGCGAAGGCCAGCATGGTTTCGGCGGTATCGCCGAGGAAGCAGGCAATGGCCGCGTGCGCCACCGTGCCGCCGCCCCCGCCGCCCCACCAGTCGCCCTGCTCGTCCGTGGAGACATGCGACCCGGCGCTGCGTCCGTGCCGGGCGTTGTAGAGCTGGACGGCGATATGGTAGGCGTAACCGTCTGCCGCCTGTATCTCGTGGGCGTCGAAGCGGGCGGGAAAGAACAGCACGTCCTTGCCGTTGGCGGCTTCCAGGACATGGTAGACATTGGTGGCGACGCGGGTTCCGCGCGTCAGCGCGCCGAGCGTGGGCGTCTCCAGAATGGCGAAGTCTCGGTAGCGTCCCTGCGCCTTGATTACCGGCGTGACCTGGCGCGGGTCGCCGCCGTAGGGCGCAACGGCTCCGTCGTGAACGGCGCGCACTTCCAGCTTGTCGAACGTGTCTACCCAGTCGCCGCGCGCGTCGAAATAGCCGGTGCAGGTCTGGAGCATCGCCAGCGCCTTGTCCACGCCCACGACGACGGAGAAGGGACGGCGGCGCGTGAACCACTGCATCTCGACCTCGATGTTGCCGATGTCTATATTGGCAAGGTCTACGCCAATGTCGGCCAGGTCGGGGGAAGCGCCGCCGAAGCGGTAGCCCTGCCGGGCGAGTTCGGTCAGCACGGCGGCGATATTGTAGAAATACTTATCCGAGTACCAGCCCCGGCGCATCCGCGCGACGTCCAGTTTGAACGTGCTGATCGGCAGGCGTTTGCCGTCGAAGACGCTCATGCTCTCCCACTCTCACCCTTCCCGCGTTCGCCCGCCCTCTTCCGGCGGTCAGGAAATTATAGCACATTTGGCGTTCGTCGCAGTGAAACAGGAAGGGGACTACCACCGCAGCGTTTCGTCCTGAACCGGGTAGGGCCAGGGAGCCTGCGGCGCGGTCGGCTGCCGCCAGTCGGAACGCTGATAGGTCGGGTAGCCTTCTCCCAGAGGCGTCAGCGCAATCACGGTGTTGCCTTTCCACTCGACGCCGTAAGCCGCGCCCGCGACCGTCTCCTGTCGCGTCGTGATGGGAGTCGGGAAGGTCATCGTAATCTCGGCTCCTTCCGGCATTTCGTCCAGATGCAGATAGTTCCCCTCCGCCTTGACCGGCGCGGCCTGCCCGTTCACTTGCAGGGCGATGTCGGCGGGCTGAACCCACTCCGGTCGGCGCAGCTTGAGATGCGCGGCCTCTGTGAGCCGCACCTGAACCCGGCCCTCGTAAGGCAGCGAACTGCGCACCTGCGCGTGCTGCGTCTCCACCGAGAAGAGCATCCGCACGGCGAGCGCGCCGTCTTTTTCCCTACCAACGCTATTGCTGAGGACATGGAACAGAGCGCGAACGGCCCCGCCCGTGCAGCAGCCCTCGATATCCGGCCCGCCGAGCAGATCGTTCGGCTTCGCCCAGCTTGCGAACGCGCCGCCGATAATGCTCTCCAACCCCGGTTCGGGATTGCGGCCTGCGAGGACGCGCTGCGGGTCGCAGAACTGGTTGGCGAGCAGTTGGTTGCGGGCGATGCGCTCGATCTCGTACCAGAAGTCGCCCCGGTTCCGGCGGCTGAGCAGGGTCGCGAGATAGACGACATCTCCGACCGCGCAGGTCTCGCACGTCGGCCAGCCGATGCCGTCGGGAACCCATCCAAACGCGCTGCAATGGGAGAGCGTGAAGCGCAGGAAGCGTTCGCAGCGCGCCAGCAGTTCGGTGTCGCCGGTCGCTTCGGCGTAGAGCGCGGCCCCGATCATCGTCGGCACGATGCCCTGGCTGTGCAGATGCCCCGCGAACCAGCCTTCCGCATCCACCACCTTCGCTGCGTCCAGGAAGTAGCGCAGATAGTCGCGCACGAACGGCAGCACGGTCTCGTCCCCGGTCAGTTGGAAGTAGTTCATCATGCCTTCCAACTGCGTGCCGCCGTAGCCGGGCTTGACCGTCCAGAGGTCTTTCGGCGCGTAGAACAGCCCGCCCTCCAGCCATTCGCCTTCCCGATAGAGATTGCAGGGATAGAGAACGCAGTCGCCGCGCCGCGCGGCGATCCGCATCAGGCCGTGAACCAGACGGCGCAGATGGCCCAATACTTCTTCGTCGCCGGTATCCATGAACCAGGTGCAGAGGCCAATGAGAACCCGGCTCTGGCAGAACATATCGGCCACGTACTCGGAATGGTCGCTGGCGGCGTTGTAGAACAGCCCGTCGGTCGGATGGGCGCGCTGCAAAAGGAATCGTCGCAGGCCGGTCTCTTCCTCCTCCGCCGTCAGGCCGAGCGTCCGGCGCAGGAGGGCGAGCGCGTCCACATAGCGCCCGGCCATATCGCAGTAGTCCCAGGAGTCGTGGACGGCCCGCGCGGGCGGGTCGAGGATGACTTTGAAGTAGGGCTGATAGCCGCGTTCCCGGTCGAGGCGGGCCAGGATGTTGCGGAAGGCGCGTTCGCCCGCCTCCTGCAAAAACGCGGTCTGCGGCGCAAGGTCGCTCATAGTCTGCGCGCTGCCTCCCAGTCTGCCCGGTCGAGGATTTTGACGTGGCAGCGCGTGCGGAAACTGGGCGCGCAGTGCGGCTGCTGCTCCGGCACGCGGGCCAGCGGGGTCAGGACGACCTGCCGCACGCCCCCCAGCGCGCCGCCCTCCGCCGGATAGTTCGGCACGGCGGGCGTCTCGAAGTGCAGGCCGGGCCACTCCGGGGGCATCGGCAGCTTCTCGCGGCGGGGCAGAACGCAGAGTCCGTCCTCAAACGGCGGCAGCAGCAGATGGTCGGGAGCCGTCCAGGAGTTCGTATCCACGTTCTTTCCGGTGCAGTTGTACATCTCATCCAGGCCCATCAGCAGCGGCCCCCATCGGAACGTGACGCCGTCCAGTTCCGCTCCGACCGCCATCCGCTCCGCGCTCACCGGCCCGGACAGGTCTTCCAGGCGCAGACCCATCCCGAAGGTCAGTTCGACCGTATCCGCATGGCCCCAGGCGCGTTTCAGCACGGCATAGCCCGCTTCCTGCGCTATCGGCATTGCCTCCCCGTTCACCGTCAGGCGCGGACTGCGGGCGAAGCCGGGAACGCGGACGTACAGCGCGAAGGTCTGCGGCTCCGGCGAGGAGACGCACAGCCGGACGCGGCCCGCGCGCGGATAGTCCGTCTCCTGCCGAATCGTCACGCCGCCCCACTGCGGCAGACGCACCGTGCTGTCGAAAAAGAGGTTGACGCGCACGCCCTCCGCGTCCCAGGTATACAGGTGGATCAGCGCCTCGTAGAGCGAGCGCACGCCATGAAAACAGCAGCACCAGTAGGCTTCCCAGTTGCCGACCTCCACACGGCCCGGATAGCCGTTCTGCTTGTCCACCTTCCAGGTTCCGAAGCCGCCGGTTGAGAACTGGTTGAAGAAGACAGCATTCAGCAGGATGCGCTCCGCCTCCTCCAGATAGCGAGCGTGATGCGTCACGCGCCAGAGCCGCAGGTGAAGCATGAACCAGTCGGCGACAGAGCAGAACTCGGTCACGAACTTATCCGGCAGCATCTCGGTCACGCCGCCATCTACCGTCACCATGCCCGCGATCTGATCGCGCTTTGCTTCCACGAAATTCAGATACCGCGCCTCGCCCGTCGTCTCATAGAGGGCCAGGAGGCCGAGCAGGGAGGAGAGATAGGAGTGGGAGTGGTGTTTCGGCTCGTCCCAGAGCAGATCGGTCATGTCGCGCGCGAGTTGCAGATGGCGCGGGTCGCCGGTGAGCCGGTAGGCATTCACGATGCCCTCGATGGCGTTGGTATAGTAGATGAACTCCCAGTTGTTCACGACCTCCTCCGCGCGCCAGGCGGCGTGACTGGCGCAGAAGTAGTCGGTCAGGCGGCGGATGGTATCCAGGAGAGCCGGGCTGGGCGTGAGCGTGTAGTAGTCTATCAGGCCCTTAAGCAACTGCCCATGCCCGTAGGCCAGCGGGAAGTTGATGGCGTCGAGCGGCTGTTCGGTGTTGAAATGGCCGTCCTCGCGCTGGGCCGCCATGATGCCCGCAAGGACCTCATCGGCGCGCGTACACGGCGCGTGCGTGTAGCTGCGGCCCAGGCCGACCGCCCCGACATACCGCCCGGAGATGTCGCCGCAGTACTCCGTGAAGGTCCGCCAGAAGTCGCCGGTCACGTCCGACAGAAGGAACTCCCGTGTATACTCCGGCCCTTCCGTCAGGCGTTCCAGCGCCCGCCGAAACCGGTGATCCAGATTGCCCTCGACGCGAATCGTGGAAGCGTCGGGCAGAGTGCGATAAGGCATGGGTAGGTCTCCTGAGTTGGATATTCACCCTCATCCCCGGCCCTTCTCCCTTTACCGCTCGCAGGCTCGCTAGGGAGAAGGGAGCCAAACAGTTACGAGTGCGTCTCTCTGTCATTCTGAGCGGAGCGAAGAATCTCAAACGGCCCTTCGTTCTACTCAGGATGACATAAGCGCGTACCCGCTTGCGCTCTAGTCTCCCCTCTCCCTAGCGCGGACAGGCTTTATCGTCCGCGTGGCAAAGGGAGAGGGGCCGGGGGTGAGGGTGAACCTTACATCTCCACACAATCCAGCCCGAGCAGGCGGGCCATTTTGATGATTTTGCCGGACTGGTGGCCGATGCCGAGCGCGACATGATGCGTCGGCCCCTGCGCGGCCCAGCGGTTCATCCAGCCCGCTACGTCAAAAGCATCGTCCGGCTGAGCGGTGAAGCGCAGGCGCGAGTTCGTGTTGCCGATATGCAGGATCTCGCCGGGCAGCGACCAGCCCTCCGCGCAGAGCCACTTGAGTTGGCCGTCGCGCGTCTGCGTCAGGCCGAGGATGGTGACCGGGCCGTTGCGCACCTGCGCTTCGACAGAGACGCCGTAGCCCCGCTTGCCGTGATAGAGGCCCAGGCCGCGCAAGACCGGACGGCCCTGCGCGATGCGCGCGTGGAACGGCCCGTCGTGGCCCATCAGGATGAAGTTCTCGGCGAAGTCCATCGCGTAGAGTTCCGTGTAGCTGCCGCCCGCGCCGAGCGTGTCCATGACCTTCATCGCCATGCAGTTCTTCAGGTCGCCCTCGCCGCTGCACGGGATGCCGCGCGCCGTCAGCAGGGAGCAGCCCAGGATCAGGCCCGCCGCCAGCCGCTCGTGGATGTTGCCGTCCACGCCGCGATGGTAGTAGGCCAGCCCTTGCAGGTCGAAATCCTCCGCGAGTCTGTCCAGCCCGACGGCGACACGGCAGGCCCAATCCAGCTCTTCCGGCTTCGGCTTCTTGGCGATGGGGTCGCTGGGACTGTCCTCGCTCACGTCGAAGAGGGCGAACGCCTCCTCCTGTTTGGCTTTTAGCTGCGCCTCCGTGACCGCATTGACGCGCGCCTCCAGGTCATCCATCTCCAGGATTTCGATGTGGACGCCCAACTGCCCGGTATGCTGCGTGAAGTCGCTGTACATATCGAGCATCCCGTGATAGGTGTGGCCGAGGAAGCCGATGCGGCTGGCGGCGAGCGTCTTCTGCACGCGGGTCGCGTCGAGCCACTGCCCGATCTCCTCCCAGGCGGCTTTCGCCGCCGGATGGTCGGCAGTCACCTCGTTGGCGATAGCTCCGGGTGTCTGTGTCTCCAGTCCAAGCAGTCCGGTCACGGTATGAAACGCGATGCCGCACCGCTCGAAGGCGCAGGCGATCTCCGGCACGCAGCACGCCTGGCAGTTCGCCAGCCATTCGCCGGTTCCCGTTTTGAGGTAGTTCAGTTGCGCGGTCGGCTGCATGTTCAGGATCAGCACGGGCCGCTTGACGCGCTGCACGGCGGGCAGCACCTGGCTGCTGGTGGAGTAGGTCGTCACGTAGCAGATGACCAGGTCTACATTCTCCCGGATGAACCGTTCGCCCGCCGCTGCCGCCGCAGGCTGGTCGTCCACCATGCCGACGTTGACGACCTCCGCGCCCATCTGCGTGAGCCGCTCGCCGACGAAATCGCCGTACCCGGCCAACCGCTCCCGCAGCCCTGCAAACTGCGGCCAGTAGGCGGCCAGGCCAATGCTGAACAGCCCGACCTTGCAGCCGGATTTCGGAGGGGACATGGCGTTTTGCTCCTTTCACACATCCAGCAGAAACCGGGCGGCCTCGCTCAGACGGGCATAGGTCTCCGGGCGGAGATACTGCCGCTGATCCATCTGCTGCGGCAGGCTGCGATGGCAGAAATAGCCGTGCATGGCGCGGCGCGGCCTGTCCGTATTGTTGCGCGTGCCGCCGTGCCAGGTATGCGCGTTGACGACCAGGACGCTGCCCGCCGGAGCCGTCAGTTTGATCTCGCAGGGGTGCGGCGCGGCCGGGTCCGGCATCTCCGCCTTCGGCCAGGCGAACTTGCGATGCGAGCCGGGAACGACGCGCGTGGGGCCGTTCTCCTCGGTGAAATCGTCAATGACCCAGATGGTATTGCAGCCGAGAAAGCGGCCCGGTTCCAGCGGATCGTGGTCTTCCAGGTCGAGATGAAGATGCTGCTGTCCCAGGCCGGGGAGCGTGGCGCGGCTGTTGAGCGAGGAGAATTTGAACTCGTCCTGGAAGACGTGCGCGACGGCGGCCAGCACGCGCGGCTGTGTCAGAACGATGTCGAACAGCGAGTCTTTGTTGATCAGGTCGGACAGGCGGTCGGCTCCCGACTCCTGATGCGTCTCCAGGCCCGCCCGTTCGCCCTCCAGGGCCAGCAGTTCGTCCAGGCGCGCGCCGTAACGCGCCGCCTCTTCCCGCGTGAAGATACAGGGCAGCAGCAGATAGCCGTCCCGATCCAGCCGGTCTTTTTCCTCTTGCGTCAAGGTGTCCTCGCGCACGCCGAGCGCGCGGAGGGCTTCCTGTGTGTTCATGCGTTCTCCCGTCGTTCTCTTTTGGCGGTTGAAACCGCGTCTCGAAACGCACGAAGTCGGCCTGCGCCGACTCTCCTCCCCTTCCCTTGAGGGTCGCACGGTCTGTCCCGAATCGTTTCGGAACAGACAGACCGTGCCGTGGGGTTGGGGGGTAGGTCCGTCCGCGCAGGCGGACTTTGTGCCTTTGTAGCCGCAAACTCATTCGCCGGACACAGATACTATACCAAAACTCGGCGCGGAAGGAAAGACCTGCGGGCAAAACGGGCCAAAATTCTGCAAGTTCTCTACAGAACTTCGGCAGGAAACGGCGCGGAGAACGTCGAAATAAGAGTACGGTCGTGGGAAATCTGCGCTTCCAATGCCCCGCGACAGGAAAGGGTAAGATCATGCAGGGACCGGACACTCTCGATCTGCGCGACCGGGCGCGGCTTGCGATACGCCACATGATAGCCAACCATGACCAGAAGACGGGCTATCCCTACTTCTACATTGATGTCCGCTCGGCTATTCCCGCCGCGCGCCACAACGCCTACGACCTGATTGACGTGACCTCCCGCTATGTGGACTCGCTGATTCTGGCCCGCGAGATGACCGGCGACGACTACGGCACGGATGTCGAAGAGCGCTACCGCCGCCTGATCCTGGCAAACACGCGGCCCGATGGCCTGGTCTACCGCCCGCAAGTCCCCTGGTCTATCGAGGAGGCGGAGATGTTCGACCAGAGCCGCGTGCTGACCGCGCTGACCACCTGGTACATGCAGGAGCAGTCGCCGGAGATCAAGCGGCACGGCGAGCGGCACGTCGAGGCGCTGTGGCAGAGCGCCATCCACATCGTCAAGCGGCGCGCGGGCTATGCTTACTGCTATTTTCCCTACGCCGCCCGCTTCCACGACGGCTGGAACCCGGCCACTCCTGGCGAGGCGTGCTGCTACAACGGCGGCGCGCTGATCCTGCCTCTCGTCAAATGGGCCGAGGTCAGCGGCGACGAGCGCGCCCTGGAACTGGCCCGCCGCTTCCTGCACTATATCATGGACGAGTCGCACATCTTCCGGCCCGACGGCTCCTTCTGGCCGGACGAGATGCACCTTGCCGCCGGGCATTTCCACACGCGCACGCTGGCGATGGCGGGCATCCTCCGCTACGCCCTGCTCACCGACAAGCCGGAGTTCATCCCCTGGGTCAAGCGCGCCTACGACTGGGCCATGACCACCAGCGGCTCGTTCGGCTGGTTCCCGGAGGGCGTGGGGACGGAAGACTACTACACCACCAAGCACAGCGAGACCTGCAATATCACGGACATGCTGCACATCGCGCTCAAGCTGGCGGAAGCGGGCCACCCGGAATACTGGGATCACGCCGAACGGTTCGTCCGCAACCACCTGATGGAGAGCCAGTGGACGCGCGCGGAGTGGCTGCCGCGCCCCGCCGGAGAACTGCCGGAGGACGACGTGATCAACAGTTATTGCCAGATGGACGCGCGGATCATGGGCGGCTTTGCAGGCCGTACGCTGCCGAACGAGTTCCTGGCCGACAACGTCCTGATGGGCTGCTGCTGCGGCGCGGGGCCGCGCGCCCTCTTCCTGGCCTGGGATCATATCCTGACCCGCAAGCCCGACGGCCTCTACGTCAACCTGCATCTCAACCGCTACAGCCGGGAGGCGGACGTGCTGAGCTATCAGCCGCACGAGGGCCGTCTGGAGGTTCGGATGCGCTCGGAAGGCCCGCTCTCTATCCGTGTGCCAGGCGCGCTGCCCGATGCCGCCCTCTCCGTCGAGCAGAACGGCGCACCCGCGCGCTATGTGCGTCGGGGAGCCTATGTCCGTATCGCGGAAGCCCACCCGGACGATGTCATCACCCTGCGCTATCCGCTTAAGATCGAGGAGCGCGCCGAAGTCCTGCTGGATTGGCCGCTGCGCATCAAGTGGCGCGGCGATACGGTCGTTGCGATGGCTCCCGGCGGCAAGACCCTGCCGCTCTACCAGCGCGCCGCGCTGGACACGGACGCCTGCCCGATGCGCGAGATCGCTTCTGAAGAGCGCCGCGACCCCTCCGTGCGCTGGTGAGAGACCCCACCCCAACCCTCCCCTTTGCGAAGGGGAGGGAGCATTAAGGCGTTTGCCCTCCCCTTTGCGAAGGGGAGGGAGCGGGTCAGGATAGACGCTTCCGCCCTTGCTCCCCCTCCTTTTAGGGAGGGGGCCGGGGGGTGGGACAGTTCAGGGGGCCGACGCTTTGCACGTTCGTCAAAAGAGGGCCGAAAAAGTCCAGACAAAGAGGCAACGGGAGAGCGCGCCGCAGCCCGCCCGCATGGTGACGCTGCGGGCGGTGGTTCTGGCGCTGCTGCTGATGCCCTTCAACGCCTACTGGATCATCCTGATGGAGGTCACCCGCTACTCCGGCCACCCGACCACCATCTCCCTCTTCTTCAACGTTGTCTTCCTGCTGGTCGTCCTTATCGCCCTGAACGCTCTCCTGCGGAAGGTCGCGCCCCGGCTGGCGCTGACTCCCGGCGAACTGCTCACGGTCTATATCCTGCTCGGCATCGCCTCCGCCATCACCGGCCACGACATGATCGAGGTGCTGCTGCCCCTCCTGGCGCACGTCCACTACTTTGCGCGCCCGGAGAACAACTGGGCCACCGAGATCGTCCCCTACGTTCCGAAATGGCTCTCCGTCTCCGACCCGCAGGCGCTCCGGGAGTTCTACACGGGAACGGGAACGCTCTACAGCCCGCACAACCTGCGCGCCTGGCTGACGCCAGTACTCTGGTGGACGGCCTTCCTGACCGTACTCTGCTTCGTCATGCTCTGCATCAACACGCTGCTGCGGCGGCAGTGGACGCAGAGCGAGAAGCTAGCCTATCCCCTGGTGATGCTGCCGCTGGAGATGGTCAATCCGCGCACGCAACTCTTCAAGACGCGCCTCTTCTGGGGCGGCGTCTGTCTCTCCGGCGCGCTGGAACTCTGGAACGGCCTGGCCTATCTCTATCCCTCCATCCCGACGCTGCCCTTGAAGCGGTTCGACAGCGCGCAGGACCTGAACACCTATCTGACCACGCCGCCCTGGAATTCGCTCGGCTGGATGTCGCTGACGCCCTATCCTCTCGGCGTCGGACTGGGAATGCTGCTGCCGGTGGACCTGCTGTTCTCCTCCTGGTTCTTCACCTGGGTCTGGCGGCTGATTCCCCTGGTCGGCGCGATCTACGGCTATCAGCGCGAGGCGGGCGGGTTCCCTTATCAGGAGCCGCAGGGGTTCGGAGCCTACCTCGGCGTCGCTATCTCCGCGCTCTGGGTCAGCCGCCGCCACTTCATCGCGATCTGGCGCGGCCTGTGGGACTGGCGGGCGGGCTTGCGGGACGCCGACGAGCCGCTGCCCTATCGCTGGGCGGTCTTCGGCCTGCTGGCGGGCAGCGCCGCCCTCTTCCTCTTCTGCCGGGCCTGCGGCATGACGCCCGTGATGATCGCCGCCTTCTTCGCGCTCTACCTGCTGCTCTCCGTCTCCATCACGCGGATGCGCGCTGAACTCGGCCCGCCTGCGCACGACTTACAGGTCTCCGGCCCGGACAACACGATCCCGCTCGCCATGTCCTCGACGCAGATCTCCCGCCCCGACCTGGTCATGTTCTCGATGTTCTACGGCTTCAATCGCGCCTACCGCTCCCACCCGATGCCCGTGCAGTTGGAGAGTTTCAAGATCGGCGAGCGCGTCGGCGGGAGCTACCGCAAGCTGTTCTGGGCAATGATGCTGGCGATCCTATTCGGGGCTATCTGCGCGTTCTGGGCCGACCTCGACCAGAGCTACCGCTACGGCGCGGCGGAGAAGATCGCCCCGCCCAACGTGCAGCTTATCTTCGGCAGCGAACCCTGGCTGCGGATGCAGGGCTGGCTGCAGACGCCCTCCTCGCCGCGCGCGCAAGTGAACTATCGCATCAATGTGTTCGTCGGTATCGGTGTAACGCTTTTGCTGACGGCCCTGCGCCTGCGCTACGCGCGCTTCCCGCTGCATCCGGTCGGCTATGCCGTCTCCGGCGACTGGTCTATGAGCCTGCTCTGGTCGTCGCTGTTTATCGCCTGGGTGGTCAAGGCGCTGCTGTTGCGCTACGGCGGGCTGCGCGCCTACCGGCAGGCGCTCCCCTTCTTCCTGGGAATCGTGCTTGGCGAGTGCGTCCTCGGCAGCCTGTGGACGCTGATCGGAATCGCGTTCCACATTCCAACATACGCCTTCTGGCCCTGATGCCTGCACGGCGCGCGTCCGCCAATGGACACACCGAGATGCGTACCGACTCTGCCCCGGATTCCCCTGGGCTGCATTTTTTTGCCGGAGAACTCTTGACTTTGAGAGGAAGCGATGTTATATTGGTCATGTGCTAAATCTATAGAGAACTCGCTGGCCTGCAAGGCGGGCGTGGGGGCGGCGAGAGGGTAAGACGCCCACGCCCCGCTGTATGGAGTCCCTGAATCGCATGAGCGCGCACCCATCTACGGCGATGGAATCGGTGACGTCTACCCCCCGGCGACCGTTCGGGCGGCGGCTCTTAGGGAGCCTGTTGCTCGTCTGCGTGGTGGCAGCCGTGGCGCTGAACCTGCGCTTCCTGCGCGACCGACCGGTACAGGCCCATATTTTGCAGGGTGTCGCGATGCAGCAGGCGGGCAAGCTCACAGAGGCCGAACAGGAGTGGCGCACGGCCCTTCGCCTCGCCCCGTCGCGCCGGGAGCCGTATCAACTGCTCTCCGCGCTCTATATGAAAACAGACCGCCCGGAGGCGGCGCTGCCGCTCCTGGAACGTCTTCGCCAACTGGCTCCCAATGCAGACCATACGCTCTGCAATCTGGCGGAAGCCTATACCCGCACCGGCCAGGGGGAGAAGGCGCTGGAGACTGCCCGGCAGGCGGTCGTGATCGAGCCGCAATGTCCCCGCGCTCATGCGCTGCTCGGCATCCTGCTCGGTGACCGCCAGGAGAAGTCGGGAGCGGTGACGGAACTGACGCGCGCCGCCGCCCTCGCGCCCGACGATGAGAAGATCGTCACCTCGCTGGCGCAGGCCCAACTAACGGCGGGCGATCTCGACGGCGCAGAGCGCACGGCGCGCGCGGTAGTGGCGCGCTGGCCGCGCTACCCGACGGCCTGGTACGTCTTGGGCAGTGTTTTCGCCGCGCGGCCCGCCACGCCGGAAAACCTGCGTGAGGGCATCGCCGCCTTTACGCAGGTGGCGGAACTCAAGCCGGACTGGGAGGAGGCCCGGACCGAGTTACAGCGATTGCGCGCGCGGCAGCGGGCGCTTCCGTCGTCCAATGCCGGCCCTCGAGCCAGGCCCGATCCTGGAGGAGTCACGCGATGAATGTCAAGCTCAACCCGGTCGTCGGCGTTCTGATCGTCCTGCTGTTCCTGGGCATCGTCTTTGCCGCCATGTGGTTCTCCTCGGAAGCGCCGAAATCGGATAAGCCCGCGCTTCCGCCCTGGATAGATAAGGGCGTGCAGGAACGGCTGAAGAAGGCGGATCAAGCCAAAGCCGCAGCGAAACGTCCCGCAGGCATCCCGGAGAAGCCTGCCGGGAAGAGTGGAGAGCAGGAGGCGGCGAAGGGCGCCGGGAACGGCAGCGAGAAATAGGTTCTGTCTGGATACAAAACTTTGCCATCGGGAAGGGAGGTGAACCGCCATCTTAAACAAGATTCCGATGCCCGTCATCGTGGTGATCGTGGTGCTGGCCGTCGGCGCTCTGGTCTATAGTCTTGTCAGTTTCATACGCTCCGGCGCTCCGTCCTCCGAACCGCCGAAAGTCCCCATGAAGGTGCTGGAAAATGCGCGGGAACACATGCGGATGCGGACGGCGCCGGGTGGGGCCGGGATGCCGGGCGGGCAGTAATCCGCGTGGCCTCGCGCCCGAAAGTCCATCCGAGGGAACCGTCTCTACACTTCTCAAAGGAGGAAGTCTCTATGCACAAAGGCAAGCCGTCCGGCTTCACCTTGATCGAATTGCTCGTCGTTATTGCCATTATCGCAATTCTCGCTGCGATCCTGTTTTCCGGTCTTCGCGCAGGCCCGTGAATCGGCCCGCATCACCTCCTGCCTCAGCAACCTGAAACAGTTGGGGACGGCGATGATGATGTACGCGCAGGACTACGATGAGCGCACCGCGCCGACCCGCACGACCAATAAAGAGAGCGCGGGCTACTGCCAGAGCGATAACTCGCAGTATCCGCCGATGGAGGGCTGGCGCACGGCGCTTCTCCCCTACTTCAAGAGCTATCAACTGATGCTGTGTCCGTCGAATCCCTATCGCGAACACGCGACCGAAGAGGTCAACAAGCAGTTCAAAGTCTCCTATGCCACCAACGGCGTAATCGAGTACTACCTCGACCCGCGCGATAACGTCGGCGTGCCGCTGGCGGGCCTCAAGCGTCCGGCGGAGACGGTGATGCTGCTGGAGTCCAACTGGCCGTGCAACAACCAGGGCGACTGGTCGGCCTGGAAATCGGCGGGGTCGTGCGATCCGGGCATCAACGGCGCGAACCAGGCGTTCTTCACGCATCGCGGCAAGGGCGGAAGTATGAACTGGGCCTTCTTCGACGGCCATTCCAAAGCCTACAAGCTGCCGGCGACGCTGGCGCGCATCGGGCCGCGCGGCGTGGCGGGAACCTACAATCTGTGGGGCCTGGAAGAAGACGGCGACTTCGAGTCGAGTTCGCACTGGGGCTGGAGCTGGTGGATGGATCAGGACCAGTCGGACAATCTCTGCGACGTGTATAAGTGACGGATGGTTCGCAGACCGGGTATGGAACGTACCTGGAACAGCGAAGCAACGTGAGTCAGTCCGGTTAGACAATGAAGTTTCTGCGCAGTCAGTCTGGCCGCCTCGTTCTCGGCGCGATGGTCGTCGGGATCGGGGCGGCTCTCTTCCTTTACGGACGGTTTCGGCCTTCTCCGGCAGCCGCAGCCTATGAACGCGGCAAGATACTTGCCGACGCCCACCTGGTGGAGGACGCCAAAGCCGTCTATGCCGAGGCTATCCGCCTCGACCCACGTTTTGCGCCTCCCTATCGCGCCCTCGCCGAGATCGCGGCTGCGCAGGGCGACCAGGTGGCGGCGATAGACTATTGGCAAGCGTATCTGGCCCATGCTATCAAGCCGAAACACGCCTGGTGCCGACTGGCGGAGTGTGAGTTTCAGATCGGCAAGCGCGCCTCGGCGCGGAGGGACGCTGCGAAGGAACTGCAACTCGATCCCGACTGCGGAGAGGCCCATCTCCTCGCCGGGCTGCTCTCCGAGCATGACGCGACGCCGCAGGCCGCGCTGTATCACCTGGAGCGCGCGGCCCGCGCCTTTCCCGACCGGCTCTTCGTCCAGTTCGTGTATGGGCGCGACCTGGCTCTCGGCGGGCAGTACGATCGGGCCATCCAAGTCTTGAACGGCGTCGTCGCCAGAGACCCGCGCCACGCCGGAGCGCACCGCTGGCTCGGCTATGCCTATGCCCATCTGCCGTCCCGCCCGGACAGCGCGCGGCAGACCGAAGACCATCTGCGCCGCGCGCTGGAATCGCGGCCGGACTACCCGGAGGCCAGCTACGATCTGGCGCGTCTCTATCAGGGGCAGCATCAGGCGGCAAGGGCGCTGCCTTATGCCCGCAACGCCGTGCGCGGGCGAAAGCACTATCCGCGCGCCCTCTATCTGCTGGCGCGGCTCTATAAAGACCTCGGACGGCAGGAGGAGGCGGCCCGCGCGCTCAAGGAGTTCCGCCGGGAGAGCGACCTTGCCACCCGGCAGGAGGCGCTGCGCGCGCAGTACAAAAGCGATCCGGCCAACGTCGAGACCGCCCTGGCGCTCAGCGAGACGCTGCTGGCCCTGGAGGCGCCGCAGGCTGCCGTCGAGATCCTGCGCGATGCCGCCGGGCGCGCGCCGGGCGAGGCCCGTCTGCGCGCCGCGCTGAGCCAGGCGGAGGCGCTTCTTGCAGCAGGGACGGCCCGGAACGGCTCCCTGGCGCGCGCGCAGGGGATAGGCTCCGCCGACCCCGCCGAACTCCCGGAGAGCGTTTCGGGGCCATCGAGGGAACGCGAATGAAATCTCGTCAGGAGACGATCCTTCAGATCGTCCTCATCGCCGCCTTTCTGCTCTTTCTTGCTTATATCGTGCCGAATTTCCTGGATAAAGAGGCGCAGGCCCGCCATCTGGGCGACCCAACGGACGTGACGGCCCTCGTCTTGAAGGAGACGCTGCTCGGCCACGACCGGCCGGAGCGCGGCGCGGCGTCCGCCCGTTACACGCTCGTCTATTTCGGCGATTTCGAGTGTCCGACCTGCGCGAAAGCGCAGCCGATCCTCGACGACCTGCTGCGCAAGCGGCCTGATCTGAAGCTTATCTATCGGCACTTTCCCCATACGATGCAGCATCCTCACGCCATGCTCGGCGCGCTGGCGGCGGAAGCGGCCCGCGCGCAAAACAAGTTCTGGAAGCTGGCCGACCTGCTCTACACGATGCAGGAGGACTGGACGCAGGCGGAAAACACCGAGGCGGCGCTGACGGCACTGGCGGAGATGGCCGGTCTGGATGCCGATCGCTTTACGGCAGACCTGCACGCAGGAGAGGGTTCGCCAGCCGCCGCGCGTATTCAGGAGGACATGCGCGCCGCCGAGTCCTGCTCCGTCGAGTTGACTCCTTCCTTCTTCCTGATCTCTCCCACGCACACCTGGGCGGCAGTCGGCCCGGTCGGGCTGGAACGGCTGCGCGACGCGAAGTTCT
>DASRGL010000187.1:0-17460 GCA_035651115.1 Chthonomonadaceae bacterium
GAAATGTGATTTCCTCACGTTTGGCGAAAGGCGGCGAGAGCCTGCTCGGCAGCGTGACGCGCGGAAAGCTGTTCGGCCTCGGCTTTGATCTGCTGGCGCGCGGCTTCCGGCAGCCGGGCCGCGACGCGCTCCCGCGCCGTCTGCAGGGCGGGCGGACAGGGCAGTTCCAGGCCCGCGCATTCCCGTTCGGAGACCAGATAGGCCCGCAGCGCCGCCGCCAGATCGCCGCGCGCTTCGGCGGCCTGGCCGATATACCGCAGCGTTCCCGCCACCTCGGAGGCATCTTCCAGTTCCTCCGCAAAGCGCAGCGCGGCCTCCAGATGCGCCGCCGCCAGATGGAAGGCTGCCCT
The DNA here is from genome assembly GCA_035651115.1 of Chthonomonadaceae bacterium. GTDB lineage: Bacteria > Armatimonadota > Chthonomonadetes > Chthonomonadales > Chthonomonadaceae > DASRGL01. The sequence goes on from DASRGL010000187.1 coordinate 351, forward strand.
GCGCGCATTCCCCTCGGTCTCAGCCAGGGCGTTATACAGCGCGATACGGCCCAGATCGCGGTGCGCGCTCAACTGGCAGCGCCGGTCGTCGTTCTCCTCGCTCAGCCGCAGCGCCCGGCGGCACAGCTCTTCCGCTCGTGAGGCGTCGCCCTGCAGCAGCGCCAGCAGTCCCAGACGCTCGGTAGACTGCGCGATGCCTTCGCTGTGGCTCATCGTCTCGAACAGGCGATGGCTCTCCTCGATATGCTCCTGAACACGAGAGAGCTGCTCCGCGCCCTGCCGGGCCTGTTCCTCCTCCGGCAGATCGCCATACTGGTTGAGCAGCAGTTCCGCGCAGTTGAAATGCGCGTAGGCCAGCCCCTCCATGTCCCCGGTGCGCCGCAGCAGGTCGAGCGCCTGCTCGAAATAGCGGCGGGCCTGCTCGCTCTCCCCCCGATTGGCGCACAGAAACGCCAGGTTCGTCAGCAGGTCGCCCTCATCGCGCGTGAGATGGCGCTGCCGGACGATCTCCAGCGCCTCTTCCCAGCGGGCCTGCGCCTCGCGGTAGTGGCTGGTGGCCCAGGCGATGGTTCCCAGATTCGTCAGCGCGGAGACGATGCGCCGCCAGTCCTGCACCTGCGTGAACCGTTCCAGAGAACGGCGGAAACAGTCCGCTGCCGGATCGTACTGCGCCTGTTTGTAATGCACCAGCCCGCGCCGAAGCAGGATGCGGGCCAGTCGGCGCGTATGGCTGCCCTCCCGCAGCGCGGCCTCCGCGTCTTCCCGCTCGGCCAGTTCCTGTTCGCTCTGCTCGGCCATCCGCAGCCAGCGTTCCGCCTCCGCGTAGGGGCCGCGCCGCAGGAAGTAGCAGGCCAGCGCCGCGCTGTAGCCCGCGATGACAGACGGCTCCTGCCGCGCCTCGGCCCAGGCCATGCCCGCGCGCATGTTATCTATGTCCACCGTCATCCGGCGCATCGCATCAATGGCATCGCCCTCCGTAAGCTGGTCGGCCCACTGCTCCGCCTGTTCCAGGAAATAGAGGGCGTGCTTGCGGCGCAGCGCCTCCAGTTCGCCCCGGCTCTCCAGCTTCTCCAGGGCATATTCCCGCAGCGTGTCCAGGAGCGAGTAGCGCGTCTGCTCTAACTGCTCGCCCACGCGCAGCAGCGACTTGTCCCGCAGATCGAAGACGAGCATCAGGGCGTCGGGCGCGCTGCACACGGCCTCGACATCTTCCAGAAAGAAGCCGCCCGCGAAGACGGAGAGTTCCGCGAAGAGGGCGCGCTCCTCCTCGGTCAGCAGGTCGTAGCTCCAGTCAATGGCCCCGCGCAGAGAGCGCTGGCGCGGCTCCAGATCGCGGCGCGCGGTCGCCAGCAGGCGGAACCGGTCGTTCAGGCGGGTGAGTATCTGCGGGGGCGTCATGCCGCGCACCAGCGTCGCGGTCAGTTCCACCGCCAGAGGCAGCCCTTCCAGGCGATGGCAGATGTCGGCGACGACCGGCGCGGTCTCCGATGTCAGGGCGAAATCCGGGCGGGCCGCCTGGCACCGCTCGACGAACAGGCGCACGCTCTCGAAGTTGAGGCAGGTTTCGACCGTGACGCCCGGCGGCGGCAGGGCGAGCGGCGTGACGGGAAACTCGTGTTCGCCGGAGATGCGCAGCAGTTGGCGGGAGGTGACCAGGCAGACGAGATGCGGGCAGGCGCGAAGCAGGTCGCTGACAAAGCGCGCGGCGTCAATGACCTGCTCGAAGTTGTCCAGCACGAGCAGGCTTTTGCGCGGCGCGAGGAAGTCGAACACCTGGGCGCGGGCGTCGGCGTCGCTGTCGGTCGAGAGGGAGTCGCTGAGGGCCAGCGCCAGCGCGGTCGGCACTTCGTTGGCGTCCATGACCTGGCCGAGTTCGACGATCCAGACGCCGTCGGGAAAGTCCTGCAATCTATCGGCGGCGAACTGCATGGAGAGGCGCGTCTTGCCGCTGCCGCCCGGCCCGGTCAGCGTGACGAGACGGGCGTTGCGGCCCACGATCAGTTCGGTCAGTTCGGCGATCTCGCGCTCCCGCCCGATGAAGCTGGTGACCTGAGCCGGGAAGTTGTGCGGCAGGGCTTCCAGGGTGCGCAGGGGCGGATAGTTGCGCGCAGGCAGGTCGGGATGGTTCAGTTGGAAGAGGCGTTGAGCCGCGCCGAGGTCTCTGAGCCGGTGCAGCCCCAGATCGAGCAGGCGCGCTTCCGGGGGCAGCAGCTTTTCGATACGCTGCGCGGTGTCGGCGGAGAGGAGGATCATGCCGCCGTGCGCGGCGCGCTCGATACGGGCGGCGCGGTTGACGGGCGGGCCGAAGTAGTCGCCGCCTATCGGCTCCAGCAGCCCGGTATGCAGGCCGACGCGCACGCGCATCCCGCCGACCGCCGCAAACGGCCCGTTTTCGATGCGGCGCTGCACCTCCAGCGCGCAGAGCGCGGCATCGAGCGGATCGGAGAACGCCACCATGAAGCTGTCGCCGATGGTCTTGACTTCATAACCGTTCCAGGCGGCGATGGCCTCCCGAATGAGGGCGTTATGGCGCTGCAGGGCTTCGTGGAAGCGTTCGCGGTAGGTGTCCCAACCTCGCGTAGACCCCTCAATATCGGTAAACATCAAGGTGACTTCGCCTGCAGGAGCGCCGGACGCTGCCATAATCAGCCTTTCTCTGGCCCCTCCGGGGGCTAAACTTTCGGGTAGTCGGTTTCGACGCCGAACGTGCCGTCGGGCAGGGCGGCGATACGGTAGTCGGCAAACAGGATCGGCTCGACGGCAGCCAGGCATAGATAGGTACGGAACGCCAGCGCGCGAATCTCGATCTCGGCGTGCGGGTTGGCGCGCATCTCGATAAAGTGCCGCCAGGCGCGCACGTTGGCGGTCACGACGATGGGCGCTTCCGTCTCGTTGGGCAGGACAGAGCGCGCCGCCTGCTGGACTTTCTTGCGCAGGTCGGTGCGGGCCTCGCCGGAGAGCAGTTCGTTTCCGGCCTTCTGCGCTTCCAGCAGGCGCTCCGCAATTCGGTCGTACTCCTCGGCGGCGGCGTCTATGCGCCGCTCGAAGGCGGCGTGCAGTTCCGCATCGTGGACATATTCGGGCCGCTCCACGAACCGCAGCGCTTTGCCCGAAACATACCGCTGCGATAGCTGGGAAAATCCGAAGCCGGCCCTGTGCCTGACCAATTCATGGGTGACGCTCCGGGAAGTTCCGTAGAACAGGAACGTGAAGTTCGCGTGTTCCAGAACGCTGCCATGCCCCGACTCTTTGATATTGGCAAAATAGCGGTCGGCCCTGGCGTTCAGCGTGCGCTTCGGCCCGAAGCTTGCATAACAAAGCTGTCCGGCCGTTTTGCAAAGCTGCGCGGCGGGCGGAAGCGGCGTGGGGTCGTCGAGATACTGCAGGAAGTCGAGTTCCGGGTTGAAGCCGCCGAGGAAGTCCGCGAGGTTGCCGATATGGACGGCAGGTTTCGCGAGCAGCGCGACGCCGGGGACGCGCAGATAGGGCGTGCCGCGTTCGGTCGCATAGGCAGGCGAAGGAACCAGCGGAAAACCTGCCTCCGCGTTTCGTACCCAGCCGCGCGCCTCCGCAAAATCCGCGTCTGCAGCGACCTCTCTCTGCCCTTCATGTACCGGCATCCCTGCTCTCTCCTTCTCTCCTATGTGACGATACGACATCTTTTCTGAATTCTGCTTCGCCAGTTCATTCGACCGAATCCCGGCGAAATCCTGTCGGATTTCGTAACTTCCCGGCCCGGCAGGAAATCCGGCGCAGAAGCCGAATCCTCCCTCATGCCTGTCTCCCTGCAACAGCCCATCTCGATGACTCCGCAGTTTCGCATTCGCTGGCTGCTGCCCGCGCTCCTCGTTCTGCTCACGGGCATCCTGCTCTACCGCTCGCCCTATAGCGCCTCGAACCTGGATGTCGTTCCCGATACGGTCGAATATGCCGTCGGCGCGCAGCGACTGGCGCTGTTCGGCCACTATACCATCGTCATCAACGGCGTCGCCTATCCGCCGCGCTACCCGCTCTGGTTCCCGGCCTTCGTACTGGCTCCGGTCTACTTCTTTTTTCCCGGCGATCTTGGCAACGGCATTTTAGCGATTCTGGCGTGCGCGATTATTGCGACGCTGGCAGCCTATGGCATCGGGATGCGGCTGGCAGGCGAGTGGGGCGGCGTGCTGGCGGCGGTCGCCGTCGTCTCCGATACCGTGTTCGCGTTCTCGGCGCGGCAGATCATGACCGAGGTTCCCTTTGTCGCGTTCGGGCTGGCAGGCTGCTGGCTCTTTCTGCGGATGGTTGAGCGCGCGGCCTGGCGCGACTATGCGCTGGCCGGTCTGGTGACGGCGGGCGCATTCGCCATGCGCAGCGAGGGGATCGCCACCCTCCTGCCCTTCCTGGCGCTGGCCGTGCGGCGGCGCGAACGCCTCGTCACAAATGCGCTGACGCTGCTCCTGCCGACCGCGCTGCTCCTTGCCGCCACGCTGCTCTACAACCGCCTGACCTTCGGCGAATGGCGGCGCACCGGCTATCATTTCTGGTGTTCCGTTCCCTACGACTACCCGAACCTGGTCTTCTCGCTGCGCTACGTGCGCGGCAACCTGGACAGCCTGGCAACGCTTCCCCTGGCCGTGACGCTGGCGATGGGAATCGTGGGGCTGGCGATTCTGGCGGCGCGGCGTGTCGCCGGGTGGCGGGCCGCGCTGGTCTATCTCCTGCTGGCTGCCGTTCCCATCTCCCTCTTCCATCTGTTCTACTTCGCGGTCGGGCCGCGCTTCCATCTGCTCGGCCTGGCGCTGCTGCGCGTTCTCGGCGGCGCGGGACTGGCCGTTCTGCTGCCGGAAGCCTGGAAACGGCGCGACTGGCTCCTGCCTGCGCTGACAGCGTTTCTGGCGCTCATCGTCTGCCCGCTCGTGCGGCTCGAAAAGCCGGACCCGTTTCCGCTGCGCCGGGAAGTCGCGCAGAGCATGGGACAGGCAACCCCGGACAACGCCATTCTCATCACGGCGATTGACCCGGTCTATATGGAGCCGATGGCGCTGCGCGGCACGCATCGGCAGGCGCTTCCGCTTTCCCGCGAGATCGAGTACGCCTCGAAGCTGGTGACCCCCCGGCGCGTGCCGCATCTCGACCCGCCGCCGCGACTCTTTCTGGATGCCCGCCTTCCCGCCCTGCGGCGCGCGGGCGCGCACGACGCCTGCCCCCTGACGGCGGACGAGGCGCTGGCAAACGGACAGCTTGCCGCCTGGATACGCGAGGGCAAGCCCGTCTATCTCGATTCGAGCCTGGCGACGGCGGGATTACCGGCCTGGAAGCAGATCATCCATACCTTCCACCTCGCACCCGTCTCCGGGTTTGACTGGCTGGCGCGGCTGGAACTGCGCTGAGAGCCGCTCCATACGTCCTCGATTGCGCTGCGTTTTTTGCCGGGTTTTGGCGCGCGGCGGATAGGCAAGCCTCCGCTCCTCTGCGGTCTGGCACGATTTGTGCTGGAATCGCGTAATGGTGAGCAGACGAACGCCCTCCTGCTATAGAGCGCGCTTGCCGCCATGCCGACAATCTAGGAGAGCGTTCCCGCCCATCCGTAGTCACGCAAGCAGAGTCAAATCCAGGAGTACCGATCAATATGAAAGCGATGATACTGGCCGCCGGTGTCGGTTCCCGCCTCGACCCGCTGACCCGCAACGTTCCCAAACCGCTCGTTCCCATCGTCAATCGCCCGGTCATGGAGTATCTGGTGGAGCTGCTGAAGCGGCACGGCTTCAACGAGATCATGGTGAACCTGCACTACCTCGGCGATCAGATCGAAGACTATTTTGGCGACGGCTCCAGATGGGGCGTCAAAATCCACTGGTCGCATGAGGACAGGCTGTGGGGCGATGCCGGAAGCGTCAAGCGCGTCGAAGATTTTTTCAGGGACGACACGTTCATCGTCATCGGCGGCGACGACCTGACCGACATGGACCTGTCTCGCCTCATTCGCACGCACAAAGACAAGAACGCGCTGGCGACCATCGCCCTCTCCCTGGTGGACGACCCCAGCGAGTACGGTATCGTCCTGATGAACGAGGACAGCCGCATCACGCGCTTTCTGGAGAAACCGAAAGGCGAGGTCATCTTTTCCAATACGGCCAACACGGGCGTCTATGTGTTCGAGCCGGAGATCTTCGAGCTGATCCCGCGCGGCGTCTTCTATCTGTTCGGCAAGCAGGTGTTCCCGCTGCTGCTGGAACAGCGTCTCCCGCTCTACGGCCACCTGACCGCCGCCTACTGGAAGGACGTGGGCAACCTGAAGATCTACCAGCAGACGCACAAGGACGTTCTCGAAGGCCGCGTGAACACGCAACTGCCGCTCAATGAGGTACGCAAATATACCTGGATGGGCGATAACGTGGAGATAGACGAGACGGCGGAGATCGGCTATCCGGTCGCCATCGGCAACAATGTGAAGATTCTGGCTGGGGCGAAAGTCCTGGAGAACACGGTCATCGGCGACAACTGCGCGGTGGAGGAGGGCGCGTCCGTGCAGGATAGCATCCTCTGGGAGGGCGCGGTCGTCATGCGCGGCACGCACCTGGAACGCTGCGTCGTCGGCAAAGACTGCCATGTCAAGACGGACGCCGCCATCTTCGACGGCATCATCGTCAACCCGCAGCGCCCCGACTCCGGCAACGGCAAATAGCGGAGACGCCCATGACCACTCTCTCCCTGCGGGCCATGACACGCGACGACTGGTCGGAAGTGGCCGAACTGATCTACGTCTCGACCAACACCTGGTACCGGGCCAACGGCAAGCCCCCTATCTTTACGGGCGATCCCGCCAACACGGAACTGTTCTGCGCGGTCTATGAGGCGCTCGATCCCGGCTGCTGCGTCGTCGCGGAAAATGAGCGCACCGGGCGGCTGGCAGGCTCCTGCTTCTATCATCCGCGCGAAACGCACGTCTCGCTCGGCATCATGAACGTGCATCCCAACTACTTCGGGATGGGCGTGGCGCGGCGGCTGTTGCAGTTCATTATCGCCATTGCGGAGGCGCAGGGCAAGCCGCTCCGCCTCGTATCCAGCGCCATGAACCTGGACTCCTTCTCCCTCTACACACGGGCCGGGTTCGTGCCGCGCGCGGCCTATCAGGACATGATTCTGCGCGTGCCGGAGAGCGGCCTGCCGGAGACGCCTCCGGGATACGAGCGGGTGCGCGCGGCGACGGCGGCGGACGTGGAGGCTATCGCCGACCTGGAAAGGGAACTCGGCCATATCCGTCGGGAGAAAGACTATCGCTACTTCATCGCGAACCAGGACGGCATCTGGCATACCTCGGTGATCGAGGGCGCAGACGGGCGGCTGGACGGCGTTCTCGTCTCCGTCGCGCATCCGGGCAGCAACATGCTGGGGCCGGGAATCTGCCGCACGCAGGAGGACGCCGCCGCTCTGATCTGCGCTGAGTTGAACCAGAACCGGGGACGGCAGCCCGTCTGGCTGGTTCCGGTCACGTGTGATTCGTTAGTGCAGCAGATGTATAAATGGGGCGCGAGGAACTGCGAGTTGCATTTTGCCCAGGTGCGCGGCGCGTGGACGCCTCCGACCGGCGTGGTGATGCCGACCTTCCTGCCGGAGACGGGCTGACTTTCGCCTTTACGCGCAGCCGCGCGCCGACCGGCTCCGCTTTCACGGCCTTGCCGTTTACGCGAATCCTCTGTACCGGGCGCGGCGGAAGGAACGTGAGCGCGCACGACTCCAGCGCCGTGATACGCGCCTCATCGCCCACGTACTCGACCGCGCAGCCCCGTACAGGCCGATCCGTCGTCAGCAGCGTTTCGTCTCCCTCGGAGACGGCCTGTCCCTGCACAATCGCCACACGAACCGGCGTTCCGTTCTCGCGCCGGACGAACGCGCAGGCCGTCGGCTGGCCCTCCTTTGCGCCTGGCGTAAACCGGAAGGTCTCCTCCGCGCCGGAACGCAGTCGGACTCGCACAGTGTCGCCTTGCGCCTGGGCAGAGAGGACGGCAGGCTGACCCCGGAAACCCTCGATCAGCGACAGGAACTGGACCGGCTGGCCCAGCGTCTCCCGCCGCGCAATAACGACCGCATCCGGCAGCATCTCATCCGGCCCTTCCCAGGCGGGCAGCTTGCGCCCGTTCAGGGTGGCCGGGTCATGCCCGCGCCGCCATCCCCTCCAGCCCCGGCCTGTCAGCACGGTTTCCGGCTCCTGGTTCAGCGCCAGCAGCCGCAGTCCCACGCCGTCGCCTATGTCCCAGTTCGCCTCCCACGCACCGGTGGCACTCCCCTCGCCCATTCGCGTGATCCAGCGGTAGCCGTCCTTCTCGCCCAGAGGGCCGCTCCGCTCCTGCATCGGCAGGGAGACCTGCACCGCGCTCTGCTGCCCCGCGCCGTGCATCAGCCAGTCTATCGTGTGCCTGCCGGGGCCGTCCACGCGGTCGAGCAGCAGCGCGTACTCCTCGCTCAGCAGCGCGAACCGGGAGACACATGCGCCGGAAGGCGAGTAGGCGGCGGTCGCTTCGAGTTCGGTTGCCTGAAGTCCCGGCAGAGGCGCGAAGGTCAGGCAGCGTTCGCCCGTACTCGGAAGCTGGGATTCGCCGTCAATGACGATGGTATTGTGCGCCGCCGTCTGCTGAAGATAGGTCGCCCAGTGTTCGTTCAGGTCACAGATGGGCGGGTCGGGAGCCAGTTCCTTGCCGTGCCGCCAGTAGACGAACTCCAGCTTATCGCGATGCCCGTGAACGCCGCCGTGCGGGCCGTATTTCAGCAGGAGATACTGATCTTCCAGCCGGTTGCCGTCGCCGTTGCGCAGGATCGCCAGGCCGATGGCGGGCAGATTGACGCTGGGCCGTTTGAGCGCGCCAGGCTTCTGCGGCAGGGCGAAGCGCTCGCCGTAGTCGTCCGGTATAAAGGGTTCCGTATCGCCGAGCAGGGCGCGCGTCTCGTCGCGCACCAGGGGATTGCGGAAGTAGACGACCGGGATCGGCAGGCAGGTGTCGTCCTCCGTGTCGTTCAGCTTGGGGAAATGCCAGTCCGGGTAGGTGAGGGAGACCATGCCGCGCAGGCAGTCCATGAAGCTGCGCGTGCGGGCCGCAGGCGCGGTATCGTGCTGCCAGAGGCTGTTGCGGGACGGCTGATCCTGATCTTCTTCAAAGACGTGGTTGCGGTCTGTCAGCACGGGGCATTGCATGTGGAACAGGTCTATGCCGGAGCAGCTTGCCATGTCCGCCGCGTTCGCCAGCGAGGGCCAGGTGACGTACCACATGTAGGTCATCGTCCCCTCCATGCTGATGCCGTTGAGCATATCGTGGCCCATGACGTGCCGCCAGCCGAACGGGTCGTCGCCGGTGGCGCGGCGGATCAGGTCGGCGTCCTGCGTGACCAGCCCGGTCGCCAGCGTGGAAGCCAGCGCCTGCTCCTGCCCGTTGGCGCAGGCGTTGAGCGTGAGGAGGCCCTGCCGTGCCAGCGGGCGCAGAAAGTTGTCCTCGATGCGCCGCCGGTCTTCCGCCGTGAACAGGTCGGAGCGGCGCAGAATATCGTAGGCGCGGGCGGCGGAGATCGGCGCAGTCCAGAAGAACGACTGATACCAGGCGCGCTGTTTCTCCATCGGCAGTTCGTGGCCTGCGGAGCCGGTCATCGCGTAGAACGGCTGCGTGCAGAGCGCCAGAAAGCCTTTGTGCGGATCGCCGAGGAGACGGAACCGTTCCGCCGCCAGCGCGCCCGCCTGCCGGTTTCCGTTGTGCCAGGCGCGGGCCGCGCGCAGCAGCCACTCCATCGTCTCGCCCGCCTCGGAGATCGGGGGCGGCTGCGGGAAATCGCCCGTCTGCGCCTTCTCCGTTAAATCCTCCTCCCGGTGCAGCGCATAGCCCGCCCGTTCTATCGCGGCGTGCAATCGGAGCGTCTGGCGGAGTCGCGCGTCGCCGGGTTCTTCTACCCGGACGACGAGCGTGGTGATGTCTCCCGGTTTCGCGTCGGCGCGCGGCGTTGCGGTCACAGTGACGGTTGCGGACTGCTGCGGTTTCAGTTCCAGCGTGTATTGAGAGAGTTGGAAATCGAAGGCGCTCGTCTTGCGCACCAGGGTCAGCGGTTCGACCAGGGCGCGGAGCCGAATGCGCTGCGGCGTGCCGGTGCGGTTCCATATCGTGATGGGGAAGGTCAGCGGCTGGCTGCGCGTCGGCAGCAGATCGTGTTCGGCGGCGGCCTCGAACGGCAGTTCCAGGAGATGCACGTCGGCCAGATGGATGGCGGTCGGTGTGGAGGGCGGGCGCGTGACATGCAGGCCGATGCCGGTCAACTGCTCGTCCAGCCAGGCCACCGGGCCGCCGTAGGGCCGGAAGTCTTCTCGTGTCAGCCTAAAGGTGCGCCAGCCGGTGAAGTCGAGGGGGATTTCGTGCAGGAAGAAGCCGTGCCGCCAGCGCCGAAAGTTCTCCGGCCCGCCGATGCCGTAGTAGACGCGAAACTGAAGCGCGCCTGTGGAGGCAGCCCGGTTGTACAGGGCAAACTCGATGGCATCCCACTGCCGCTTGATCTGTATCGGGCGGAACGCGAGAAAGCCCTGCTCCAGCGACACCAGGCGACCGGAAGGCTTCTCTCCCCGGCGCAGCGCGGCATCCACTTCCATTCCTCCCGGCGCACGCGACCAGCCCTTGCGTTCCGGGGCCGTGCGAACGGGGGAGCCGTCGGCCAGATAGCCCAGCCACACGCCGGGGCCGAAGTCTTGTTCTGCCACAATAGGATCATTCCCGTCGGCCCGTGCCGCTCCTGAACACACCCATACCAGGCAAATCAAGAGAAGGCTTCCGATAGCGCCACTGCTCACGTCTCATCCTCCGGTTCCGTAGTCCGGGTGAACGTTCGCTTGCAGCACGATAAATCCCTCTGCCGGATTTCCCTCTTTAGCAAACGGCTTATCCAGCACGACATTGTAATTTGGCCCCCACTGCGGGCAACATTCTGATATAATAGGATTGCTATGGACGCACATTCACTACACGTACTGGAATATAGAAAAGTCCTGGAGCGGCTGGTGGCGCACACCTCCAACGGCATCGGGCGCGAGTTCGCCGCGCAGTTGGAGCCGCTGCCCTACCCGGAGACCGTCACGCGCCGCCTTCAGGAGACACGCGAGGCGCGGATGCTGCGCGATACCGATAGCGGCCTGCCGCTCGGCGGCATCCACGACATTCGCACGACTGTCGAACGCGCCCGCATCGAGACGCGCCTGACGCCCCATGAACTCCTCGATGTCCAGCATACGGTCAGCGCGGGACGGCGGATGCGGATGTACCTGCTCAATCGGCAGGAGAAGTATCCCCTGCTGGCGGAGATGGGAAGCAACCTGCCCATCTTGAGCCAGTTGGAGCAGAGCATCGAGAGCAGCATCAGCGAGAACGCGGAGGTACGCGACTCGGCCTCTCCGGAACTCGCCCGCGTGCGCAGCCAGATGAAGGTTGTCCATAGCCGCCTGAACGACCGCTTGCAGAGTCTCCTCGCCAGCGAGAAGTATCGCACCTACATTCAGGAGTTTGTCATCACGGTGCGCGAGGGCCGCTACTGCATCCCGGTCAAGGCGGAGTACGCCAAAGCGTTCGGCGGCCTCGTCCACGATTCCAGCCAGTCCGGGGCGACCATCTTCATCGAACCGGCGCAGACGGCGGAACTCGGCAACGAACTCAAGCAGTTGGCGATCAAAGAGGAGCAGGAGGTAGACCGCATCCTCTATGAACTGTCGGGGATGGTCGGCGCGCAGTACGAGCCGTTACAGCGCATGATCTCCGTTCTAGGCCACCTGGACGTGATCCATGCGAAGGCGATCCTGGCGGAGGAGATGGGCGCGTCCGAGCCTGTCTTGAACCGCAAGGGCGTCGTCAAACTCTACAACGCGCGCCATCCGCTGCTGCCCGGCAAAGTCGTGCCAATAGACATCGAACTCGGCGAGCGGTTCACCACGCTGCTCATCACCGGGCCGAACACCGGCGGCAAGACCGTCACGCTCAAGACCATCGGCCTGCTGACCCTGATGACGCTGGCCGGGATGCAGATTCCCGCCAACCCGGACAGCGAGATCGCGCTCTTCGATCAGGTCTTCGCCGACATCGGCGACGAACAGGACATCCAGCAGAGTCTTTCCACGTTCAGCGCGCACCTGAAGAACATCGTCCGCATCGTGGAGACGATAGGCAACAACGCGCTCGTGCTGATGGATGAGGTCGGCGCGGGAACCGACCCGGCGGAGGGCGCGGCGCTCGCCAAATCCCTGCTCGACCATCTGATGAGCCGCAACGCGCGCGTCGTAGCGACCACGCACTACGGGGAACTCAAAGAGTACGCCTACGCCCGCCCCGGCGTCGAGAACGCCTCCGTCGAGTTCGACCGCGAGACGCTCTCGCCCACCTATCGCATCCTGCTGGGCGTGCCGGGTTCCTCCAACGCCTTCTACATCGCCGCGCGCCTGGGACTGCGCCACGAGATCGTCGAGGAGGCCAAAGCCTTCCTCTCCCGCCGCGAGATCGAGACGGGCGAACTGCTCCAACAGATCGAGCAGAGCCGCCGCGTCGCCGCCGACGCCGAGCGCGACGCCCTGCGCGCCCGCGAAGAGGCGGTCGCCGCCCGCCAGGAGTACCAGACGCGCGTGCAGCAGATCGCCGAGGTCCAGCGCACCGTGCGCCAGCAGGCCCAGGAGGAGGCCCGCGAGATCCTGCGCCGCGCCACCGACAAGGCCGAGAACATCCTCAAAGACCTGCAGCGGATGCACAAGGGAGCGCGCAAGGGGCCGAGCGTGCGTCAGCGCCTCAACACGCTGCGCGCGGAGACCTACGGCGCGCTCCAGACCGAGGCGGCGCTGCCGGAGGAGGACCTGGCTCCCATCGAGCCGGGCCACGTCTTCCGGGCGGGCGACCGGGTGCGCGTGATGTCGCTGAACCTGGACGGGCAGTTATTGGAAGCGCCGCGCGAGGGCGTGGTGGCGGTGCAGGTCGGGGCGATGCGGGTGACGCTGCCCATCGAGCAGTTGCGCCCGCTCAAGCAGGGGGAGGCGCGGGAGGCCGACAAGCGCGCCGAGCGTAAGGCGGGTTCGGTGAGTTCTGGGGCCAGCGAGATCGCGATGCGCAAGTCGCTGCAGATCGCGCCGGAGTTGATGCTCAAGGCGATGCGTGTCGAAGAGGCGCAGCCCTTGCTGGACAAGTATATGGACGACGCCTACGCCGCCGGGATCCCTCAGGCGCGCATCATTCACGGCAAGGGGACGGGAACGCTGCGCCGGGTGGTCTGGGAGTTTTTGAGCGGGCATCCGGCGGTGGCCTCGTTCCGTCTCGGTGCGGAGAGCGAGGGCGGCGAGGGCGCGACCATCGTCACCTTCAAGGGTTAGGCCCGCTCTGACTTCCGAAGGCGAGGGCGGGCCGCCCGTCGTCTGCGAAGAAAGGCGGTAAGCAATATGGAACTGATCTGGCCCTGGTGGGGCAAGATGTTCGTGCTGGGGCTGGGGGTCGGATGCCTGGGAGCCTGGTCTACAGGAGCGGGGCGCGTCTTTATGAAGACGCTGGCCGTGCCGCTCCTGCTGGCCACGACCCGCCTGCTCTGGCCCGACCTCTACCCGATCAAGAACACGCCTCTCTATCTCTTCATTGACCTGCTCATCCTGGCCGTCGGCGCGCTGATCGGCGACTATGTTCTGGGTCTCAAACTCGGTCGCCACGACCGCAGCGGCTACCGCGAGGACTCCGTCGGGCATTGAGGCGCTGCAGACAGGATATGGTACAATACGACAAGAATGAACTATCTCAACGATCCTGAAAGAGAACGCATTCTAAGTCTGGCCCGTCGTGCCGAAACGCTGGCCGAAGTTGAGCAAGCGACCACAGAACTCCGCAGCTGGGTCCAGCAGCGCCCGGACGACCTCGGCATCCGGGACGCTTTTGAACCTCTCTCTCACCTCCGCGACCTCCTGCAAACTAGGGTTACTCCTCCCGAACCCACCTTGACGCCTGGCAGTTGAGAGTGGCAGGATTACCCGAACGAAAAGAGCAGACCGCTTAAAGTCCGGCCAACTATCGCCTTACTTCATCGGGATAACACTGAGTGTCGTATGCTGACCATCGAATGGCACGTATTTCTCAATGTCAAGAATGAGACGAAGGCCCACCGCGTTCTCGACCGCCTCGCTGCTTCACTGGAAACCGCATTGACCCTTGAAAGTCTTGAAAAGGATTTGCGTTGTAGATGCCTATCGTGCCAGGAGAATCCCACGCGCTACGGAGTGCGTTTCACCACGCCAGCACAGAGTAATGCCCCTGCCGAAGCCTTGTTTCGGTTTTTGCTGATTACTGGTCGCTTCTTCCGTTGGCAGGTGAGCGTTCAGGCGTTCCAAAACGGCGTGACCGATGTGGGTATAGTCGCGAACGGCAGTTCTGTCTCTGGCGTGACATGGGCAAAGGCCTGCTTCCGCCATATTTCCTCCTGAACAAGCAGGGAGACCGCAGTCCCGGCTGGACATCTGCACGTTCGGCAGCATTGGGCCTGGCTACAGATTCAGCGTGAGGGCGCGAAGCGGCCCGATCCAGAGCGTGTTCTTCTGCGCGCCGATGCCAAACGCGCCGGTGATGTCCACAAGGGTCAGGGTTTTGAGTTGGTCGAGGTCGAGATGCCCGTTCTCGTCCTTCGGGGAGTCTTCGGCGAGAGTGAAATCGGCGAAGGAGACCGATTTACGTATGGGGACGGAGTCGCCGGGAATGTCCAGGAGGGCATTGTACTTCGCGCCGCCCTTCTCTTCTAGGGAGAGGACGATCTTTGCGCTCTTCGCGGAAGCGGTCTCGAAGGTGAGACGGTCGGATTTGGTCAGGTCGAAGCGGCGCATGTCCCGGATGAGCGCGACATACTTGCCTTCCGCCTGCTGATAGTCCACGCGCAGCGCGCGGCCTTTGAAGGGCGCGCCGCTCTTTTCCAGCCGCAACTGCGCGTCCCCGAACGGGAACCAGGTCAGCACATCGCGGCGGAGATCGTCAATCCAGAAGCCCTTCCCGGCCTGCGCGTCCTCCGCAGGCGCGGGAGCCTCTGCCGGAGGCGCGGCGCTGGCGGTGAACTCGTCGAGCCAGAGCGTGTGCGCGCCCATGTGTCTGGCGAAGACCGCGACGCTTTCGGGCGTGTCGCCCGCGCCGAGCGCCAGGAACGCCCAGATGCTCACCAGGCCGATGTTCTCGACCTGATCGAGATCGAGCTTGTCATCCGGGTCTTTGGGATCGTTCTTGTCGTCGGAGAGCCAGAAGTCGCCCGGCGTGAGCGTGACCTGCTGCCAGGAGTCTTTGGGCAGCCAGAAGAGCGTGATGTAGCGCCCGCCGCCCTTTTCGGAGAGCGCGAGAACCAGCGGAACGTCGTCATCGGCGCGCACCCAGAAGCGCAGGGAGCGCATCTTTGCCAGTTCGCCGTTGGGCGTCGGGCGCAGCAGTATGTCAATCGGAAGGTTGCCGGGGTTGTCGCCTTTCGGCTCCGCGCCCGCCTTCTCCCCGACATGATAGGCGAAGGCCAGCGCGCCCTTGCCCATCCTGGCCTGCGCCGCCTCCGTCGTGACGCTGGCCTTGCCGCTCGGCCCCAGCGTGATCCAGCCGCCCGCGTTTGTGTCGAAGGTGTCCGTCCAGAGAACGGCAGAGTCCGCCGCCTTCTCTGTTGCCTGCGCCCCGGCCTGCGGCCCGCCTGCTCCCACCAGCGCCATTACAAGCGCCGCGCCGCCCAGCCAGGATAGCGCGCATCGTGTCTGTCGCATGATCGTCTCCCTTCCCGGATGCGTTGCTGGATAGACGGGCGGCGCGAGCGGGCGGTTTCACTGCCAGGCGCGCTGAATCTTACGGATGGCGGCGGCGATGTCGTCCATGTCCTCTTTTGTGCCGAGCAGCATCGTCTGTCCCATCCAGACCGAGTCTTTGCAGACCTGCTCGCAGACGGGCAGGGACAGGTTGGGATAGTCTATGCGGCGGCCCGCCTGGCACCAGGAACCCTGCCGGGCGGCATGGCGGGCGAACAGCGCCTCCTTGTAGAGCGGCACATAGCCCGCGCTCGAAGGCACGCCCTCGGCATTCAGAGCGCGAATAAAGTCGGCCAGCGGCTTGCCGCCGAAAGCCGCCGGTTCGTAGCGGAATGTGAAGATATGGTAGGCATGGGTGGTGATGCGCGGATCGGCGGCGGGCAGGCGGATGCCGGGGATGTCCGCCAACTGAGCGCGCAGAACCTCTGCATTCTCGTTGCGACGGGCAGTCTGCTCCGGCAGGCGTTTCATCTGGGCGCGCAGCAGGGCCGTCTGGAACTCCGTGATGCGGAAGTTGCTGCCGAGGACGCTATGCTCGTACCATCGGCCGCTGCGCGTGCGCCCCACGTTCATGACCGACCAGGCGGCATCGGCGTGCTGCTCGTTGTTGCTGAGGAGGATGCCGCCCTCGCCAGAGTTGAGGTTCTTGCTGGCCTGGAAGCTGAACGTACCCAGGTCGCCGAGCGCGCCGACTCTCGTGCCGCGCCAGGCGGCGGCGTGGGCCTGCGCCGCGTCCTCGATGACGAACAGGTTGTGCTTGCGCGCCACTTCCAGCACGCCGTCCATATCGGCGGGCCGTCCGGCCATGTGGACGACGATGACGGCCCTGGTGCGCGGCGTGATGGCCGCTTCGATCAGGCTGGGATCGAGGTTGAGCGTGTCGCCGTCTATGTCCACAAAGACGGGCGTCGCGCTGACAGAAAGCACGCAGCTGGCCGTCGCGACGAAGGTGTAGGGCGGCACGATGACCTCGTCGCCGCAGCCGACGCCGAGGGCGCGCAGCGCGATCTCCAGCGCCGCCGTGCCGTTCGTGCAGGCGACTCCGTATTTGGCGTCCTGGAAGGCGGCGAACTCCTGCTCGAAGGCCACACCGTTCGGCCCACCCACGTACCACCACTCCCCGCTGTGCAGGACTTCCAAAAGGGCGCGCTCTTCTGTCTCATCGAAAACGGGCCAGCGCGGCCAGGGCTTCTGTTTCGTATCGCGGACGGGCGTGCCTCCGTCTACTGCCAGTGTCTCCGTTCGGATTGCAGTCATGGTCGTCTCCTAATATTTCGCTAACCCTCACGGTTTCGTCTGGCGGTTGAAACCGCTTCTGGGAAAGCCGCCCTCACCCCC
>DASRGL010000188.1:0-3479 GCA_035651115.1 Chthonomonadaceae bacterium
AACCGCAGCTTCACGGCCAGAGACAACGTCACGCTCATCATCAAGGACTTCGGCGCGAACAGCTTCTATGCCAACCAGGGCGCAGGCCAGTTGATTCAGGCACTGCAGGCCAAGCCAGGCGGCGCGAACATCATCTACCTGACCGACGACCTGTCCGAATCGGAGATGGCCTCCCTCTATGCCGCCTGCGACTGCCTGGCGCATCCCTATCGCGGCGAGGGCTACGGCCTGCCGATTGCGGAGGCGATGGCCTGCGGCAAGCCGACCATCATCACCGGCTACGGCGCGGCGCTCGACTTTGCCAACGAAGGCAACAGCTACCTGATCCCCTACACGCTGCAGCGGCTGCCGGAGAAGCAGATCAGCGGCATGGAGACGGTCGAATATCCGTTCTGGGCCGAGCCGGATCGCGCCGCGCTCGGCGCGGCGCTGAAGCGTGTCGTCGCAGAGAGGGACGAGGCGGCGGCAAAGGGCGCGCAGGCGGCTGCCGACATCGCCGCGCGGCATACGTGGGCCGAGGCCGCGAAGATCGCCGCCGAACGGCTGATCGCGCTGGCGGATGATACGGCGCAGCGTGCGGTCAATATCTCCCTGCCGCAGGGTCTCGGCGCGCTCGGCGCGACCGGGCTGAGCAAGGGCTTCGGCGGCCTGACCATCGCGAGCCAGTCGCCGGGGATGCGCGCCGTCGGCGGCATGTACGAAGATCGCAAGCAGGCGGCCCTTCAGGAGACGCGCGCGGGCGACTGGCAGATGGCGGCGGAGCAGTTGGAAGCCTGCCTGATCGAGCGCCCGGACGACTGGGACACGATCAACGCGCTGGCGGTCACGCGCTTCCGCATGGGCGAGTTCGACCGCGCCGAGGAGCTGCTGCGCCGGGGCATCGCCTCCGCGCCCAATCCGCGCGACTTCCATCACAATCTGGCCTTTCTTCTGCTCTCCGCAGAGCGGGCGGAGGAGGCGCTGGATCATGCGCTGAAGGCGCTGGCGTTCACGCCGGAACAGGCCGATATTCGCCGCACGGTCGAGCGCGCGGCGGAGGCCGTGCTGAAACAGGCGCGCAAGGTGCTGCGCCGCACTCCAGACAAACAGCGCGCCCAGGCCAAGCGCGATCCCGAATACCGCGCTTTGATGGAAGTCTATCAACGGGCGCAAGACGCGCTCGCCGTACAACCTGGCGTGGGGCGTGAGGCTCCAGGCGTTCAGACCACCCCGGTTCCTGATACCCAACACCTAACGCCCAACGCCCACCCCCGCCTGTCCCTCTGTATGATCGTCAAGAACGAGGAGCGGTTCCTGCGCAACTGTCTGGAGAGCGCGCGGGACGTGGTGGATGAGATCGTCCTCGTAGACACAGGTTCGACCGACGCCACGCTCGACATCGCCCGCGAGTACGGCGCAAAAATCATCTCCCACGCCTGGAACGACGACTTCTCCGAGGCGCGCAACGTGTCGCTGCAGCACGCGACCGGAGACTGGGCGCTCTGGCTGGACGCGGACGAGGAGATCGCGCCGGGCTGCCAGCAGGCGTTCCGCGAGGCGATAGAGCAGGCTCCGCCCCATATCGGCGGCTACATGGTCGAGTTCCATAACTGGCTGCAGTCCACGACGCGCCAGGAAGGCTCCGAGATGGCGATCCACCACGCCTGCCGCCTCTTCCGGCGGCTGCCGGGCGTCCGCTTCGAGGGCCGCATCCATGAGCAGAACCTGCGCTCGCTGCAACAGATGGGCTATACCTACCAGCGCAAAGAGGGGCTGATCCTCGACCACTTCGGCTATGCGGGCGAGGTCATGTCGCTGCGCAACAAGCACGAGCGATTCATCCGTATGCTGACCCGCGAGGTCGAGGAATGCCCGGACGAGAGCCTGCGCCATTTCCACCTGTTCAACCTGGGCAACGCCTACTTCACGCAGGGCGACATGGAGAATGCCGCCCACTACCTGAAGCTGGCCGCCGAGAAGCCAGATGTGACCGAGGAGTTCACCGTGACCCTCTTCACGGAACTGGCGACGGCCCTGCACCGCCTGAACCGCTCGCCGGAGGGCCTGCGCGTATGCCAGCAGGCGGACGGGCTGGGCTTGCAGGGAGAGCCGGGCATCGAGTTCGCGCGCGGCTACTGCCTGCTGCACCTGGAACGCTACGAAGAGGCGGAGATGGCTTTCCGCGCGGCGCTGGTGGAGGGCGAGCAGCCGAAAGGCCGCTTCGGGAAGACGGGCGACGCAGGCATCACCGGCTTCAAGTCACTCTACGGCCTGGCGCTGGCGCTGGTCGGGCAGGACAGGCACGGAGAAGCGCGCCCCCTCTGCGCAAAGGCGCTGGAACAGCAGCCGACCTTTGTGGACGCGCGCCATCTGCTCGCCATCATCCTGGCGCAGACGGAGCAGACCGCCGAGGCGTGCCGGGAGTTCGAGACCATCCTGACGCAGAACCCGAATCACGAGGACGCCGTCCGGGAACTGAGTGCGCTCTACTTCAACGCGGAGGACTATGCCGCCGCGCTGCCGCACCTGCGCTGGCTCACCCAGCGCACGTTCAACAACTACGAAACGCTGGCGCGGCTCGCTACCTGCTGTGACCGGCTGGGCCTGTGGGACGAGGCGCGGGAAGCCTACGAGCGCCTGCGCATCCTGGCGCCCGACTCGGCGGAGGTCTGCGTCAATCTGGGCCGCGTGCTGGCGGCGTCCGGCGCGATGCCGGAGGCCATTGACGCCTTTGCCGAGGCCATCCAGATGAATCCGGACTACGCGAACGCCTATTTCAATGCAGGCGACGTGGTCTACCGTCTCGGCGTCTACCATCGCGCCGCCGAACTCTATCTCTCCGGGCTGGAGGTGGAACCGGAGTTCCCCTCCGGCTTCTTCATGCTCGGCAACTGCTATTTCCACACCCGCGACTATGCGGCGGCGGTCGTGGCCTATCAGCAGGCGCTGCGCTTGAACCCGACGCACGAGGAGGCGCGCAACAACCTGGAGCTGGCCGAGGCGATGGCGGCTCAGGAGCAGGCCGCCTGAGCCGATTTAGGATGGCCAATCGAGGATTGAAATGCTCGCAAAATTGCCGGAAAACCCCTAAATAATACCGGGGCGCTATCCGACAATCTTGCTGGAATGTGGACACGGAGACGGGAACGGCAGGATGGGAGCCTGCCTCCGCCTCGTTTTCGCAACAAACGACACCTATACCGATGTTCCCCACACATTTCCCAATGGGGACAGCCCGAACCGGCAGGACGCCGAATAAGGCGCGTCAAGCGCGCTGACGGGCTTATCATGGAGGAGACCATAGCATGGGATTGCAGATCAACACCAATGTGACGGCACTGAACGCGCTGCGTAATCTGAACAACGTGTCCAACGCCGTCAGCAGCAGCATCGAGAAACTCTCCAGCGGTCTGCGCATCAACCGCGCCGCCGATGACCCCGCCGGACTCATCATCTCGGAGAGCCTGCGCGCCCAGATTGACGGCCTCAACCAGGCCATC
>DASRGL010000189.1:0-5475 GCA_035651115.1 Chthonomonadaceae bacterium
GATAGGGGCGATCCGAGCGCAGCGCATCGTAGACATCAATGACGGCGAAGAGCCGGGCCGCCAGGGGAATATCGTCGCCCTTCAGCCCGCGCGGGTAGCCTGTGCCGTCCCACCACTCGTGATGGCAGTAGGGAATATCCAGGGCGGGCCGCAGGAGCGCGACGGGCGACAGCAGTTCGTAGGCCAGCGTACAGTGCTGCCGCATGATCTCCCGCTCGACCGCCGTCAGCGGGCCAGGTTTGTGGAGAATATGATCCGGCACGCCCAGCTTGCCGATGTCGTGCAGCAGCGCGCCCCAGCGCGCATAGAGCGCCTCTTCATCATTCATGCCGACCAGGCGCGCCAGGCGCTCCGTCATATCGGCCACCCGCAGGCAGTGTCCCTCCGTCTCCTTATCCTTCATATCCAGAAGCTGTGACCAACTGCGGATCGTGACGTCATACGCCTCGACCAGCATCCCCTTGATGCGTTCGGAGGAGGAGATAAACTGCTCATTCTCGATAGCCAGCAGCTCGCGCAGTATCTGCGTATAAGGGCGGCTGTTCCCCACGCAGAAGTCCAGGGCCTCCTCCTCTTCCCCCCTTATGTCTTGCGCATGGGTGACGCAGTTGCGGCCGCGCTGCTTGGAGCGATAGAGCGCCTGATCCGCCTGCGTGATCAGCAGAGGAGCCTGCGTTATCTCGGCGTTCAGGCTGGCGACCCCGAAACTGGCCGTGACTTTGCGGCGCGGCCAGGCCACCGACTCGATGGAGTGACGATACCGTTCTGCCGCCTGGATCGCGTCTTCCCTATCGGTCTGAGGCAGGACGATCACGAACTCTTCACCGCCATAGCGCGCGACGAACTCCGAGTCGCGCGTGGCAGCCTGCAAAATCGCCGCCACCGTCTTCAGCACATCGTCTCCCGCCGGATGCCCGAAGGTGTCGTTGTACTGCTTGAAATGGTCTACGTCCAGCAGGATCAACGAGAGTGGAGTCTCATAGCGCTGCGCCCGCCTGAACTCCTCGGCCAGTCTCTCCTGGAACGTCCGGTGGTTATTCAGCCCCGTCAGGCCGTCCGTCGTGGCGAGCGATTGCAGGCGCGCATTGGCCTCCGCCAACTCCGCGTGCGAGGCGGCCAGTTGCGCGTTCACCTCATGCAGTTCGGCCTGCTTGGCCTCCAGCTTGCGGCTATACTCCTGGATCTCCTCCACCTGCCGGGAGATCTGTGTGCGCTGCTTCTGCTGCACGGTGATGTCCCGTGCGATCGCGGAGAAGTACGCCGCCTCGCCCTGCGGGTTCCGGTGCGCCGTGAGCGTCTGCCAGACCGGGACTTCTCTATCGCCGACGCCGAGAAAAGCGAGTTGGCCCGTCCATGTGCCGGTGCGGGAAGCCTGCGGCAAAGCCGTCTGCTGCAGGATCTCGAGCGCCCATCGGGGATGGACGTCCCGCAGTTGCCGGCGCGGGACCTCTTCCTCCGCCGTCCCGCAGAACATCTGCCGCGCCGCCTGGTTGTAGTAGGTCACTTTTCCCGCCGCATCGAAGAGCAGAACGAAATCGGACGTGGTCTCAAGCACGGAGATGAGAAGCGCCTGTCTCTGTTCGACCTCCCGCTGTCGCTCAAGTTGATCGCAGAACTGCTGCTGCCGCTCCTCCGCCCGGCGCAAAGCATGGCTGGCAGCCAGGATCGCGATGGCGCTGTTCACGCCGACCGTCAGCCAGTCCGAGGGCAACGGGACGGTTTTCAGCAGCCCGGCCTGCTTTGCCCAGAGATAGGCGGACATGCCGACCAGGAGGGCGGCGATGATAACGAACTGGTTCCAGACGAGGGGAGGGCCGGGCTTACAGGCGGGCAGACCTGGCGTTTGCGCCTCTCCGCCCCTTACGGGAGTTTCAGAAGTCTGTGCGTTCATAAGGCTATCAGGCCCGAATCCGTGCTGTGCAAGAACACACAGCGATGGTTATTGCTAGGGGAATTATGGCGAAAGAGGGACTGCGCTTTAGCGTGACATGGCGGCGAGAAGGTCGGCGTACTTCTCGGCGACGAACTTGCGCTTGACTTTGAGGGTAGGGGTGAGTTCGCCGCTCTCGATGCCGAAAGGCTCGGAGACGACTTTGAAGCGTTTGATCTTCTCGAAATCGGCAAGATGCGGGGTGGCCCGTTCGATTTCGGCGCGGAACAGTTTCTGGACTTCCGGGCTGGCGACCAGCGCGGCGAAATCGGAGGTCGGCAACTCCTGCGATCTGGCCCAGTGGAGCAGTTTGTCGAAAGCGGGAACGAGGATCGCCATGACGGTGGGCTGCTTGTCGCCGAACAGCACGGCCTCCTGGATATAAGGACTGTGCTTCAGCAGCGCCTCGATAGGCTGCGGCGCGACTTTTTTCCCGTTCGCCAGGACGAGAATGTCCTTCTTGCGGTCGGTGATCTTGAGGTAGCCGTCCGGCGACAGTTCGCCGATGTCGCCCGTATGGAACCAACCCTCGGAATCTATAGCTTCTGCGGTCGCGTCCGGCTTGTTCCAGTAGCCTTTCATACGACCGGGGCCGCGCATCAGGATCTCGCCGTCCTCCGCGAACTTGAGTTCGACGCCGGGCAGCAGCGTGCCGACCGTGCCGATGCGCTCCTTGCCGGGCCGGTTGATGGCGATAATGCTGGTTTCGGAGAGGCCGTAGCCTTCCAGCAGGTCTACGCCGATGCCGAGGAAGAAGGTCGCGGTCACCGGGTCGAGTGGCGCGCCGCCGGAGACGAAATAGCGCAGGCGTCCGCCGGTCACTTTCTCGCGGATTTTGGGGAAGATCAGCTTTTCCGCCAGAGCGCGCTTCAATCCCAGAAGCAGGCCGATGGGATGCCCTTCGGATTTGCGCCGCGCGCACTCCATGCCGACTTCCAGCGCCCACTCCACTTTTTTGCGCGTACTCTCCGGCATCTTCGCGATGCCGTCTCTGGCTTTCTCGGCCATGTTTTCGTAGAGGCGCGGCACGCAGAGCATGGCAGTCGGGCGCACGGTCGTCTGTAGCTCGCTGGCGACGGTCGTGAGGCCCTGCGAGTAGACGATGCACGCTCCCAGGCGCAGGGGCAGGTAGTGTCCGCCGACGCGCTCGGTGATGTGGCTGAGGGGCAGGAAGGAGAGGAAGATTTCGTTGGGCGTCAGGCCGAGCGTCGGGTCGGAAGCGGCGAATTCCGGCGTGTCGAGCAGGTTCGTGTGCGAGAGCATCGCGCCTTTCGGGTCGCCGGTCGTGCCGGAGGTATAGATGATGGTCGCGATGTCGTCCGGCAGGATGGCCGCTGCCTGCGCGTCCAGCGCCGCCTCGTCGAGGTCGGCTGCCTCGCCGCGCCGATAGACTTCCTCGAACGGCAGGATGCGCTGCCTCTCCAGCGTCTCCGGCTCGCCCTGCATGGCGATCACCGTCTCCAGCGTGGGGACATCGGGCCATATCTCGACGGCTTTGGCGACCTGTTTCGCATCCGAGACGACGAAGCCGCGCGCCCCGGAGTCCCGCAGGTAGTAGGCGACCTGCGCGGCGGGCAGCGTGCCGTAGATGGGGACGGTGATGAGTCCGAGCGACTGCGCGGCCAGATCGGTGACGGCCCAGCCGACCTGGTTCTCATGCGAGATGAGCGCGATGCGGTCGCCCTGCTGAAAGCCCAGCGCCGCCAGACCGCGCCGGAACCTGCGCACGCGCTCCGCCAGTTCCGCATAGCTCCAGTAGGTAAAGGAGTCCGCTTTGCCCTCCTTGAATCCGACCGCCGGGCGCGCGCCGTGCTGTCGAACCGTCTCCTGGAACATCTGGTAGATCGTGCGGGCCTGCATCCCTCTGACTCCTACATAACAATGGATTGTGTAGCCCCCCTCGCTAACCCTCGCTCCAAGAACAGGGGAGGGCCAGGGAGGGGGCCAATTCGCCAAGACCGGTAGATGCGCAAAAGAACAAAGTCTAGCGCGGCGTGCCGATAGTCTCGCGGGAGCCGCGCAGGTTCCCGATCATGTTGCCGCTCGATTCGCCGCCCGTCACGGCGGCCCCGCCGATAGGCGGCGCGTTCGTGCCGGGTTCCGGCTCGGTGTTGGGCGGCGTCGCCGGAACGAGGACCGGGTTCAGTTCGATCAGGTCGGTCGCCCCGACGCTCTGATGGGCGATGAAGACGCGGCAGCGGAACTTGACGCTCTGGGGGATATTCACCGGGAACTCGTTCATCGGAATCGTCATGGTCACGTCAAACGGCTTATCGTCCGCATCTATCAGCAGGGAGTGCGCGCAGACTAGCTGCCCGGACTTGTCGTGGGCATAGCGGCTTTTCGGGTCGCGCGCCAGGAGCGGGTTGCCGTCTCCATCGTAGAAGAAGACGCCCAGGTTCCCGAACTGATTGGTCTCTCCATGAATGCGCCCGGCGATCCGCAGCCGCAGGGTCTGGTTCCCCTGGCTGTCCGTGACGATCTCTTGCCCGATGGGCTTGTCGAACTCGACCGTGCCGGCATCCTGATTCGGCGAGGCGATGTCCGTTTCCAGCATCGGGGGCGGCGGCGAGACCGGCGGCACGGTGACGTTGACATTGTTGGCCGGGGGCGGGTTCGTCGGCGCGGGCGGGCGCGCCTCGCGGGTGCGGGCCGAGCGCGACAGTACGACGGCCAGCGTCGTGCCGCCGATCAGCAGGAGCAGGCAGGCCGCAATGACCGCCCAGCGCAGTATCGGATCGGTCTCCACCTTCGCAGGAGCCACCGCGCCGCTGGCAGGCGTGCGCTTCCCCGACTCGCGCCGTCTCTGCGCTTCCGCCTCGGCCAGTTTTGCGGAGATGATGCGCGGGCCGCTCTTGCTGCCGGAGACCGCTTCATTCGGCGGTGGAGAGGCCGGGACAGCGCCGGGAAGGGGCGCGGCTTTGGGCGGGTGGGCGAGGAGGTCATCGCGGATCGCCATGAGATTGAGTGCGACTTCGTGGATGCCCGCAGGCCGCTTGTCGGCGTCTATGGCAAGGCAGGCTTCGATGAGCCGGGAGAGCGGTTCGGGAAGGGCCGGGTTGAGCGTGTGGGCCGGAGGGAACTTGAAGGGCTGCGCGATGGGATCGCGCCCGGTCAACAGATGGTGCAGGGTCGCGCCGAAAGCGTAGATGTCAGCGCGGGGGTCGGTCTGGCGGAGGCCGAACTGCTCCGGGGGCGAGTAGCCGACGCTGCCGAACAGGGCCGTGTCTTTGGCGGCTCCGGGCTGGAAGCGGCGGGCGATGCCGAAGTCTATCAGCCGCACATTGCCGTCCGGCTGCACCATGATGTTGCCGGGCTTGAGGTCGCGGAAGATGACGGCGGGCGTCTGGCTGTGCAGGTAGGCCAGCACGTCGGCGATCTGCAAGCCCCATTCGACGACCTGGAGGATGTCCATCGGGCCGCCGCCCGCTTCCCGCAGGAGGTTATCGAGGGTGACGCCCTCGATGTACTCCATGACCATGTAGCACCGGTCGTTCTCGATAAAGGCATCGGTGACTTTAGGCAGGTTGGGGTGGTTGAGGCGC
>DASRGL010000190.1:0-15935 GCA_035651115.1 Chthonomonadaceae bacterium
GCGACCTGCTGGAGCGCCTGACCGAAGTCGAGACCTTCGAGCGGTATCTGCATACCACCTTCCGAGGGGCCAAGCGCTTCTCCATCGAAGGCACGGACATGCTTGTGCCGATGATGGACGAGATCATCCACAACGCCGCGCTTACCGGCACGCGCGAGGTCGTCATGGGCATGGCCCACCGGGGACGGCTCAATGTGCTGGCCCACGTCCTCGGCAAATCCTATGCCGCCATCCTCTCCGAATTCGAGGACTCCGCCCACGAAGAGAGCGCCTCTGTCTCCGGCAAGAGTTCGCGCGGCTGGACGGGCGACGTGAAGTACCACCTGGGCGCGCGCCGCAGCTACAAAGAGATGGGCGTCGAGGAGATGCCGCTGACCCTGGTTCCCAACCCCAGCCATCTCGAATACGTCAACCCGGTCGTGGAAGGCCACGCCCGCGCCGCGCAGGAGCGGCGCACCATCCGGGGTGAGCCGGTGCAGGACGACGAGGCGTCGCTGGCCGTTCTCATTCATGGCGATGCCGCCTTCCCCGGCCAGGGCATCGTCGCGGAGACGCTCAACCTGTCGCGGCTGCCCGGCTACCGCACCGGCGGCACGATCCATATTATCGTCAACAACCAGATCGGTTTTACCACGCTGCCCGGCGACGCGCGCTCCACCCTCTATGCGGGCGATCTCGCCAAAGGCTTCGAGATTCCCATCGTCCACGTCAACGCGGATGACCCGGTGGCCTGCATCGCCGTCGCGCGGATGGCCCACGCCTACCGGGAGCGGTTCCGCAAGGACTTCCTCATTGACCTGGTCGGCTACCGCCGCTACGGACACAACGAGGGCGACGAACCGGCCTTCACGCAGCCGCGCATGTACGAGATCATCAGCAAGCACCCGACCGTGCGTGAACTCTGGGCGCGGGCGCTGGAGCAGGAGGGCATCACAACTCCGGAAGAGGCCGAGGCGATGGTCAAGACCGTGCGGGAGCGGCTGCAGCAGGCGCGCGGCGCGCAGAAACCGAGCAGCGAACCGGAGGGCGACGCCGTCAGCCGCGCGGCCCGCGAGCGCAGTATCGAAACGGGCGTGCCGGTCGAGCGGCTAATCGCCTACAACGAGGCGCTGCTGGAACGGCCCGCAGGCTTCACCCCGATCGCTCGCCTGGAGCGGCAGTTCCAGCGCCGTCGGGCCGCGCTCCAGGAAGACGGCAAGATAGACTGGGGCCATGCAGAGAGCCTGGCGTTCGCCTCCATCCTCGCGGACGCGGTTCCCATCCGCCTGACCGGGCAGGACACCGAGCGCGGCACGTTCAGCCACCGCCATCTCGTCCTGCACGATGCCCAGACCGGAGCGCGCTATGTGCCGCTGCAGGCGCTCAAGGCGGCGCGCGCCGCCTTTGCCGTCTACAATAGCCCGCTCTCCGAGAGCGCGGCGCTCGGCTTCGAGTACGGCTACAGTATGCACGCGCCGGGCGTGCTGGTGCTGTGGGAGGCGCAGTTCGGCGACTTCGCCAACTCCGCGCAGGTCATCATTGACCAGTTCCTCGTCTCCGGCAACGCGAAGTGGCGGCAGACACCCTCGCTGGTTCTGCTGCTGCCGCACGGCTATGAGGGCCAGGGGCCGGAACACTCCAGCGCCCGCGTGGAACGGTTCCTGCAACTGGCGGCCAACGACAATATCCGCATCGTCAACTGCACGACCGCCGCGCAGTATTTCCATCTGCTGCGGCGGCAGGCCGCGCTGCTCAAGACCGATCCGCGCCCGCTCGTCGTCTTCACGCCCAAGAGCCTGCTGCGCCATCCGCGCGCCGCGTCGTCGCTGGCGGAACTGGCGCACGGCGCGTTCCACCCGGTCATTGCAGACGCCGAGGCGGACCAGCGCGCCGAGCAGGTGACGCGGCTCATCCTCTGCACCGGCAAGGTCTACGTCGAACTGATGGAGAGCAAGGCGTATGCGCAGGCGGAGGGCAAAGAGCGCCTTGCCGTCGTGCGGATCGAGGAACTCTATCCCTTCCCCGAAGAGGAGGTGCGCGCGGTTCTGGCAGGCTATCCGAACCTGCAAGACGTGGTCTGGATGCAGGAGGAGCCGTGCAACATGGGCGCGTGGACGTACATCGCGCCGCGCCTGCGCGACCTGGCCGACTGGAAGGGGCCGCTGCTCTACGCCGGTCGCCCGGAAGCGGCCAGCCCCGCCGAAGGGTCGCACCGCCTGCACGACATCGAGCAGGAGTTCATCATCGCCGCCGCCCTGCGCGCCATCCCGTCCCTATCCCTGCAACGAACTGGAGTGAGTTATGCCCGTTGAGATTCGCGTGCCGCAACTCGGCGAGTCCGTCGTGGAGGCCACGATCACGCGCTGGCTGAAGCATGAGGGCGATCCCGTCGCCGCCGGAGACGTTCTGGCCGAACTGGAGACGGACAAGGTCAACGTCGAGGTCGTGGCGGAGCAGCCAGGCGTGCTGGAACGGATCGCCCGGCATGAAGGCGAGACGGTCGCAGTGGATGAGGTGATCGCGCTGGTCGCGGAAAAGGCGACCGCCACGCCCACCGCGCAGGCGACCTCTTCCGCCGTCACGGTCGAGACGGCTCCCCCCGCCGCGCAACCGGCGGCGCAGGGCAATGGCCGCCCTACGCCGGCGGCCTCTCCGGTCGCGGCGCGGCTGGCCGCCGACAAGGGCATTGATCTGTCGCAGGTTCCAGGCAGCGGGCCGGGGGGCAAAGTCCTGAAGGAGGACGTGGAGAACTTCCAGGGGCGCGGCGTGCAGGCTCCCGCGCCTCCGCAGACGCCGCCTCCGCCTCCGGCAGCGCGTGCCGAACGTCCTGCGGCGACCCCCGCGCCTCTGCCTGCCCTGACTCCGCCCTCGGAACTGCGCGAGGAGCGCGTGCGGATGTCGCGGCGGCGGCAGACCATCGCGCTGCGGCTTGTGGAAGCGCAGCGTACTGCCGCGATGCTCACTACGTTCAATGAGGTGGACATGAGCGCGGTCATGGAGGTGCGCAAGCGCCGCCGGGACTCGTTCAAGGAGCGGCACGGCGTCGGGCTGGGCTTCATGTCCTTCTTCACGAAGGCGACCGTCGGCGCGCTGAAAGCCTTCCCCCGCCTGAACGCCGAGATTCAGGGCGATGAGATGCTGCTCAAGTACCACTACGACATCGGGATCGCGGTCAGCACGGAGGAGGGTCTGGTCGTGCCGGTGCTGCGGGACGCCGACCGCAAGAGCTTCGCCGAGATCGAGCGCGAAATCGGGGAACTCGCCACGCGCGCCCGCGAGGGCAAGCTGACCCTGCCGGAACTGATGGGCGGAACGTTCACGATCACCAACGGTGGCGTCTTCGGCTCGCTGATGTCCACGCCCATTCTGAACGCGCCGCAGGTCGGCATCCTGGGGATGCACAAGATCGAGGAGCGCCCGGTCGCGGTGAACGGCGTGGTGGTCATCCGACCGATGATGTATCTGGCTCTCTCCTACGATCATCGCATCGTGGACGGCAGCGAGGCGGTGCGTTTCCTCGTGCGTATCAAAGAGTTGGTCGAAGACCCGGAGACGCTGCTGCTGGAAGGGTAGGGCCTTCTCGATTCGGGAGGCCCGGATAAAGGCGGCAGATCGGTGACGGCGGCATTGTTCCTGACATCTTCGGGGCCAACGCCGCTTAAAATTTAGGTTGTGATTCCGCCTTTTGTATGTTATACTGGTCTGACTGCTATAACACGCGAATAGCATCCTTTTCTGTGTGTTTCAGGCAATGGGGCCTGCAAACGACCCGTGCAGGCTCGCTTTTTTCTCATGTCTCTGCCGACCTGGGCCTGCCTCTGCGCTGCCCCTGTTTGCTCCATCCGGCAGCCTGTTTTGCTCTGTACCCCTCTACTTCAGAAAGGAGCGTGTGACCCATGCGCAAACAAAATGCTTTTACCCTGATCGAACTGCTCGTTGTTATTGCCATCATCGCGATTCTCGCCGCGATCCTCTTCCCTGTCTTCGCCCAGGCCCGTGAAAAGGCCCGCGCCATCTCCTGCCTCTCCAATATGAAGCAGATCGGTCTTGCCGAACGGATGTACATGCAAGATTATGACGACAAGATTCATGAGTTGATTCCGGGCGGCGCAGCAAATATGGCTGGAGAGGTCGGGGAACCGAGCATGTGGATGGGCGTTCTCCAGCCCTATATTAAGAACGTTGACGTTTTCCGCTGTACCTCCTCCGCCATTCCGAAGGTCGAGATCACCTTCGCCCGCCGTATGACGGCTTCGATCGGCATGAACGCTTATATGGGTTGGTACTTCAACTACTTCTATTGGGCCATCTTGCCTCCCGGAGAGGACAAAGAAAAGGATCCTAGGTATCCCCGCCCGGTGAGCGATGCACAGATACAATACCCTTCTATAACCGCCATCTTCACCGATGGATTTGACCGGGTAAACTCGGCGGGACAAACGCCGCGCGGCTACTACGTTGATCCGGGGAACGGCAAGGGCGTGCGTTTCGGCATCTCGGATCGCCATACGGCTGGCTCCAATCTTGTCCTCATTGATGGACACGCCAAATGGTATAAAACGAACTCGATTTTGAGTCAGAAGGCCATTGATACTCCGGACAATGAGGATGGTCTCTATATCGAGATGACCAACTACAATGCTGCTGGAATCATTTGGGACGTGGACGCGCCCAATCAGTTCACCGCTCCGAATAAATGGCCGACGGCCTGCTGCAACGACTAGGAGCTTCTGGAATGCTCAAGCAGACAAAACTAAATCCTATGCTGATAGCGGTCAGTGCGATTGCGGTGATCGTTTTGGCGATTGCTATGATATACCGTAACGTGACCGCTCCTGGCGAGACGATTGTACCCCCGAACAAATATCCTCCTAAAGGTGCTGCCAAGTTCGATAGTGAGAGTAAACGTTAGAGTCTACACACGCAGGCAGCATAAGGCCCGGCAGAATAACTTGAATTCTGCCGGGCCTTATGTTGACTGAGATCTTCTAGGCCCGATGACTTCTCGGGCGTATAGCAGTTATTGGGCTGGAGGCAATAATAAAGCAAATTCCTTCTAGGATTCGTTCTAGTAATGTTGATTTTTTTGAGGCGTTCGTTGTATAATCGATCAGGTAAATGGAATATTCATTGTCTACATACTTAAGTAAGGAGCAATGGGAATGCCAAACAAGGTAAGTCACCGTAAACGAATCCTGTTTGCAGTAATGGGGGCTTTCCTGCTGATGGTTGTAATCCAACAGGTGTATGCCAATGTCATTCTGGTGGGAACGGAAGTCATGACATTGGGCGGTGGGTATAATGGCTCCCAACAGCAAGTCCAGGCTTACTTTAAGGGAGAGTATAACAGTGATGACCTTCCCACCAAATGGGACATTGTAGTCTTGACATTGCGGATAGATAACACGCTTGTAAAAAGTATGTCCGTTCCCATACGTACGCCAGTGGGATCCGTACCGGGAACTATTGTACATGCCGATTGGGCTGTAGCAGTCGGGCCAGGCACTCCTTTCGGAACGGGATGGCATACAGCGACATTCACCCGCACATATGAGCAAACCGACCCACGAGAACCTGATAGGAGGACTCTTACCTATCAATTCTACGTACCATAAGTTTGGGTAGTCCTCCCCAACTGTATGGATACCTCTCGAACAGCCTGTCGCTGAGGAGATACATCCACACGGTTGGGGAGGACTACCTAAGTTTGGAAGAGAGTAGTCAAATTGGCGAGGATATTCCATGAGCCACCGCCCGGCAGAGCGATTTGCACTCTGCCGGGCTTTACTTTATCAGAACGCTGTGCCGGGTTCCCAGCCTGCCCGCCGCTTGAGATACCGTAAGCAGGGCCAGACAGGATGCCAGACCCCTTTCAGCGATGTGGGCGCGGCGTAACCAGCCCGCCCCCGATGCGCCGCAGACTGTGCGGGACGTTCGGCAGGACGGTCACGGTGGCCGTCTGGCTCTGGCCGTTGTAGGTTGCCAGGAGAGTGACCATCGTCGGAAGCCGCACCGGCTTTGCGGTGACGGTGAACTGTCCCGAAGTCGCTCCCGCCGCAAGCAGCAGGCTGTCGGGAACGCTCACCGCCTGCGGATCGCTGCTGGCAAGCCCGACCACGATGCCGCCGGTGGGAACCTTGAAGTTGAGCGTGACCATCGCCTTCGTCGTCTGACCGGCGTGCAGCGCCGTCGCGGCAAGTTTCAGGGACACCGGAACCAGAGAGATGCCGTTCAGCCGGAAGGCGCGGTCGTCCGGCAGCAGCATATAGTACGGGCTGCCCGCAGGCGAACCGGCGCGCTCGAAATAGAACGTCCCGCCGCCATCGCCTCCGGATCCCTGCGCCCAGCCCCACGTGTAGTAGGCCATCTCAGGCCGGGCGATGACCGCAAGAAAGTAGCGGGGATTCGCCGGGGTGTTGGCGTTCAGGCTGAGGGGATGGGCCAGGTTCACGCTGAAGTGGTACATCCCGTTTCCCACGAAAGTCTGCGTATAGTCGGTATGCCGCTCGCACGCCAGCGGGCTATGCCCGTAGAACTGGGTCAGGTCGGGCTGCATCGCCACCGTATGCGAATCTTGCGGGTAGAACTCGATGTCGAAGCCCATGAACGGCAAAGAGGGAGTGGCAGGAGGATCCTCGCCCCACCATTCAATCTGCGTGATCTGGGCGGCTCCGGTCAGCGTGAAGTTGTCATAGGCCGCCATGTCCGAATCCAGATCGTTCTGTTGGGAGGGATCGTACCAGAACTGAGACCAGCGCGTGCCGCCGGGCGGGTCGCCTGGCAACTGAGCGTAGAGCGTCTCGGTGTTCTGGCTGTGCGCTGCGGAGACTGCGAGCAGCAGCAGGAGCGAAATGAGCAGTGGTTTCATCGTCGTGGCCTTTCTGTCTTCTTGGACACGGCCAGCGCCGTTCGGAAGGCTTGCGTCGCCTCGCACCGCGCGCGGCACGGTGATTCCGGCGTCGCTGCAAGCTGCCTACGACGCCTCCGCCGCTTCCCCCTGAAGAAAATATCTGCGGTACTCCTATTGTACTCGCCTGTGTTTTGCGCGTAATCCACGATTTGGCGGATTATGGGGGAGATTTTCGGGGAGGGTGTCGGGGATCGAGAACTTGCCTCGGCACGGCACGCGCCCTGAGCGTGTTGGCTTCAGGGCGCGTCCTTGCGTGCGGAGGGAGCTATCTGTCGGAGTCGTCGTGGACGGTCGGCTTGGCCTCCGTCGGCCCGAAGAGGCGGTAGGTGACGGTATCCGGCGCGGCCTGTTCTTCGGCGCGTTTCACCAGTCCCTCTCTTTCCATCTCCTCGGCTTCCTGGAGCGTCCGAACCAGTGTGGGGTCTGAGCCTGTAGAGAGCGTGATCAAACCGTCCTTTTGCAGCGCCTCTTCCAGGCGCTTGCGAATGTTGGGATCGAGTATCGTCATGGATCGTCTCCTCCTTGATAGGCAGTCATCTCCATAATCGCGCCGCCTGTTGCAGGACAGCGCGGCGCGCAGTCTCTTGTAAGATACGCTCCACGCGCGCAAAGTTCGCTCTGCCGTGCGCGCCCGGAGACTCGTCAACCTGTCATACGCTCCACGCGCGCAAAGTTCGCTCTCAACGGCTGAGCCTGGGAACGGATGGGCAGGAGAAAGCCTGCCTTCCAGCGAAATTCGCCTGTACACTCAGGAGAACGTCCATGTCCCATGTCCGCGCTCGCACTCATTTTGCCCCTCTGACACGCGCCGTGCCGCCTCCACGCACGGCGGCGATCCGCTATGGCGGCGCGGTCGCGAGCATTCTTCTGATGACACTGCTGCGCTGGCTGCTCGATCCTATCTTGAGCAGCAAGGTTCCCTTTATCACGCTCTTCCTGGCTGTGATGTTCAGCGCCTGGTATGGGGGACTGGGGCCGACCCTGGTCGCTATCGTGTTGGGAGCAGCGCTGGCGGACTATTTTTTCGTGGTTCCGATCCACTCTTTCGTTATCGAGCAGCCCGATGATGTCCTCGCGCTGGCCGTCTTTGTCCTCGTCGGCCTCTGTATGGCGCTGCTCGGCGAGGCGCAGAGGAAGGCGGCAGAGGCCGTCCGCGCGAGCGAGCGGCTGCTGGCGACCACCCTGCGCAGTATCGGAGACGCCGTCATCGCCACCGACGCGGAGGGACGCATCACCTTTTTGAATCCGGCGGCGGAGGCGCTGACCGGCTGGGCGATGCAGGAGGCGCTGGGCAGGGCGTCCTCCGAGGTGTTCCGTATCGTCAATGAGGCGACGCGCCAGGCGGTCGCCAGCCCGGTCGAGCATGTGCTGCGCGAGGGGCTTGTGGTCGGGCTGGCGAATCATACCGTGCTGATCGCCAAAGACGGCACGGAGCGGCCTATAGACGATAGCGGCGCGCCGATCCAGGACAAGAACGGGAAGCTGCTGGGCGTTGTCCTCGTCTTTCGGGACATTACCGCGCGCCGTAATGCGGAGCGGGCGCTTCAGGAGAGCGAGGAACGCTACCGGACGCTGATCGAGCAGGCCGCCGACGGCATTTTCGTCTCCGATGCCAGAGGCAACACTATCAATGTGAACACGCGGGGCTGCGCGCTGGTCGGCTATGCGCGGGAGGAACTGCTCCGGATGAACCTCACCGACCTGCTCGACCGGGAGGACTGGCCCCGGCTTCCGCAGGCGATGAAGGTGGTGCGCGCCGGGGGAACCGATCTGCGCGAGTGGCGTTTTCGGCGCAAGGATGGCAGCCTTGTCCCCATCGAAGTCAGCGTGAAGCGGCTGGCGGACGGGCGGATACAGGGCATCGTGCGCGACATTACCGCGCGCAAACGGGCGGAGGAGGAGCTAAAGAAGCGCCAGGCCGAGATCGAAGCCTTGAACGCGCGCCTGCGGCGGGCGATGACGGAGACACACCACCGGGTAAAAAACAATCTCCAGGTGATCGCCGCCATGGTAGATATGCAGTCCATGACGGATGACGAGACGGTCTCCGTTGCGGAACTCAATCGCCTCGGCACGCAGATACGCACGCTGGCGGCAGTGCATGATCTGCTGACGCAGGGGACGAAGGCGACCGGCGAAGTCACCGCGCTTTCGGCAAAGGAGACGCTGGAGAAACTGCTTCCGATGCTTCAGGCGACGGCGACGCCCCGGCGCATCGTGTCGCACATCGAGGAGGCGCGGCTCTCGGCGCGGCAGGCGACCGCGCTGGCGCTCGTCATCAACGAACTGATCGGCAACGCGCTCAAGCATGGCAGGGGAGATATCGAGGTCCGCATGACCACGCAGGCCCATGCGATCGAGCTGGAAGTCAGCGATGATGGGCCGGGGTTCCCGCCGGATTTCGATCCGGCGCAGTCGGCCAATACGGGGCTGGAACTGGTGGACACGCTGACCCGCTGGGACATGGCCGGGCAGGTCTCTTTCGGAAACAGGCCGCAGGGCGGGGCGTGCGTGCGCGTCACGCTGCCCCTGCCGACCGAGGCGGTCGTCCAGAGTCCGAACATCGCCAGCGCGCTTTGAGCGGCGAACAGAACGGCTCTCTCCTCTGCGTAAGCAGACATCTTTCACAACGGAATGAAATTCCGTTGCTCGGTGGCCTGCGGCCCAGTATCCGCCTGCGCGGATACGCACAAACCGTCCGCCTGTATCGTGTCCGCAGGACACTGGGCGGAACGCCACTCAGCGAAGGAATTTTATTCCGTCGCCAACCCGGTCTGGCCGTCCCTGAACTCCTATAACGGGAGGGCCAGGATGAGGCTTGCTTAACGCCGCCGTAAAGCCCACTCGACGCCATTCTTGAAGAAGGTCAGAAAATCGGGG
The DNA here is from genome assembly GCA_035651115.1 of Chthonomonadaceae bacterium. Taxonomy (GTDB): domain Bacteria; phylum Armatimonadota; class Chthonomonadetes; order Chthonomonadales; family Chthonomonadaceae; genus DASRGL01. The sequence continues at coordinate 9,770 of DASRGL010000190.1, forward strand.
TTGGCGAAGGTCTCCGGGCGGTGTCCCAGCGAGATATAGAAGACGCGCCCCGCGCCCTGTTCCCGCGTCCAGGAGACAGGAATCGGGCCGTCATCGGGGTAGCTGCGCGTCTGCGCCAGCAGATGCACGCGCGCCGGATCGTAGTCGGCGAAGAGGTAGAGTTCGTCGTGGAGAGTGAAGTCGCGGACGCCCTGCGTGATGGGATGCGCCCTATCCACGATCTCGGTGGCGATGTCCAGAGGGGCCGGATGCGTGCGAAAACGACCGCCGATGAGTGCGATGAACTCCGGGTCTTTGGTGAAGGAGTCGGTCGCATTGTGGATACCGACCAGGCTCTTGCCGCTCTCGACAAAATCTATCAGGGCGCGCACATCGGCCCCATGATGCTCCGCGCCCGTCGTGTAGAGGACGACCAGATCGTACTGCTTCAGGTTGTCGGCGTTAATGGCGGAGTAGTCACCGGTAAAGGCTTCGCCGCCGTCCGGGTGACGCATTCCTGTGATGGTCGGTTCCAGTCCCAGGCTTTCCAGGGCGGCCCGCACCGGCCCCTCGACCGGCTCCAGGCGATGATAAGAGGCGGGGCATCCGCCGACAAACAGCGCTTTCTGCGGCATGATGGCAGAGTTCCTTTCTGTGTGACCTGTCAGACCGGCGGTAGCAGGTCAGAGACACGAACGGGCGCGTCAGGACGGGCGAGCGTGGCGACTTCTTCCTCCGCGCTGTAGGCCATGACTTCTCCATAGCCTTCAGGAAACGGCTGACGATGGACAAGGATGCGCCGCCCACCGATGTCCACGACCCAGTATTCGCGGATTCCCGCACGGGCATAGAGGCTGGCTTTGGTATTCAGATCGAAGCGCAGCGTCGTATCGGAAACTTCGATGAGCAGGAGCAGATCCTTCGGGCCGGGATGCCTGTCTACGTAGTGGGTATAGGGCTGGGCGCTGACGGCGACATCCGGTTCGGGTTCATCATACTCCGGGCTGATGGCAGAGAGGTCTATGGTGGATTGTATCTGGACGGTCTCCGCTCCGAACAGTCTTGCCAACCAGGTAAGCAGGGCGCGCACGACATAGGCATGAGGCGGTTTCTGTCCCATTTTCGAGATGATCTGCCCGTCTATCAGTTCGTAATGTCCGGTCAGGATGCCAGCGTCCCGCATCATGTCGCACTGCTGGCGCGTCCATCGGAGACGATGGGGGATAGTCTCATAAGGAGCCGGTTTTTCGATAAATAGCACAGGCATGACCCTCAACCTCCTTTGCACGGAAGCAAGCGCGGCTCAGTAACCGCCGCTTTCCCGCCCCAACTTCTGCTCGACAACGGCGCAGATGTCGTGAACGACCGCCTCGACGACCTCTCTCTCCGTCCCCTGCGCCATCACCCGGATCAGCGGCTCCGTGCCGGAAGGCCGCACCGACAGCCACTCCGGGCTGCCCAGCTTCTCCCGGCCTGCGGCGATAGCGCGCTGAATGTCCGCGTCCTCGCGCCAGCCCTGTTTCGTCCGCACGCGCACGTTCTTGAGCAGTTGCGGGCAGGTCTGCACGACGCCCGCCAGCGCGGAGAGCGGCTGGCCCGTCTCCCGCAGGATCGCCAGGACTTGCAGCGCCGTCACCAGCCCGTCGCCCGTCGGCGTCAACTGGGGCAGCAGGATATGGCCGCTCTGCTCGCCGCCGACCGCCGCGCCGAGGCTCTCCATCGCCTCCGCCACATAACGGTCGCCGACATCGGTACGGTGCAGCCGGATGCCGCGCGCTCCCAACGCCTGCTCCAGGCCGACATTGCTCATGATGGTCGCCACGACCACGTCTCCGGGCAATCTGCCGAGCGCGTGCAGGTGCAGCGCCAGGATCGCCATCATCCGGTCGCCATCCACGATCTCGCCGTTCTCATCGGCCAGCATCACCCGGTCGGCGTCGCCGTCGAAGGCCAGGCCCGCGTGCGCCCCGACTTCCCGCACCTTCGCGGCCATCTCCTGGGGCTTGGTCGAACCGCACTGTACGTTGATATTGATGCCGTCCGGCTCGGCGTGCAGCAGGGTCAGTTCCGCGCCGAGTTCGCGAAAAATCTGGGGAGCGATCTCATAAGCCGCGCCGTTAGCGCAGTCCATCACCAGGCGCAGCCCGCCGAGCGGCAGCGCGCCCGCGCCGCGCAGCGTCGCCATCACCCGCGTCACATATTCCGCCACCGGCTCGCGGCTCTCCACGATGCGCCCGATGTCGCCGCCGGTGTGGCGGGGCAGGGAGTCGAGGCGGCCCAGCGTGGCCTCGATCTCGTCTTCCACGCTGTCGGGCAGCTTCTTGCCGTTGCTGCCGAAGAACTTGATGCCGTTGTCATCGTAGGGATTGTGCGAGGCGGAGAGGACCACGCCCGCCGCCGCGCCGCGCGCCAGGACGATCTGCGCGACGGCAGGGGTCGGCACGATGCCGACATTGACGACATCTACGCCCATCGCGGCCAATCCCGCCGCCAGCGCCGCTTCCAGCATGTCGCCGGAGAGCCGGGTGTCGCGTCCGATGATGACGAAAGGGCGGCCGGGCGTCAGGCGAGGAGGCGCAAGACGCGCCTCATGGCTCGGCGCGCGGAAGGCGGGCGCGTCGCTTTCGGGCGGCGCGGGCGGCGGCGGGGCTTGCCGCGCCCAGTGGCCCGCTGCCATGCCCAGTTGCAGCGCCAGGGGCGCGGTCAGGTCCACATTGGCGACACCGCGCACGCCATCCGTTCCGAACAGGCGTTCCCCGCTCATCCGCCCTGCGATACCTTGACTAGCGAGGGCCGCAGCACCCGGTCGTGCATTACGTAGCCCTTCTGCACCTCCTCGGCGACCGTATTGGCCGGGTACTCGTCGGAGTCGGTGTGGCCGATGGCTTCGTGGAAGTTGGGATCGAACTCCTTGCCAACCGACTCGATGGGCTTGACTCCGGCTTTCTCCAGGAAGGCGCGCAACTGCTTGAGCGTGCCGGAGACGCCGCCGACAAGCGCATCGAAGTTGCGAGTCTGTTCGGCGGCGGCCAGCGCGCGCTCGAAGTTGTCTATGATCGGCAGCAGGGCCTTTATCAGCTCGCTGTTGTTGTACTTTTGCAGTCCCGCCTGCTCCTCCTCTTTGCGGCGGCGGTAGTTCTGAAACTCGGCCTGCACGTAGAGGATGCGCTTCTCGGCCTCCTCCGCGCGCGTTCGCATCTCTTCCAGTTCCGATTGCAGCGCCGTGATGTAGTCCCGCGCGCCCGTCTCGTCTGCGGGCGGCGCGTCCTCGGCAGGGGCCGGGGCTTCCGGTGGGATCGGATGATCGCCGAACTCCGGGGCCTGCGCATCGGGCGCGAGGTCGGGCGCGCCGTCGGCGGCAAGGGGTTCGTCCGTGTTGACCATGATTTTGCGTCGCATAGGATGAAAGGACTCCTTCCAACAGTTATCGCAATTTCGGCGACCGGGACGAGAGCAGCGCGGCGGCATGTCCTGCTGTGACTCGTGAACGGTCGCCGAATTGAAGTTTCGTACCCATCCCCAATCAGGATGAAGGCAAGCCAGTTTCATCCTTCCTGCTTATTGGGCGGTGGGTCAATCAGGCCAGACTCAGGTTGCTCAGCACGCGCGACAGGTTCCGAGCCATCAGGCCGACGGCAGCGGCAGCGCGATCATAGTCCATACGGGTCGGCCCGACGACGCCCAGATAGCCCGCCGGGCGCGCGTTGATACGGTACGGTGTCGTCACGATGCTGCACTCCTGCATGGCCGCGAAGCTGTTTTCTCCACCGATGATGACCGTCACCTCGAAACCAAGCAGGGCGCGGCTGAGTACCTGATAGAGCGCGCTGCGCTGTTCAAGCGCGTTGAGCAGCGTCTCCAGGCGGCGCACGTCCTGAAACTCCGGCTGGCGGAGTATCTGGTTCGTGCCTTCCAGGAAGACGCGCTTTTCCGAAAGGGAGCGCGCCGCCTGCTTCAGCGCGGTGAAAATCCGGGCCATCGCCGCAGCGTAGGCGGACAGTTCCGCCGGGACCTCCAGCAGGGAACCGGCGCGGGCCAGATCGTCCAGATCGCGATCGGCAAAGCGAGCGTTCAGATAGTTCGCCACCTGTATCAGCGCGCTGTCGCCGGGCGCATTCTCGACCTCGACGATACGATGCTCGACATGGCCGGTGGAGAGCAGCACGACCAGCAGCAGATGGCGCGGGCTGGCATTGCTGAGATAGAGGCGGCGCACGGTCGTCACCGAAGTCGCCGGGTCGGTCGCCAGCGAAGGATAGGAGGTCAGGCCGGAGAGAATCCGACAGGTCTGCACCACGATCTCCTCGATGTCCTGCGGCGCTTTGGGATAACCGGCCTGCGCGCGCCGGGCCTCTTCCGGGGAGAGCGCGGCGGGCGGGTTCATATACTGATCCACGTAGTAGCGATAGCCGCGATCCGAAGGAATGCGCCCCGCGGAGGTATGCGGCTGGAGGAGATAGCCGAGTTCGGACATCTCCGCCATCTCATTGCGGACGGTCGCGGGCTTGCATCCCAGGTCATGATGCGTCGCCAGGCGCTCAGAACCGACCGGCTCCGCCGTCTGCACGTAGTCGCTGACGATAGCTTTGAGAATACGCCCTTTACGAGGATCCAGCGATGGCATCGTACGTTTTCGCCTCCTGAACCATAGACCTTTCTGAACCCGACGAGACAATATCACCAGTACCTATTATAGACGTTTCAGCAGCCTCTTGTCAAGCGAGCGGACGGCGGGACGACAGGGGAGAAAGCGTCTAAACCTATCAATAACTGTCAGTCTGGCGCAGGCAAAGCAGGCCGAAGGCCCCGGCTGCCGACCGGCTTATTGGGAAGCCGTCTGAAGTTCGGCATTCGCGGCGAGGCGCTGCCGCTCCGGCAGATGGGCAATCATTTCGGAGATCGTGACGAAGCGATACCCTCTGGCCCGCAGAGCCTCGAGAATGCGCGGGAGAGCGGCGGCGGTGGTCGGGTAGTCGTGCAGCAGGAGGATGCTGCCGTCTTCGGTGCGGCGCAGCGTCCGGTTGATGATGAAATCGGCGGATTCGGTCGGATCGAAGTCGCGGGAGGCCGTCGTATAGCCGACGACGATATAGCCCAGATCTCTCGTGGCGCGCAGGACGGTCGCGTTGTAGCGCATACCGGGGGGGCGCAGCAGTTTGAGATGCTGGCCGGTGATGCGGCAGAAGGTGATGTCTACGTCGTTGATCTCGCGGTGCAGGGCGCGCGGGTTCAGAGAGATAAGGCGGTCGTGATTGTAGGAGTGGTTGCCGATCTCATGACCTTCGGCGAGCGTGCGGCGCACCAGTTCCGGGTTCTCGGCCATCCGGCGTCCGACATCGAAAAAGGTGGCATGTGCGCCGTACCGCTTGAGAATGTCCAGAATCTGGGCGCGGCTTTGAATGTGCGGGCCGTCGTCGAAGGTGAGCGCGATCTCCGGCTGCGCGCGCGTCCCGTGGAACAGGATTGCGTACTGCGCGTCGTACAGGTCGTCGCCGTGCAGGCGATGCCACCAGTAGACGGGGTTGAACGTCTGCCCCCATCCGATGGTGCGGTGTTCGTTGTACCAGTAGGCCCACGCGCCGAGGAGCAGCAGCGCGATGCCGATCCACGCGCGCCGGGCGCGCAGAGAGGAATAAAAACGGTGCAAGAAGGTTGGCGGGGTCGAGGCGAGGGGCGGCATGGGTACGGATTTCTGCATAGAGATATTATAGTCCGCGCGCGCCGCCTTGTCAAATGGCGGAAGCTGGAACGGCAGCGAAGAGAGCGGTTATGAGCAGGCAGACGATATTTTTCAGAAAGTCCTTGACAATCGCGCCAAAGGACTCTACAATAATCTCAACAGAATGTTCACGTTAACGTTCGCAACGCTGTAGCGACTGCACGCAGGCCGTTGCCCGGCAGCAAGGAGCTGCTTTCTCCATGCCAAAGACACCCAGAGCGCGCAAGCCGACCGTGATAGATGTCGCCCGGGAGGCGGGGGTCTCGCACATGACGGTCTCCCGCGTCTTCAGCGGCCAGAACGCCGTCGCGGAACGCACGCGCGAACGCATCCTCGAGGTGGCGCGGCAGTTGGGGTATCGCCCTAACCATGTGGCGCGCAGCCTGGTGCGCGCACGGACGCGTACGCTCGGCCTGATGCTGGATGATAGCCTCTGGTTCGGGCAGGCCCTGGGAAGCGTGGAGGCGA
>DASRGL010000191.1:0-10078 GCA_035651115.1 Chthonomonadaceae bacterium
CGGGCTACTATAAGAATGCGGGCGCTATCGCGAAGCAGGCGAAGGAACTGGGCATGAACGTCACGCTGCTCGGCAGTGACGGGTGGGACGCGCAAGACCTGTTCGTGACGGCGGGCGACACGCTGGAAGGCGCCTACTTCAGCGATCACATGGACATCAACAGCGCCGATCCGACCGTGAAATCGTTCGTGGATGCGTTCCACAAGAAATACGGCGCGGATCAGAAGCCGGGCGCGCTGACGGCGCTCGGTTACGATGCTATGATGATCCTGGCGGACGCGATGAAGCGCGCGAAGGCGCTGGATGGCACGGGCATTCGCGACGCGCTGGCGGAGACAAAGGACTTCAAAGGCGTGACCGGCACGATCACCATCAATGCGGAGCGCAACGCGGACAAACCGGCTGTCATCCTGCAGATCAAAGGGCGCGAGTTCCAGTACGTGACGACGATCCCGCATCCGTAGAGACCTCACATCGGCGAATGAATTCGCGGCTGGAAAAGCACGAAGTCGGCCTCCGCCGACTCAACCAACCCGCGCAGGCGGGTTTCGTGCCTTTGCAGCCGAGGTTTCAACCGCCGCTGATAGCGACCAGGGAGCCTGAGCGGTGGAGCAAGCCATCCAACTGTTCCTCCAACAACTGATCAACGGCGTCCAGCTTGGCAGCGTCTACGCGCTGGTCGCCGTCGGCTATACGATGGTCTACGGCGTGCTGCAGTTCATCAACTTCGCGCACGGCGATGTCTATATGGTCGGCGCGTTCATGGGCCTGTTCGCCGTGACCGGGTTCACGCTGGAGAAGGCCGACCGGCAGGCGATGGTCGTCGTGCTGGCGATGATCCTGATCGTCGGACTGCTGGTGTCGCTGCGCGGGCATGGACGCGATCCGAAAGCTGTCGCGCTGCGTCTGGTCGGGTTCGGAGTCGCGTTCGCGCTGCTGGGCATCTTCGTCAATCTGTTTCTCGCCCTCGGCGTCCGGCTGTTCGGCGGCATCACGGGAATGGCGCAGCAGAGCGTCATCACGGGCGGCATTCTGGGCCTGCTGGTCAGCATCGTCTGGTGCGCGCTTCTGGGCCTGCTCATCGAGCGCACGGCCTACAAGCCGATTCGAGGAACGGGTCGCCTGACCGCGCTGATCACGGCCATCGCCGTCTCGCTGCTGATCGAGAACGGCGGGCAGGCGGTCTTTGGGGCGCGCACGCAGGCGTACTCGATCGCGACGCTGCCGGGCGGCGACAAACTCGTAGGCGAGTCGCTCAATCTCCACCTCGGCAGCATCGCCCTCAGCATCAATCGCGGACAGGTGATCGTGCTGGTCGCCGCCGTCCTCCTGGTCGCGCTGCTGCTCTACATCGTGCGGAACACGCGGATGGGCAAGGCGATGCGCGCGGTCGCCTACGACCGGGAGGCCGCCGCGCTGATGGGCATCAACACGGACACGGTGATCGCCTTCACCTTCCTCCTCGGCTCGGCGCTGGCGGGCGCGGGAGGGTTCCTCAACTACGGCCTGACGCAGTTCTCGTTCGACACGCAGACGGGCGTCATGTTCGGCCTGAAAGCGTTCGTCGCGGCGGTGCTGGGCGGCATCGGGAACCTGGGCGGCGCGGTGCTGGGGGGAGTCATCATGGGCCTGGCGGAGACGTTCGTGGCCGGGTCGCCGTTCAGTTCCTATAAAGACGCCATCGCCTTCATCATCCTCATCGTCATCCTGCTGTTCCGACCTGCCGGGCTGCTGGGCCGCTACACGGTGGAGAAGGTGTGACGCCCATGCCGCGCCTACTTCGACAGGTTCTGCTCGTTCTTGTTGGGGCGCTGCTCCTCTTCGGCGTGGATCGGCTGCTCAACTTGCAGCGCAGCGACGGGCAGCCCGCGTTCAACCCCTTCTGGCTGCGTATCCTGCTCCTTTCCGGCATCTATGTGACTCTGGCGGTCAGCCTTAACATCGTCAACGGCTTTACGGGGCAGTTCTCCATCGGACACGCCGGTTTCATGGCGGTCGGGGCGTATGTCGGCGCGGCGGTGACCTACAAGCTGCCCGGTCTGCAAAACAGCCTGGGACTGCTGCTCTCCTGCCTGGTCGGGGGCGGCGTAGCCGCGCTGTTCGGCTGGCTGGTCGGCGTGCCGAGCCTGCGGCTGCGCGGGGACTATCTCGCCATCGTGACGCTCGGCTTCGGGGAGATCATCCGGGTCCTGCTGGAGAACACGGACAAGATACCGGGCCTGGAGTTCCTGGGCGGCGCGGTGGGCTTCAACGACATTCCGAAGCTGACGAACTTCTTCTGGGTCTTCGGCCTGGCCGCACTCACGATCACGCTGGCCCGCAACCTGAAACGTTCCCTGCACGGCCTCGCGTTCCAGTCGGTGCGGGAGGACGAGATCGCCGCCGACGCGATGGGCGTCAACACGACGAAGGTGAAAGTGACCGCGTTCGTGCTGGCGTCGTTCCTGGCGGGCGCGGCGGGCAGCCTCTACGCCCACAACGAGACGTTCATTCTGCCCAAATCCTTCAACTTCATCCTCTCCATCAACCTGATCGTGATGATCGTTCTTGGCGGGTTGGGCAGCATCACCGGCGCGACGATCACGGCCATTTTCTTTACCGCGCTGCCCGAATTTCTCCGCGCCGCCAATTCCGGTCCGATTGCGCAGTACTATAAGGACGAGTATCGGCTGGTCGCCTTCGCGCTGCTGCTGGCCCTGACGATGCTGCTGCGTCCGCAGGGGCTTTTCGGGCGCGGCGAGTTGACGCTGTTCCGGCGGAGAAAAATGGCCCCCTTCCCTGCGAAGACCCCACCCCAACCCTCCCCTTGCGAAGGGGAGGGAGCCTCAAGGCGTTCACCCTCTCCTTCACTAGGGGAGGGAGACTCAATGCGCCCCTCTGCCTCTTCGCAAGGGGAGGGAGTCCCATCTGGCTCTCCGCCTCCTTACGAAGGAGAGAGCTACCAAACGGCTCCCCCTCCTTACGAAGGAGGGGGAAGGGGGGAGGTTCTTACTGAGGAGCCGTTGCGCTGCGAGGGCGTCACGAAACGGTTCGGCGGGCTGACGGCGGTGGGGGATTTCAATATCCGCCTGCGCTGTGGGGAGCTTGTGGGCCTGATCGGGCCAAACGGCGCAGGCAAGACGACCGCGTTCAACCTGCTGACCGGCGTGTATGAGCCGACCTCCGGCGCGGTACTCTTCGATGGCAAGCTGATCGCCGGGGAGCGGCCCTATCCGCCCAACGTGCGCGCCGCGCTGCTGGCCTGGGATACCGTGCTGGCCGCGCTCGGCGGGTTTCTCATCGGAACGGTCGTCTTCTCCTCGGTCACGCCGTTGAGCATCGGCCCGTCGGAACTGCTGAAGGTGTTCCCTCTGGCGGCGCATTCGGGCATCGCCTGGGGCTGCGTGCTGATCGCGATGGCGCTGGCATTGGGAACCGCGCCGCGCCGCCGCCGGAACCGGCCCGGCCTCAAGCCCTACGCCTGCTGCCGCCTCGGTATCGCGCGCACGTTCCAGAATATCCGCCTGTTCGCCAATCTGACCGTGCTGGAAAACGTCCTGGTCAGCGCGTATGGGAGGCGGCGCTCAAACCTGTTCTCCGCGATGCTGCAAACGGAAGGCACGGAGCAGGAGGAGCAGGAGGCGCGCGCGCGGGCCAGAACGCTCTTGCGTGAGTTCGGACTGGATCAGGAGGAGGGCGAGCAGGCGAAAAACCTGCCCTATGGCGATCAGCGCCGATTGGAGATCGTCCGCGCCTTGATGACCCGCCCCAAGCTGCTGCTGCTCGACGAACCGGCGGCGGGCATGAACCCACAGGAGAAGGGCGAACTGATGGGCCTGATCCGCCAGGTGCGCGACGAGTTCGGCCTGACCATCCTGCTCATCGAACACGATATGAAGCTGGTCATGGGCATCTGCGAACGCATCTACGTGCTGGACTATGGGCGCATCATCGCGGAGGGGACGCCGGAGGAGATACGCCGCAATCCGAAGGTCATCGCCGCCTATCTGGGCGAGGAACTCGGCGACGCGGACGGCGACGGCGTGCCGGATGGCGAACAGCAGGTCAAACCGGCGGCTGGGAAGAGGGAGTAGACGGTGCTGACTATCTCGGACATCCACGTCTACTACGGCGCGATTCGCGCGCTCGACGGCGTCTCCATCGAAGTGCAGCAGGGCGAGATCGTGACGATGATCGGGGCGAACGGCGCGGGCAAAAGCACGACGATCCGCGCTATCTCCGGGCTGGTGCGGCCTCGGTCGGGCGAAATTCTGTTCGAGGGCAAGCCGCTGCACCGCCTGCCGCCGCATGAGATCGTGACGCTGGGGGTGGGGCAGGCTCCGGAAGGCCGCCGCGTCTTCGCCACGATGACGGTGCGCGAGAACCTGGAGCTGGGGGCCTACACGCGGCAGCATCAGAAGGCGGCGGTGCGGGAAGACCTGGAGCGCGTGCTGACGCTGTTCCCGCGCTTGCAGGAGCGCATCACGCAGTCGGCGGGAACGCTTTCGGGTGGAGAGCAGCAGATGCTCGCCATCGGACGCGCGCTGATGATCCGCCCGCGCCTGCTGCTCCTCGACGAGCCGTCACTTGGGCTGGCTCCCTTCCTCGTGCAGAGCATCTTTCGCATCATCCAGGACATCAATCAGCAGGGCGTGACGATCCTGCTGGTCGAGCAGAACGCGCATCAGGCGCTTCGCATCGCGCATCGCGGCTACGTGCTGGAGACCGGGCGCGTCGTGCTGGCCGACACCGCCGCCAACCTCCTGCAGAACGACTCCGTGCGCAAAGCCTACCTGGGGGAATAGAACTACATCGCCTGGCGAAGGAATTCGCGGCTGCAAAGACACCAAGTCGGCCTGCGCCGACTCTCTCCTCAGACTCTCCCCTCTCCCACACTGCGGGAGAGGGGTCGGGGGTGAGGGCGTTTTTGCAGGTGCAGTTTCAACTGCCGCGACTCCCAACGTCTATGGATGACCTGCTTAAAAACCTGACGATAGGACTGTTTGCGTTCCTGATCGTACATCGGGGACTGGAAGATCGGGCGCGGCACGACACAGCGCGGCAGGTTCGGGAGGCGTTCGACAATACGGGGTCGGTCTGGGCGAAGATCGAGCCGCGCGGGATGTTGGGGCTGTTTGCCAGCGATGTCTGGGCGGTGGATATATATGGGAAGGGGATACGGACGGAACGGCTGCCGTTCTCTCTGTATCCGAGGCCAGGATGGAAGGGGAGCATCCGCCACCTGCGCCTGCACCTGACCGATTTCACGCTGGCCGGGCTGCCGATTGACCGCTTCGAGGCCGACGTGCCGTTCGTCACCTACGACATCGGCCATGCGCTCTGGAAAGACCGGATCGTGCTGCGGGATGCGGGAACGGGTTGTGCGGAGGTTCGGGTCAGCGCGCAGGGCTTGCGCTCGTTTCTCTTAAGGAAGTACGAGACAAGATTATCGGACGTTTTAATCTGGCAGCAAAATCGCAAAATCTATCTCCGAGGGACGTTCTCTCTCTTTGCCGCTCCCCTGCCTTTTGTTGCCAGTGGACGCTTTGCGCCGCGCGCCGGACGCTATATTGATCTGATCGAGCCGACTTTCTTTCTCAACCGCGCACCCGCGACGCCCCAGATGACCGAATTCATCCTGAAACAGATCAACCCGGTGCTGGACACGGAGCGCGATCTCGGCCTCGGCGGATTTTTCACGATCGAGACCGTAGAGATAGGGGAGGATGGATTGCGCATTCGCGGCCAGACGACGATCCCGCCTGCCTCCGAGACCCCAATGCGAAGACCCTGAAGGAACATGCCGATGGACACCGCTTTGAAACAGACTCCACTTTACAATGCTCACGTCGCTGCGAAAGCCCGTATCGTGGATTTCGCGGGCTGGGCCATGCCCGTTCTCTACACCGGCATCCTGGAAGAGAGCCGGGCGGTTCGCAGCGCCATCGGCATCTTCGACATCAGCCACATGGGGCGTGTCCGCGTGTCCGGCTCCGGCGCGACTGCCCTGCTGCAATCCCTGACCAGCAACGACGTGACCGCGCTTCAGTCCTCCCAGGCGCAGTACTCCCTGCTCACGAACCCGCAGGGCGGCATCATTGACGATATTATCGTCTACCGCGAGGCGGAAGAAGCCTACCTTGTCGTCATCAATGCCAGCAATACGGACAAGGATCTGGACTGGATACGCGCCCATACTCCGGCAGGCGTTGCGATAGACAATCGGACGGCGGCAACGGCCATGATCGCCGTCCAGGGGCCGAACGCGCCGCAGACGGTCGCAGAGTTGGCGCAAAATCCGGCGCTGCTGGCCCTGAATCGCTTCCAGTATGCGACCGGCACATTCTCCGGCGCATCGGCGACCTTCTGCCGCACCGGCTACACGGGAGAAGACGGCTTCGAGGTCATCGTTCCGGCGGAGGCGGCGGAGGCGGTCTGGAACGCGCTGCTGGCGGCGGGCGCGGTTCCCTGCGGCCTGGGCGCGCGGGACGCCCTGCGCATCGAGGCGGGCTACCCGCTCTACGGCCACGAGATAGACGACACGACCTCGCCGGTGGAGGCCGGGCTGATGTGGGTCGTGAAGTTGGACAAGGGAGAGTTCACCGGGCGTGATGCTATTCGCGCCGTCAAAGAGCGCGGCCCGAAAAGGCGGCTCGTCGGCCTGACCTTGCAGGAGCGAATCGTGCCGCGTCAGGGGTATACTATCTTCGATAAGAATACGGAGATCGGCGTCGTCACGAGCGGCGTTTTCTCGCCTACGCGCAACCACAGCATCGCGATGGGCTACGTCGCGACGCCCTACGCCGCCACCGGCACGCAGGTCGAGATCGGCATCCGCGATAAGCGCGCCCTCGCCACCGTCGTACCTAAGAAGTCGCTGCTTGGAGGATAAAGATTTTGCTCGGCGGTTGAAACCGCCGAGCAAAAGTCAGAACTATTCGAATCGGAGGCGTTAGAATGGCAAACGTGCCATCAGACTTGAAATACAGTAAGACCCATGAGTGGGTGCGGGTGGAGGGCGATGTAGCGACCGTCGGTATCACCGACCATGCACAGGCCGAACTCGGCGACATCGTCTATCTCGACCTGCCCGAAGTCGGCAGGATGCTCTCTGCAGACGATCAGTTCGGCGAGGTCGAATCGGTCAAGGCCGTCTCAGAACTGTTCTCGCCCGTCTCCGGCGAGGTCATCGAGACCAACATGGACATCACGCAGACCACCGAAGTCGTCAACGAAGACCCCTATGGCAAAGGCTGGCTCATCAAGGTACGCCTGAGCAATACAGGAGAACTGGCGAACCTGCTGGATGCTGCCGACTACGAGAAGTTTGCCGACGAGGGAGGCCACTGATCCGTGACCTACATCAGCAACACGGAGGCCGACCGCGCCGAGATGCTGGCCGCCATCGGCGTCCGTTCCTTCACCGAACTGCTCGCGCCGCTGCCGGAGTCCATCCGCCTCAAAGAGCCACTCGACCTGCCGCCCGCGTTGGATGAAGCGGCCCTCGTGCGTCACCTGCAAACGCTGGCCGCGCAGAACGCCGATCTGGAGTCGCACCTCTGCTTCCTGGGCGCGGGCATCTACGACCATTTCCGACCCTCTGTTGTCGGGGCGCTGGCGAGCCGGGGCGAGTTCGCCACCTCCTACACGCCGTATCAGCCGGAGATGAGCCAGGGCATGTTGCAGGCCATCTACGAGTATCAGACGCTCATCTGCGCGCTGACCGGGATGGAACTCGCCAACGCCTCCATGTACGACGGGGCGACCGGGCTGGCTGAGGCCGCGCTGATGGCAGCCGCGCTGACCGACCGCCCCGAGATCGTCCTCTCCCAGGCCGTGCATCCTCACTACCGGCAGGTGATGCGTACCTACCTCTATTCCTCCGGCTTCCAGCTCGTCGAGGTTCCCTACACCGGCACGGAGAGCGATCTGGACGCGCTGCGCCGCGCCGTCAGCGACAGAACGGCGGGCGTCGCCTGGCAGCATCCCAACTTCTTCGGCGCGCTCGAAAATGTCTCCGCTTATGTCGGAGCGGCCCACCGCGTCGGCGCGCTGGCGATCACGTCGGTAGACCCGATTTCGCTCGGCCTGCTGAAGCCGCCCGGCGAATATGACGTGGACATCGTCGTGGGGGAAGGGCAGCCGCTCGGCAGCGCGATGGGATTCGGCGGGCCGCTGCTCGGCTTCTTCGCCTGCAAGAAACAGTTCGCGCGCAGTTTTCCGGGGCGCATTGTCGGAGCGACGCACGATCAGCAGGGACGGCGCGGCTACACAATGACCCTGCGCACGCGCGAGCAGGACATCCGCCGCGAGAAGGCCACGAGCAATATCTGCACAAACGAGGCGCTGCTGGCGCTGGCCGCGACGATCTATCTCTGCGAACTGGGCAAGGAGGGGATGCGCCAGGTCGCCGACCTCTGCCTGCAAAAGGCGCACTATGCCCGCAAGCGGCTGACGGAACTGCCAGGCGTCTCCGCGCTCTTCCCGGATCGCCCGTTCTTCAAGGAGTTTGCCATTCGCCTGCCGGTCGCGCCGGAGACGGTCAATCAGCGTCTTTTGCCGCACAAGATCGTCGGCGGGCTGCCGCTCGGTCCGTACCATCCCGAGCTCTCCGACGCCATGCTCCTCTGCGTTACGGAGACGAAGACGAAGGAAGACATTGACCGCCTTGTGGGCGCCGTCCGTGAAAGCATTCGTTAGAAAGCGTTTTCTGCCTTTCTGTCCGCAGGACGGTTGGCGGAACGCCTGCCAGCCGGGTATTTCAATGCCCGGCCCAGAAGGAAGCCTTGATGAGTGAACCCGAAGCGTTGATTTTCGAGAAAAGCCGGACCGGGCGGCGCGGAGCCAGCCTGCCGGACTGCGACGTTCCGCGCGAAGACCCGTCCGCGCTGCTCGGCGGCGAGAACCTGCGGGGTGATCTGCCGCTGCCGGAAGTCTCCGAACTGGACGTCGTGCGCCATTTCACGCGCCTGTCGCACCGCAACTACGCCATTGATACCGGCTTCTATCCGCTCGGCTCCTGCACGATGAAGTACAATCCGAAGGTGAACGAGAAGACGGCGGGACTGCCGGGCTTTGCCAGCCTGCATCCGCTCCAGCCGGCCGAAACGGCACAGGGCGCGCTGGCCCTGATGTACGAACTCCAGGCGATGCTGGCGCACATCTGCGGCATGGCGGCCACGACCTTGCAGCCCGCCGCCGGGGCGCATGGCGAACTTCTCGCCATGATGATGATCAAAGCCTATCACGCCGACCGGGGGGAAGCGTACCGCAACATCGTCCTCATCCCCGACTCGGCGCACGGTACGAACCCGGCGAGCGCGGCGCGCTGCGGCTTCCAGGTGAAGGCCATTCCAAGCAATGAGCAGGGCCGAACCGATCTGAAGGCTTTGGCAGGCGCACTGGATGGCCGCGTCGCGGCGCTGATGCTGACCAATCCGAACACGGTCGGGCTGTTCGAGACCGACATCGTGGAAATCTGCCGATTGGTGCATGAGGCGGGCGGACTCGTCTACTGCGATGGGGCGAACATGAACGCCATGCTGGGCATCACACGCCCCGGCGACATGGGCTTCGATGTCATGCACTTCAACCTGCACAAGACGTTCAGCACGCCGCACGGCGGCGGCGGGCCGGGCTGCGGCGCGGTCAGCGTGCAGCCGTGCCTCGAACCCTACCTGCCCGTTCCGGTGATAAAGAAAACCGAGGGCGCAACTCCTGCCTACATGTTCGACTTCGACCGTCCGCACTCCATCGGCAAGATACACTCTTTCTATGGCGCGTTCCTGATCGCGGTACGCGCCTACACCTATATTCGCAGTCTGGGGCCGGAGGGCGTTCGGGAGGTCGGCGAGAACGCCGTGCTGAACGCCAACTATGTGCGGGCGCGGCTTTCCGATGTTTTCGAGGTCGCTTACGGCAATCAGCCCTGTATGCACGAGGTCGTTCTCTCGGCGCAGCGCCAGAAGCAGCAGAGCGGCGTGCGCGCCCTGGACATCTCGAAGCGCCTGATGGACTTCGGCTTCCATCCGCCGACCAACTATTTCCCGCTCATCGTGCCGGAAGCCCTGATGATCGAGCCGACGGAAACCGAAAGTAA
>DASRGL010000192.1:0-5291 GCA_035651115.1 Chthonomonadaceae bacterium
GCTGCTGGAACGTTTCCAGGATTGCGGCAAAGAGGCGGGGCGTTGCGAGGCCGGAGCCGTTGGGCGTATGCACGAACTCGGGTTTCTCCCCTTGCGCGCGGCGGAAGCGGATGTTCGCGCGGCGGGCCTGGTAGTCCCGGAAGTTCGAGCAGGACGACACCTCCAGCCATTCGCCGCCTTCTTCCCCCTTGCTCGCCGGGGCGTACATCTCCAGGTCGTACTGAAGCGCGTTGAAATCGCCCTTCTCCCCCGTGCAGACCAGCATCACCCGGTAGGGAATCTCCAGCGCGCGGCAGATGTCCTCGGCGTTGTCCACAAGCGATTCGAGTTCGGCGTCGGAGGTCTCCGGCGCGCACAGCTTGACCATCTCCACTTTATCGAACTGATGGCCGCGCTTGATGCCGCGCACATCGCGCCCCGCCGACATCTTCTCGCGGCGGAAGCAGGGCGTGTAGGCGACATAGTGGATAGGAAGCGCGTCCGCATCCAGAATCTCGTCACGATGCAGGTTCGTCACCGGCACTTCGGCGGTCGGCACGAGCCAGAAATCGTCCTCGACATCGTGATACTGGTTGTCGGCGAACTTGGGCAGTTGGCCGGTTCCGACAAGGCACTCCTGCTTGACGACGAAGGGCGGATAGATCTCCGTATAGCCCTGCTGCTCGATATGCACGTCCAGCATCCAGGTGATGAGGGCGCGCTGCAAGGCGGCCCCCAGGCCCTTGAGGACGTAGAAGCGGGAGCCGCTGATCTTGACGCCCCGCTCGATGTCCAGAATGCCCAGATTCTCGCCGATCTCCCAGTGCGGTTTCGGGGCGAAATCGAAGGCGCGCGGCGTGCCGACAGCGCGCACCAGCACGTTATCGGCGTCGCTCGTGCCGACAGGAACGCGCGGATCGGGCAGGTTGGGCAGCGTCAGCAGCAGGTTCTGGAGAACGGTCTCGACCTCGGCGCGCTGCGCGTCCAGTCCGGCGATGGTATCGCCGAGGGCGCGCAGTTCGGCGCGCCTGGCCTCGCGCTCCTCCGGGCTGGCCTTGCCCAGCGCCTTGCTGGCCGCGTTCATCTCCGCCTTTTTGGTTTCGGCCTCCGTCTTGAGGGCGCGCACGCGCTCGTCCAGGCTGCGCACGCGCTCCACCTCTTCGGGAGCCACCCCCATCTTCTGCAAGCCCGCCTTCACCGTATCGAGTTGTTCGCGAAATAAGCGTATGTCCAGCATGGAATCTCCTCCGGGTTACCATTGTCGCACGCCGAACGGCGGCCTGTCAAGGGAATGGGACTCATTGCCCGCCCTTTGCGTACCATAATAGTAGAGAGTGCGCTGTAGGCAATTCGGAAGGGATAGCAGGGATGACACATATCGGCAGTCGGATTCATCCGGAGGGACTGGAGACCTGTGGACTGGGCGAGGCGGCCCGCGTCTACTGGAATCTGCCGCCCGCCGTGCTTATCGAACACGCGCTCTGCCGCCGGGAAGGGCTGGTCGCGGCCAACGGGGCGCTGGCGGTTCAGACCGGCAAGTTCACGGGGCGCTCGCCCAAAGACAAAACTATCGTGCAGGAGCCTGCCTCGCAGAGCGACATCTGGTGGGGAGCGGTTAATCAGCCGCTCTCCGAAGCCAGCTTCGAGCGGCTGCACGGCCATATCGTCCGCTATCTGCGCGGCAGAGACCTCTACGTGCAGGACCTCTACGGCGGGGCGGAGGCGCGCTATCGCCTGCCCGTGCGCGTTGTGACCGAGCGGGCCTGGCACAGCCTGTTCGCCCGGCAACTGCTGGTGCGCCCGGAACTCTTCGCCTCCCACGGCGACACGCTTCCGGCCTCTCCCTTCCAGGACGCGGGCTTTACCCTTCTTGTCGCGCCGGGCTGCCAGGCCGTTCCCGAAGTGGATGGCACGCGCTCCGAGACCTTTATCGTGCTGCACCTCGGCAGGCGGCTCGTGCTTATCGGCGGCACGGAGTACGCGGGCGAGATCAAGAAGAGCGTCTTTACCCTGCTGAACTACCTGCTGCCGCAGCAGGGCGTCTTGCCGATGCACTGCTCCGCGAACCTCGGCCCGTCGCAGGACGACACCGCGCTCTTCTTCGGCCTTTCGGGAACCGGCAAGACCACCCTCTCCGCCGACCCGGCGCGCGATCTCATCGGGGACGACGAACACGGCTGGGCAGACGAGGGCGTGTTCAACTTCGAGGGCGGCTGCTACGCCAAATGCATCCGCCTGAACGCCGAGGCCGAGCCGGAGATATGGAACGCCCTCCGCTTCGGCTCCGTGCTGGAAAACGTCTGGATCGAGCCGGAGACGCGCACGCTCGATTTCGACAGCGACGCCCTGACGGAAAACACGCGCGCCGCCTACCCGATAGACCACATCGCCAACGCGCGCGTTCCGGGCCTCGGCGGGCATCCGAAGAACGTGGTGTTCCTGACGGCGGATGCGTTCGGCGTGCTGCCGCCCATCAGCCGCCTGACGCCCGCGCAGGCCCGCTTCCACTTCCTCAGCGGCTATACGGCCAAAGTCGCGGGGACGGAGCGCGGCCTCGGCAGCGAGCCGGAAGCGACCTTCAGCGCCTGCTTCGGGCAGCCGTTCCTGCCCCTGTCCCCGACGGTCTATTCGCGCCTGCTGGGAGAAAAACTGGCGCGACACGGCGCGACCGTCTGGCTGATAAATACCGGCTGGACCGGCGGGCCGTATGGCGTCGGGAAGCGGATGCCACTGCCCTACACCCGCGCGATGATCGCGGCGGCGCTGGCGGGCAGACTGGACCATATCGCCTTCCGCCCGGAGCCGATCTTCGGCCTTCATGTTCCGAAGTCGGTTCCCAACGTGCCGTGCGAGATTCTGAACCCACGCGCCGCCTGGGCGGACAGGACGGCGTATGACCGGCAGGCGCGGCATCTGGCGCAGCTTTTTGCCGCCAATTTCGAGCAGTATCGTGGGGAGGCCGCGCCAGACGTTCTCGCCGCCGCGCCGAAGCCATAAGAACGCCTAACAGAACGGTTCCCTCCCCTTACGAAGAGGAGGGTTGAGGTCTAACGGACAACATCTGTGGCAACCATCGTTCCCTCCCCTTATGAAGGGGAGGGTTAGGGAGGGGTGCTGTGAGCCGCTCTAAGGAGGCCGCCATGGGGTTGCAGCGAGTCGGGCATCGGGGCGCGCCGAGAGAGTTCCCCGCCAACACGCTCCGCAGTTTTCAGCGCGCGGTCGAACACGGCTGCGGCATGGTGGAGTGCGACATCCGGCAGGCGGCGGACGGCGAACTGGTTCTGGCGCACGATCCCGAAGCGCAGGATGCGCAGGGGCGCGTGTTCGACATCGCGGAACAGACGAGCGCCTTCCTGGGCGCGCTCGATCTGGGCGCGGGAGAGGGCGTGCCGACCCTGGCCGAACTGGTGGACTGGGCGCTAGGCCGCTGCGCGGTGATGGCCGACATGAAGTGCGAAGGCGGCGACGTGGAGGCGCGAGTCGTGGAGGCGCTGCGCCCCCTGCCGCCGTCCGCGAAAGTCGTTCCCGGCGCGGGCGCAGCGAGCCGCCTGCGCTTCCGCGCCCTCGATCCGGCGCTGCCGCTCTCGCTGAGCCTGAGTACAGACGAGCGCGCCCTGCTCGAACGCGCAGACCTGACGGCCTGGCTGGAGACGCTCGACCTTCAGGCCGTGACCTGGGAGCATCCCCTGCTCGCGCCAGAACGCATCGCCGCCTGCCATGCGCGCGGCCTCACGGTCTATGCCTGGACGGTGGACGACCTTCCGACAATGCGCCGCCTGCTGTCCGACGGGGTGGATGGGATCATCAGCAACCGCCCCGATCTGCTGGCGGAACTGCCTTGAGTCGGGACCTCAATGCCTGGCGTGTTCCTGATACTGCCGGATGACCGCCGCGCCGAGCGCGCGGAACGCCGCGATCCGCGCCTCGTCCGAATCGTAGGCCGGGTTGGGCCGGCCCTGACTATCCACGAAACCGGGCCGCCCGTATAGCGTCAGGTACTGATGCGCGGCGACCACGCAGGCCCCTTCCCAGAATATCTCCTGAATCTCCTCCGGGATGGGCTGCCCCCGAACGCAGGTCGGCGCGATGGGCAGCAGGTCGCGGGTGTTGTGTTCGGTTCCCGCCGTCACCGCCAGCCCGGCGCGACGCATGGCCCGGACGTAGCGCGTCAACACCTCCGGGCTGTTGCGGATCGGGATGAACTCCGCGCAGTGGATGCCCTGCGCCTGGATACGGGCGATAAGCGCCTCGACCGGGTCTTCGTAGGGGCAGATGGGAGAAGCGCCATCCGCCAGGGTCGGGTAGCAGGGAATGCCGCCGAGCGCCAGGATCAGCCGGTAGGCGTGGTCGAAGCCGACGAACGTCTCTTCTACGTAGGCCGGTTTGCCCGCCTTCATGAGATGCGAACGAATCGCGTCCTGCACGGCTCCCGCATCGGTCGGGTCGGCCTTCAACGGCGCATCGAAGGCGCGTTCCAGCACGGCCTTACGCTCCTCCCCGGCCTTCTGCGCAAAGAGCGCCTCCTGAAACGCCTGCGCGACGTGCCGTTCCTGGAGATAGACCGTGCGCAGCGGGCAGCCGTGCCGCCGCACTACCTGCGCCTTCACCGCCTCCGCGTCCAGGCCGGTCTCCAGTCCTGCCGCCGCAAAGACCTCCGCCAGCCGCGTCGTCATCCGCTCCATGCGCGCGGAGTCCTTGTCCCGAATCACCGCCAGCAGTCCGGCGGCCTCGGCGGACATCGGATCGAAGCGCGTGATGCCTTTCCCGCAGATGTACATCTTGCCGGGGTTGCCGGGATCGTTGAGTTTGATGCCGTCGCGCGCCAGATCTTCGATCAACGCGATGATCTCCAGGCCGAAGAGAGGGAAGACGCCCCGCTGCTCCGCCAGCGCCGTAAAGTCGGCATAGACGCCGTAATCGTAGTAGTTGCTGACTCCCAGCACGCGGACATCCTGTTCGGCGGTCAGCGCGACGGCCTGCGCGACGCTGTCGAACGCCGAGAAGTTGGGCGGCAGATGGATGTGCGCGTTGACGCGCGGGCGGGACGGAGGCGCAAAACCCTCGGCGGCGCGCGCGGCCAGCGTTTCGGGAGCGCCGAGCATATGGAAGAGGGCCGCAGCCTTCTCGGTGGCAGAATGCATCGTTACCTTTCCTGGCAAAATTGCAGAGCGAATCGGGGTTCAGGCCCAGAACGGCTCGATCCACTCCGGTCTGATTTCGAGGCCGAAGCCGGGCGCATCGTTGGGCGTGATCCAGCCGTCCTGCGGGAGCGACTGGCCGGGCAGACGCCAGCCCTGCGCCAGCGGAACGCC
>DASRGL010000193.1:0-16679 GCA_035651115.1 Chthonomonadaceae bacterium
ATACAAACATCACGGTGGTGACAGGCGACGGTTCGCAAGGCTACCCTGCAATGGCTCCCTACGACCGCATCCTCGTCGCCGCCGCCTCGCCCCGCGTACCGCAAGCCCTGGTCGCGCAGTTGGCCCCGAACGGGCGGCTGATCCTTCCGGTCGGCGAACCCGGCCTGCAAACGCTGACGGTCATCACCACAGACGCCGAGGGCCGCGCCTTCACCCACGAACATGGTGGCTGCGCCTTCGTCCCTCTCATCGGCGCGCAGGGCTGGCCGGAAAACCCGGAATGAAACCACCGGTATCGTCCTGCCCAATAAGGAAACAGGGAACGAACAATGACCTATTTTCCGTCTGACATAACAGAGGTCGTGCGAAGGGCGCTGGCGGAGGACATCGGAACCGGCGACCTGACCACGCTGCTGACCGTTCCAGAGGAGACGCAGGCGCAGGCGTCCATGCGGGCCAAAGCGGAGGGCATCGTGGCGGGCCTGCCGGTCGTCGCCGAAGTCTATCGGCAGGTAGACCCGACGGTAAGCATCGAATTTGCGCTGGAAGAGGGCGACCGGGTAGGATATGGCGACATACTCTGCCGGATCACCGGCCTGGCGCGCAGCCTGCTCACCGGGGAGCGGGTCGCGCTCAACTTCGTGCAGCGGCTTTCGGGCATCGCGACGAAGACGGCCCGCTTTGTCGAGTTGGTTGCGGGAACGCGCGCCCGCATCGTGGATACGCGCAAGACGACTCCCGGCCTGCGGGCGCTGGAAAAGTATGCGGTGCGCGTCGGCGGCGGCTACAACCATCGTTTCGGCCTCTACGATGCTGTACTGATCAAAGACAACCATATTCAGGCGAGCGGCGGAATCACGGCAGCCGTGCAGAACGCGCTGTCGCAGGCTCCCCACACAACGACGATCACGGTCGAGTGCGAGTCGCTGGAGCAGGTGAACGAGGCGCTGGCGGCGGGCGCGGACATCCTCCTGCTGGACAATATGCCGCCGGAGCGACTGGCGGAAGCGGTCGCGCTGGCGGGCGGGCAGGTCACGACGGAGGCCAGCGGCGGCATCACCGAGGAGACGGTGACGGCCATCGCGCAGTCCGGCGTGGACATCATCTCGGTCGGCGCGCTGACCCACTCCGCCCCGGCGCTCGACATCAGTCTCGATCTCGAAGTCCTCGCCTGATCTCTACCTCCCCTGCAGGAGGCGACATAGCATGGCGCTGGAACTCCTCGATTCGGTCTCCTCCACGATGGACGTGGCGCGGGGCAATATCCTTTCGGGCCGCATCGCGTTCAACCAGATCGGCAAGAGCCGCTACGACGGCGTGCTGGCCCGCGAGCAGACGGCGGGCCGGGGCCAGCGGGGGCGAAGCTGGTATGCCGCCCCCGGCGAAAGCCTCTGCGCGACCTACTACTTCCGGCGCGGCCTCACCGATCCGCGCCATGCCGGGCAGATCGCGCTGCTGGCCGGCGTCGCAGTGGCGGAAACGCTTCAGATGGCGCTGCTGCATTCCGGCCTGATCGTTCCGGCAAAGAGAACATCGCCGCGCAAGCCGCCGGTCGTCGGGCTGAAATGGCCGAACGACGTGCTGCTGCACGGCAAGAAGGTCGGCGGCATCCTCACCGAGATGGTCAAAGCGCCGGACGGCCACTGGGTCGCGCTGATCGGCGTCGGCATCAATCTCGGCACGCGCCGCTTTCCCCCCGAAATCGCCGGGACGGCGACCTCGCTGGCGCTGGCGGGCGTGGAGTCGTGCGACAGCGTGGCGCTGGGCAACCGCATCGCCGCTGCCCTGCACGCGCAGGCCGATGTCCGCCGTAACGCGGGCTTTGCGGCGATCCTCCAGCGATGGCGCGCCTTCGACCAGACGCCGGGCCGCCGCTATCAGACGGAGGTGGACAACGCGCCGGTCATCGGCGTCGCGACCGGCATTGACGAGGCGGGCGCGCTGCGCCTGCGCCTGGAGGATGGACGCGAGATTGTCGTCGCCTCCGCGTCCTCGGTGGTGGAGTTATGACCATGTCCTTGCCCTTCGTCGTTCCCATCGTCCTCCGGCTGAGCCTGCTGGCAGTTCCAGCGCAGGCTGCGCTATCCCTGGAAGCGGCTTCCCAGGCTATTGCAGCGCCGCAGCGCGCTCCGGGCAATATCTGCCTGCGCCTGCCGCCGGGCTGGTCGGTGCGGCCCGAAAGCCCAACCATGCTCCGCCTGGCTTCTCCTTCGGAGTCGCCCGGTTCCGGCGCGGCATTTCGATTGGAACTGGATGCGCTGGACATCCCCTCTGCGCCGAATGCGCCTCTGCCGTATACCGCGCTGGCAGAGCAGGCGAAGACGCGGCTGGCGGCATCTCTGAAGGACATTCACGAGGAAGCAGACAGCCGTCTGGTATTCGCGACGCCCAACGCTATCGGCATTCGTTACCGCTTTCGGGGCGTGCGCAAAGCGGACGGGCGCGAGGTCACGAGCGTCCCGGCCTACCTGCTGCTCAGCACCAGGCGTGACCGCACCGCCCTCTTCACCCCGGTAGATGCCGACTCGCGCCGACCGGCCTCCGCCGAAGAGATCGAGCCTCTGCTCTATGCCATGCGCTTTCTCCCCGCCGCGCCGACCGGTTCCCGCGCCACGCAGCAGTTCTCCGGGCGACTCTCCGGCGACGAGAACCGCTTCTATCTCTGGCTGCGCGACGGCGGCGATGCCGAAGCCGTCTGGAAGACCGTCTCCCCGCAGGGCGAGGAGAGTTCCGCACGGTTCGCCGGTTCCTACGCCCTCGTCGGCAACCGCCTGCGCGTGGCGCTGCTGCTGACCGGCGGCGCAACCCGCTACGTCACGCGCCTGCTGGAACTCGATCTCCAGTCGCTTAGCAATATCGCCTACGGCACGGCCCGCCTGGATACGAGCCGCCAGATGCCCGTCAGCGACCTGCGCCTGACGACGATGCGCGTCACGGAATCGCCGCGTCCTCGTTTCTGAAAACCGTCCCAACGTGGCCCCGTTCCGGTGCGTGCAGCGCCCGCAGTCGGACGGAGGAGAAAGATGGTTTTCCCGCATGACACAATCGCAAAGCCTGAGGCCTCGGGCCGGACGCCGCCCGTGGGCCTCCTGGATACGAATCGGGCGTCTGCTGTGCCTTGCCGCGATCCTGAGTCCGGCCTGCGCCGCGACGACGGGAACGGAAACGCACGGCGCTCCGCGTGAGACGCCTCCGACCTCGCATCTTATCTCGACGGTACGGATCATGTCCTAGACCGTCTGCCTCGTGGAACCGGGCTGGGAACGGCCCGGTTCTCTCTTTTACCGGAATCCGAATTCCCCGCCTCGGTCTATTGACCGTCGGCAGAGACGCCGAAAATAGGGATACGCACCGTGAAAGGACGTATCCCGACCATGCCGCCTGAACACCCCGATCCCGCGACGCCGTTCTCCGAGGACTACTACGAGGACAGTCCGCAGATACCGCTCCTGCTGATAGACGACGACCCGGAGTTCCGGCAGACGCTCGCAAGGATACTCACGTCGGCAGGCTACCGCGTCACGTGCGCGGAAGACGGCCTGGAAGGTCTGGAACAGGCGCAGCGGCAGCCTTTTGACGTCGTCGTGACGGCGATCCAGATACCGCGCCTGGACGGTGTGGAACTGGTGGAGGCGCTGGCGGAGAGGGATCCGTACATCGAATGTATCCTCCTCGCCAGTGTCTCCGATCTGGAACGCATCATCCTGGCCGCCGAAGTCGGAAACGTCTACAATCACTACTGGAAGCCTCTGGACAACCTCGGCGACCTGCTGCGCGGCATCGCGCGCGCGCTGGAGCGGCGGGAGATGCGCCTGTCCAACGCCCGCCTGCTCACCGAACTGCGGGACACGCGGGAGGAACTGCGCGGCCTCTGTTCGCGACTGGAGCAGCTCGACAAGGTCGCGGCGCTCGGCCACATGACGACGGCGGTGGCCCATGACCTGGAACGTCCCCTGACGAGCCTGCTCGGTTACGCGCAGTATCTGCGCACGCGCCTGGAACGCGCGGAGGGCGAGCCGCTTACCGCCGCTCAGGTGGATCGCGTGCTGGAGTATATGCGGGAGATGGAGCGCGGCATCCATCGGTGCCGGGAGACGGTCGAAGGCATCCGCGACTATACCCGCGTGCATGAGGAGCCGCCCGGCCCGGTAGATGTTTATGAGGCGCTGGATGAGGCGCTGGCGCTTGTCCGGCACACGCTGGAGGCGCAGGGGATCGGCCTCTGCCTGAACCTGATGTCCTCTCCGCCGCCCGTCCTGGCAAACCCGCGCCGCTTGCAGCAGGTCTTGCTCAGCGTCCTGCTCAATGCGCAGCAGGCTATCGGGAAGTCCGGCGGGACGATCACCGTGACGACACGGGCCATCACGGATGAGCAGGGGCGGGAAGCGGGACTGCGCGTGCAGATCGCGGACACCGGGCCGGGCATCGCGCCGGGCGTCCTGCCGCACATCTTCGATCCTTTCTTTACGACGCGCCCGCAGAGCGAAAGCCTGGGCCTGGGCCTGACGATCGCGCGCAATATCCTGCGGGCCTGGCGCGGCGAGGTGCGCGTGGAGAGCGCGCCGGAGCAAGGGACGGTGGTAATACTGAACCTGCCGCTCTGCGTGGATATGGTCGTTCCGCTGAACGGCGACGCTATGGAGTGGCCGGAGGCGCGAGGCGGCGACAGCGGGGCGCAGTGGGCCGCGTAGCCGCCTCCGAAAGCGGCCTTCGACCGATTAGCGGCAGATTCTGCAACGGAATCTCGCGGCAGGCTCTTGACAAAAGAGCCGGGGCATGATAAATTTTCACGCTGACCGCAAAAAAACCTAAAGAAACTCTTTCAATCTGCCGACAATAGTTCCGAACGATGATGTAAAAGGCAAACCCACAGAAATGTGGGGACGCAAAGCCATGGGCCTAAAAGGAATACAGACGATAGCGTCGGGTAAGTTAGGCTTACGGGTTCGCGCTGTCTCCTGAGACTCCTGATGGTCGCCAGGTTGCCGTCCTCGACGTAGGGCGATGCTGTCCAGGCATCGTGTTTACCGAACAGGAGGCAAACAGAATGAAAATATCCGTTGAGGAAGTGAGTCGCTTGCTCGCCATGATGCCCACCGACCGCATGAGCGGTCGCCCGGTGGAAACGACAAACAGAGCCGATGCCGACGCCTACACGGGTCAGGAGGCGGCCAGCGTGGATGTGTCCTCGAAGGCACAAGAGGTGCAGCAGATCAAGAAGCTCGTCAGCCAACTGCCCGACGTGCGCGAGGATCGCGTGCAGGCGCTCAAGGCGCAGATCGAGAGTGGCTCCTATCACGTAAGCGGCGAAGATATTGCCGACCTGATCATTCGCCGCACTCTCGCCGACAACACCGCCCTCTAGGGGCGGTTCCTCATACCGGCCCGTTCCGTCGTCGCGGCGCGGCCAGATTGGAAACAGTCAGGAATGCCTGTTGCGGGCGTTCCTGACTGTTTTTTCGTGCCTCTGCTGCCTATCATTAAAGAGGACGTCGCCTCGGTCTGCTCTCTCGGCACGGCAGAGTCGGGGCATCACAGCGTCCGGTTCAGGAAAGAGGGGAGGGAACGGCGATGAAGCGGGGAAAAGGCGGGTACAGGGCGCTCGGCATGATGTCCGGGCTGTTTGTCGGGCTGTTGGCGGCAGGGTGTCAAAACGCGCCTCTGCCCCGTGCAGAGATGGCGGCGCATGTGGAACTGGACACGGTCGGCGGCAGAAGCCTGGAGCCGTGCGAACGCTGGGAGACGTTCGTGCTGCGCTATCATGGCCGGGGATTAGAGCTGACGGTGCATCATTTCGGGCAGGTGTCACTGGAAGAGGCCCCGAACCTGCAAAAGAGCGGCAAACGCATCCTGCTGACCGAGTTGCTGGTGACGCTCGACCTGTCCGCAGAGCAGTGGCGGGACGTATTCGCGCAGTGGTTTACCCGCATCAACGGCCTGCCTGCCTGGACGCAGTCGCATGGGATGCCGGTCATCATCGGCAAGCGCCCGATGTGGAGATACACCTACCTGGCGGCGCAGAAGGGAGAGCGTTCCGGTTCCCGCTACTGGCGGGTATACTTGATTCCATCCGGTCGGAAGGCGTATGTCGTTCGCAGCGAGCAGTGGGCCATCCAGGACGGCCCGCGCTACAACGCGCTGATGGATACGCTGGCCGCCCATATCGAGTTGGACAAGTAGAGATTTGTCGGGTTTTCCTATGCGGATCGTGAGCTATAACACGCGAGGCAGCCTGGGAATGGATGACCGGCGCTCGACGCCCCGTATCGCGCAGGTCGTGCGTTCTCTCTCCCCGGACCTCGTCTGTTTCCAGGAGATTCATCAACGGCTGCCGTGGAGCGGTGGCGAAGATCAGCCCTTACTTTTGGGACAACTGTTGGGCCGCGCTTTCGTCTTTCAGCGTCTCCTGCACATCGGCTTCGGCGGGTTCGGGAACGGCATCGCGCTGCGCGGGCGGATCGGGGAGCGGAAGGAGCATCTGCTGCCGAGCAAGAAGGAGCAGCGCGGCGTGCTGGAGTTGCGGCTGCACGACATCGGCGGGCTGCACAGGCTGACGGTCTTCTGCACGCACTGGGGATTGCAGGAGGAGGAGCGGCGGCAGCAGGCGGCGGAACTGGCAGCCCTGATAAACGCAGCGCCGCGCCCCCTGATTCTCTGCGGCGATCTCAACGAGGGCGCGGACGGGGCGGCGCTCCGCCATCTGCTGATAGAGACGGGCCTGCGCGATGCGGATGCCGAACGGAACCAGGCGACGTACCCCTCCAATGCGCCGAGCGCGCGGATTGACTATATCCTCTACTCGCCGGAACTGACCCTGCGCCATTACGAGGTCGTCGCAAGCGAAGCCTCCGATCATCGGCCCATCCTGGCGGACTTTGACCGGGCCTCCTGACAGCCTATCGCCTCCGTCCGAACTCGGCTCTTTGTCAAACGTGAAACATTGTGGTCGGGGAAGGGTGGAAACGCGGCGACGTTGTCAAACGTGAAACATTTTACCGCCCTTGACTCAGCATCGAAGCTTACCGGATAAACGCTGCTTCCTGCCCGGCCCAGGCGTCCAGCGCGTTCAGACGACTGTCGGGAATCAGCTTGAGTTCGTCCAACTCCTCCCGGCTGCACCACCGAAAACCGCGCGATTCGTGTCCCTCCGCCAGTTCCCCGCCGATGATCTCCGCCTCGAAGCACAGCACGAAACTCTGATGCACGTTCCCATCCGGGTAGTGAACGACGCTGCGCGGGTTCGTGTTGACCGAGATCAGCCGGACGATGCGCGTCTGTAAGCCCGTCTCCTCGAACGTCTCCCGGATACAGCAGTCCTGCGCCGACTCGCCGAGGTCGAGGCGCCCGCCGGGCAAGCACCAGTAGTCGCCATGCGCCCGCTTCAGGAAGAGAATGCGCCGCTCGGAATCGAAGATGACGGCGGAGACGCCTGGACTGAGCGGCACGTTCGGCGCGGGCGCGTCTGGCTCATCGTAGTAGAACCGCTCTTCCGGGATGCGTACCTTCTCCACGCCGGTCTCGCTCATGCCTCCACGCCTCCGTGCAGCAGCAGGTCGGCCAGGCGCAGCAGATCCTGCCGGGAATAGAACTCGATCTCCAGGCGGCCTGCGCCGCCGGAGGTGTGCCGGATCACCACCTTCGTGCCGAGCGCCTGCTGCAATCTGTCGGCCACCGCCGCCTCATTCGGATCGGACAGAGCCGCACGCCCGTCTCTCTCGCCAGGCCCGCCGCCGGAATCTCTCGCCGTCACCAGCGCCTGGTCGAGACGCGCAGGCGCGGCGACGCCTGCCTGCGCCGCTTTCGTCTCCTTTGCCAGCCGCTCTGTATCCCGCACTGACAGCCCCTTCTTGACAGCAGTGCGCCAGACGCGCAGAATCGCCTCGCCCTCCTCGGCCATCAGGATCGCCCGCCCATGCCCTTCCGAGATCTCGCCGCGCTCGAGGCTCTCCTGCACCTCTTCCGGCAGTTGCAGCAGGCGTACTGTGTTCGCAATCGCTGTTCGGCTTTTCCCCACGCGCTGCGCGACCGTCTCCTGAGTCATCCCGAACTCGTCAATCAGCCGCCGGTAGGCCCGCGCCGCTTCCATCGGGCCGATGTCTTCGCGCTGTAAGTTCTCGACGACGGCGATCTCCAACTGCTGATGCTCGGAGATCTCGCGCACCAGCGCGGGCAGCGTCGCCAGCCCCGCCGCCTGCGCTGCCCGGAAGCGCCGCTCCCCTGCCACAAGCTGATAACGCTCATGGCCGATGCGCTTGACCAGCACCGGCTGCAAGATGCCGTGTTCCCGCACAGAACTGACCAACTCTTCCATCTTGAGCGGGTCGAACAGCGTGCGCGGCTGATAGGGGTTGGCGACCACCTGGCCGAGCGGTATCTCTAGCACCTGCGCGCCGCCCTCGTCCGTGAACGGCGCTTCCGGGATGAGCGCCGCCAGACCCCTACCGAGTCCTCTCTTTCCCATTCCTCAACACCTCCTGTGCGATCTCGCGATATGCCATAGCCCCGCGCGACTTCGGATCGTAGAGGGCGACCGGCAGGCCGTGACTCGGCGCTTCGGAAAGCCGCACATTGCGCGGAACGATAGTCGAAGCGACTTTGCCGTGAAAATAGTTACGGACTTCGGCGACAACCTGGTTTGCCAGCCGTGTCCGGTTATCATACATCGTCAGGATGACCTTACCGATCTCCAGTGAGGGATTCAACTGCCGCTTCACCAGCTCTATCGTCTTCAGAAGCTGGCTGATGCCTTCCAGCGCGTAGTACTCCGTCTGGATCGGGATGATGACCGCATCGGCGGCCACCAGGGAGTTCACCGTCAGCAGACCCAGCGAGGGCGGGCCGTCAATCAGGATGTACTCGAAGTAGTCGCGCGCCGGTTCCAGTCCCTTCCGCAGGGCATGTTCTCGCTCCGGCTTATTGAGCAGTTCCAGGTCGGCTCCGGCCAGATCGAGCGTCGCGGGCAGCAGCGAGAGGTTGACGACATTCGTCGGCATGATCGCATCGGCCACCGGCTTTCCTTCGATAAGGACTTCGTAGGAAGACGCTTTGACTTTATTCCTGTCCACGCCGATGCCGCTCGTCGCGTTGCCCTGCGGGTCCAGGTCTACCATGAGCGTCTTTGCGCCGGACAGCGCCATATAGGTCGCCAGGTTGACCGCCGTCGTCGTCTTGCCGACTCCGCCCTTCTGATTGACTACCGAATACACCATCGCCATCCGCTCTATCCCTTCCTCCCTGAATGCGCGCGACACAAACCGCTTGTCCTGATTCCCGTCTACAGTTGTGTCCATCCCCGGCAAAATCCTCCTCTCGCCCTTTCCGCAGGCGTTCTTTTTGTAAAGCAGGCGACATTTGTCGCCTGGAATAGCTCTCTTTGGACCGACCCCTTCCCTTTAGGGAGGGGGTCGGGGGGTGGGCCTAAAATCGCATAGGAGCCTGTTTGCCCGATGGCGAATTCTTCCGGCGGTACGCAGACAGATACCCACTTCCTTTGAGGCAGCGCGTGGCAAGAGCATGGACAGACAATCAGGCGCGGGCCATCCACGCCGATAACGACGACATCTGCGTGGCGGCAGGGGCCGGTTCCGGCAAGACCGGCGTGCTGGTCGAGCGGTTCGTGCGCCTCGTCACGCAGAGCAGACGCGGCGCACTGCCCCCGGAACGGCGCGCCGGCGTCGGAGAGATCCTCGTCATCACCTTCACCGAGAAGGCCACAAAGGAGATGAAATCCCGTATCGTCGCCGAACTGAACCGCCTCGGCCTTGTGGACGAGCGGCGGCAAGTCGAGACCGCCTACATCAGCACCATTCACGGCTTCTGCTCCCGCCTGCTGCAAGAGAACCCTTTCGAGGCGGGCGTAGACCCACAGTTCACCGTGCTGGACGAGGTGCAGGCCCGACGGCTGCTGCGACAGGAGTTCGACGCTGTCATTGCAGCCGCCTACGAGCGCGACGATACCGAGATTGCCGAACTCGTCGCGGCGGTACAGTCCGAGGGATCGCTGTCCGACCTGGCGGGCGCAGTCTCGACGGTCATCGCCAAGATGCGCGGGGCAGGCCGACGCTGCGAAGAGGTCGAGAGGCACTGGCTGCTGGGGCAGGAGGCGACGGCGGCGCGCTCTCTCGAACCGGTCTGGGCCATTTTGACCCCGCTCCTGAAGGAGATCACGGCCTGCCTGCAAGGGCTGGAACGCCTGCGCGCCGGGGTTCTCGGCGCAACCGCCGTCGCGCTGGATACGCTGCTCAGTCGCGCGCCCCTGCTACAGCCGCAAGCCGCTGACGTGGTCACCACCCTGGCCGCGCTGGAAGAGACGCAGAAGGTCGCCAGCAAGACCCGCTTCCGCATCGGCGGCGCACCGAACGAACTGACGCTGACGCAGCTTTTCGAGCGCATCCAGATCGCCTGCGAAGAGGCGAAAGCCCTGTTCAACGTGGTGGCGGCGCGGGAAGAGGAGGCAGCGCGGCTCTGTCACCGCTTCTGGGGGCTGGTCGTCGCCGTCTGGAAAGCCTACGAGGCGGCCAAGCGGCGAACAGGCCGACTGGATACGGACGACCTGCAATCGGAGGGCGTGCGCCTGCTGGAAGAGTCGCCGGGCGTGCGCGCCCGCTATCGCCGCCGCTTTCGCTATCTGATGGTGGACGAGTTCCAGGACACGAACCCGCTCCAGATGCGCCTTATCGAACTGCTGCACGTCCCGCAGCGCGGCTCCGCACGCGCCCATTCCGCGCGCAACGGACATGAGCCGTCTTCTCCTGCCGGCCTGCTGCCTGCCGATAGCGTCGCCTCCTATCTCGGCGAGGAAACGGCGGCAGAAACCGCAGAAGAAGCAGACGGAATTCTGCGTAAAAGCGATAAGCAGCGTTGCGCGGCAGTACCCAACTTTCTGTTCGTCGTCGGGGACGTGCAGCAGAGCATCTACGGCTTCCGGCACGCCGACGCCACGCTGTTCCGGGAGTTGGAGCGGCGGTTCCGCGAAGAGGGCGCGGGCCTGCACGTCCCCCTGGCGGACAACTTCCGCTCGCGCCCCGAAATCCTGCGCCTCGTCGCGCATATCTTCCAGCAGGTCTGGCGCGAGGCGCGGACGCCCTTCGTGCCGCTGACGCCCGGCGCGGTCTTCGATCCCCGGCCCGCGCCCAGCCTGGAGATACTGCTCACGCAAGACCTGTTCCGTCGGGACTATGTGCGCCTGGAAGCCGACGCGCTGGCCGCGCGCATCCAGCAGATGGTGGAGGGCCAGGAACTGCGCCTGACCGGTCAGCACGATCCCCGGCGCGGCGAACCGGTCTCCTATCGCGATGTGGCCGTGCTGCTCCGCAGTCTCACCGACATCGAGAAGTACGAGCAGGCGTTCGCGCGGCGCGGCGTCCCATATTTCGTCGTCGGCGGAGGGCGCGGCTACTATGCCCGCCATGAGATACGCGACCTGATGAACGTCCTGACGGTTCTCGACACGCCGCTCGACGACGTGGCGCTGGCCGCGACGCTGCGCTCCCCGCTGGTCGGCGCGGACGTGGATACGCTCTATCGCCTGGCGAAAATTGCCGGGCAGGCGGGGGAAGCCGGGAAGAATGGGGCTGGAAGGCGGCATCGCGCGCCGCTCTATCCCGCGCTCGGCCCGCTGCTGGCGTCGGGCGAACTCCCGGCGGAGGAGGCAGCGAAGCTGGCCCGCTTCTTCGCCGTCATGGAGGAACTGCGGGCGCAGGAGGACAGGCTGCCGGTCGGGCATCTGCTCGAACGGCTGATCACGCAGACGCACTACGACGCCCGCCTGCTCTGCCGCCCCGGCGGACGCCGCCGCCTCGCCAACGTGCGCAAACTCTTACAGATGGCGAACAGCGACTCGGTCATGGGCGTGCGGGACTTCATTCGCCGCCTGCGCGATCTGGAACGCCTCTCCGAGCGCGAGGGCGACGCCCCGACCGAAGAAGAGGCGGCGGATGTCGTGCGCTTCCTGACCATCCACAGCGCGAAGGGGCTGGAGTTCCCGGTCGTCGCGCTGGCCGATCTCTCGCGCGGGCTGATCGTTCCCGAACGCGGCCTTTTCGCCTGCGAACCGCAGTCCTTCGCGCTCGGCACGAAGCTGGGCGGGGAGCCGAACGTCGTCTACCGGGCGATTGACAAGCGGCGGCAGGAAGCTGACCGCCAGGAGTCGGAACGCCTGCTCTACGTCGCCATGACCCGCGCCCGCGAATATCTCCTGCTCTGCGGCAATGTCGGGCGCAACCGCAGCACCAACTGGGCCGACAGCCTGTTTCCTCTGCTCGGCATCCTCGGCGCGCCCTCCGAGCCGGAGACGCAGACGCTCATGGGCGGCATCCAGGCGCGTGTGGCCCCGCTCGCCTATTACGCTCAGGCTTCCGCGCTGTCTCCCGAATCCGGCGCTTCCGCGCGCCGCATGGCCGAAGCCCGCGCCGACCGTCTTGCCGCCGCCCTGCTCGCGGGCGAATCGCTCGAACCTCTGCTGGGATAGTTCCTACCGAAAAGGCGTCAGTAATTCCCGCCGCCTCCACCGGAGTCCCCGCCACCAAAATCCGAGCCTCCAAAATCCGAGCCACCGAAATCGCTCCCGCCAGAGTCGAATCCGCCGCCGGAGTCGTCGCTTCCTCCGAAATCTATGCCGCCGAAGTCGCCGCTATCGGAGCCGCTGCTGTCCGGGCTGAAGAAGTCCGCTGAGCCGACGCCTTCCAGGCCGCTCTCGTTGGCGTTGCTGTTGTCCCAGGCGCCGCCCCAGTTCACGTTGGGGTCTGCCGCCTGCGGATTGTTCGTCGCCATGCCGGAGGGCGTGACCAGCACCGGATAGGGCATCGGCGCGGGCGTGGAGAGCAGCGTGCCGAGCAGCAGGCCATCAAAGAATCCGCCGCCTGCGTAGCCGCCATAACCAGGCGCATAG
This sequence comes from Chthonomonadaceae bacterium, assembly GCA_035651115.1. Classification (GTDB taxonomy): domain Bacteria; phylum Armatimonadota; class Chthonomonadetes; order Chthonomonadales; family Chthonomonadaceae; genus DASRGL01. The sequence continues at coordinate 12,890 of DASRGL010000193.1, forward strand.
GTGGGCGACACGCGGTCATAGTCACGGTACGGATCGTAGCGGCTGGAACGATACCAGGGAACACGCTGCCCGTCCTCCTCCACCGTCCGCAGTTCGGGAGTCGCGCCGTGCTTGACGATCTCCACGTCGTCGGCGCACGCCAGCACCTTCCGCCTCTGCCCGTTGAGAACGATGGTGATAGGCGTCAGATCGGAGATGCGGGACGGACGCGAGCAGAAGAAGCAGGCGCCGCGCTCGTTCTCCGGGATGTCCTCGGCGCGCAGCCCCGGCACGACCGGAGCCGCCTCCGCGCCGACCTTGCCATCCGCCGTCACCGGAGTCGCCTTGTACTCCGTTCCCTCGATGCCGACCGCGAAGCCCGTGCCGCCCGTCGCCAGATCAATATGATGCCGCATCTTCTCGACCGCCTCGCGCGCCTGCTCCAGAACGGCCTGCGCCCGGCCATAGTCCTCCGGCTCACGGGCGTTCCGCGTCAACTCCGTTCCCTGATCGAGCAGGGCGGCAGCCTCCTGTCGCGCCTGCCGCGCCGCCGTCGCGTCCTGGCTCTCCGGCAGCAGGTCGAGATAGTTGTCTCCGTAGGAGATGCCCTCTACCACCTGCGCATGGAGGCGGCGCACCGGTTCCCGTGCCTGCTGCATGGCCCGGCTCTTCTTCGCGGCTTTGTTGCCAAGCCAGATCGCGCCGCCGATGCCCGCGCCGACCGGCAGCACCCACCAGTAGTCGGCCAGGCCGCCGCCTTCCGGCTGCCTCTGCGGCTCTCGCATATTCGCGTTCGGCGCCGCCTCCTGCCCGGCCTGCGCGCCGCTCTCCGCCACTGCCGCGTCCAGCGCCGCGACCGCGCTGCGAATTCCATTTACCGGATCGCGCTGTATCGCGCCGGCATTCTGTTTCAGAATGGCTGTGATCTGCTGTGGCTTCAGCGCGTCCGTCGCCACCGAGACGCCGCGCCGGGTCACGACGAGCAGCGTGCCGCGCCCCAGGCCGAGATAGTCGTGCAGCGCCTTCGTATATTTTTCCCGTGTGCCGTAGACCTGCCCGCTGTCCGGCAGGCCGTTGACCACGACGATTTTCAGCGGTCTATCGGCAGGCGCGCGGTCGGCGATGTCCCGCAGCGCCTCCGCATCAATCCTGCCGCGCAGGCTTCTGCCGATATAGACATCCTGCTGCCCCAACGCCTTCGCCAGTGGGTCGGTCGTGGCAAACGGACTGCCGCTCTCCCTCTGCGCCATCGCCGGAACGACCAGCAGCACTCCGAGCAGCAGCATCCAGAAGACATTTCGCATCGTGGCACCTCCTGCTCTCCTATACGGAACATTGGCGCGAAAGCATTCAAAACCACAGCAAAGGCGCGCTCCTGTTACCAGAAACGCGCCCTGAAATTCCCGCTCGTTCGTAAGGTTCAACGGGGCCACTACTCCCGCGAGGCCGTCAGGCCGGAGAGCAGCAGGCCGCAGCCCACGACGACATTCGCCGCCACCCAGGGCAGCAGCGCCAGAGCGCCGATCTCCGGGCCGACCGGAGCCGTACCGCGCAAGAACTCCCAGCCCAGATGCAGCGTCATGCCGAGCGCCATCCAGCCGAGCAGCCGCCGCTCCGTCTTGCCCTCCGCGCCCATCACCAGCAGCGCGCCGGGAATCAGGATGCTGTGACCGATCAGGTTGAAGTGCGAGGTCGTTCCCAGATAGCCGGTCAGCCAGTCCGGGAAGAGCAGGCCGAACGCCAGCGCCGCCGTTCCCCAGAACGGATAGCCCAGGCTGCTGCCTGCCTTCTGCCGCAGCCGCCCGATGGCGAAGCAGCCCGCGAACAGCCCGACGACCATCCAGAAGCGCGCCACGCCGTCGCCATAGACCGTGCCTGCCAGCTTCACCGCCGCCGCCGCGTCCACGAGGCCCGCGCCGTACTTTTTCGGCGTCCCTTTCTTCTGCGCCGTCTTTTGCAGCACCGCGCGCACGTCGTCCGGGTCTTTCACGCCCTGCGCCTCGACCAGCGCGGCCACCGCCGCGACGTGCGGCGCGGCCATTGAGGTTCCCTGGAACGCATAGTAGTCATCGCGCATCGCGCCGTTCTCGTCGCGCAGCACCGTGTTTTGCAGGATGCCGCCCGCCTCGCCGCCCTCCATCTTGTCGCCGCCCGGCGCGGCGATGGCGACTTCCTTGCCCCACGATGAGTAGAAGCTGAGGTTGCCGCTCGGCCCGACGGCGGAGACCGCGATGCAGTCCTTATAGGCCGCCGGATAGCCCACGCCCTCTTTGCCGGAGTTGCCCGCCGCGCAGACGATGGTGACGCCTTTCTTTTTGGCATACTCGCACGCCGAGGCCATCAGCTTGTCCGGGAACGGCCCGCCCAGGCTCATATTGATGACGTTCGCGCCGTGATCCGCCGCCCACCGGATGGCCTCCGCGATGTCGGAGGAGCGTCCGCCGCCGCTCGCGCTCAGCGCCTTGATGGGCATGATGGTCGCATCAAACGCCAGCCCGGCCACGCCCTCGTTATTGTCCGTGCTTTCCGCGATGGTTCCGGCAACGTGCGTGCCGTGTCCGTGATCGTCGTTAGGCAGTTCATCGCGATTGTAGAAGTCGTAGCCCGGCGCAAAGCGCGTCTGGGCGAAGTCGCGGGCGCGCTTGCCCTTCTTCGTGTCCGCATAGGCCACGCCCGTATCAATCACCGCGACGACCACGCCCTTGCCCCGCGTGACCTCCCACGCCTCTTCGGACTTGACCATCTGGAAGTTCCACTGCTCTTTGTAGCGCGGATCGTTCGGCTTCCATCGGTTCGAGTCCGTATCGGTGACACTCTCCGTGGGCGCAGGCGTGGGGTTCAGTTCTTCCGGCGCATAGTACATGTGGACGACATCGGCGGTCTCCACGTTGGGATCGGAGCGCAGCTTCGCCAGCGCCGCGTCCGCCGTCATTCCGACAGGCAGCGTCAGCGTCGCGATTCCTGTCTCTCCCGCCGAGACCGGGCTGTTCCAGGCCAGCGCCAGGCCGAGGTTGCGCGAGAGCGCGCCGAGCGCGTTCTCGCCCGCGCCGGGTTTCAACTGCACCGCGATCTCATCAGGATGTATCCATTCGACGCCGTTCGGCGTGGGCCAGTCCTGGGGCGACATCGGCGGGCTTTGTGCTACCGACGCCCGCCAGGTCAGCAGAATCGGCAGCGCGGCCAGCGCCAGCCCGCAGGCCGTCAGCCAGCGAAATACCGCAGAACCAGACTTTTCGCGCATCGCGCACCTCTTTCTTCACAACGCTGCCCGCCGCTTACCGCTTCTTCATCTGCGGCAGCCAGTCCGGATGCTTGCTGATGATGTACTCATAGCGGTCGCGCCGCTTCCCGGTCATCTCGTTGAAGAGCGGTGTCCCGCCCGCGTACATCGTATCTTTCGGATCGCCGAACTCATTCAGCCCGTGCTTCTTGATCATCTGGTCAATCCACTTTTTCTGCTGCTCATCTAATTCGGCCATGATTCCCCAACCTCCTGCTTGGATATGCCGGGCCGTGAACGACCCGTCTGAAGGGCCTACGGCCAACCGGTCTGCGACCGGAAAAACGCACTAGCCTCCACCCGCACCGTGTCCGCAGGACACTGGGCCGTATGCCACCCAGCGAAGGAATTTATTCCATCGCAACTTGCCCTTATAGACGCATCCGCCGCGCGCGGAGTTTCACGCGCCCGACTCCAGCATACCCTCTGGCAGCGTGATTCGCAACAGGGCCAGCGGCTCCTCGAAGCCGCGAACGACCTGCGTGAACGGCTCCAGGCGGCAGCCCTGCGCCCGCACGACCTCCGCCGCCC
>DASRGL010000194.1:0-8712 GCA_035651115.1 Chthonomonadaceae bacterium
TTTGCGCACATAGAGGGCTTCATAGCCGCTCTTTTCCGCCAGCAGCCCCGGAGGATAGTCATACTGCCTGGCCTCTTCCAGCGCGGGCCGGATATGCACGACCAGTTCATTCTCCGTCTGCAACGCCGCGCCGACGGGGAAGACCTGCTCGACGAGCATGTTGTCGCCGCTGCCGATACGCTGGCCGTTCAGATAGATGTCGGCGAAGCAGTCCAGTCCTTCAAACACCAGCACGGCCTGATGGTCAGGCGGGAGCGCGGCGGAAAAACGGCGATAGTACCAGACATGGGTCTTCTCGAACCGGCGCAGACTGGCGATGTTCATGCCGAAGAACGGTTCGGGAATAGTTCCGGCGGCGTGCAGGTCCAGTTCGAAATTGCCGGGAACCGTCGCCGGAATGCGCGGCATTCCAGCGTTCTCCACGTCGGCGATCGTGCGCAGAGGTTCCTGGGGCAAAGCGTCGCTATAGGCCAGCATCCACCGGCCATTCAGGTCTTCGGAAGGATAGGAAGCGAAGGGCATCGGGAGTTTTCTCTGATGGTGAGTGAAGGTCCCCCTACCCCATTATTGAGGAGGGCCAGGGTGAGGGGGCCGATAGATTCAGGCCAGGCCCGCCTGCCGGAAGATGGCGGTCATGGCCGCGCCGACTTTTTCCAGGCGGGCGTCGTTGGAAGGCAGGTCGTTCAGTTCCTTCTTGAAAGGTTCCGGCGTTACCGGGCCGTCGTAGCCGATGGCCTGAAGCGCCTGCAAGAACCCGGCGATGTCTATGACGCCGGTCTCGCCGGGCAGGGCGCGCACATTGTCCATCTGTTCGTCAATCGGGATGCCTGCCGGGGCATCGTTGACGTGGACATAGACGACCTGTTCCGGCTTGAGCGCGCGGATGTCGTCCAGCGTGCCGTGCGACGTGTACCAGTGCCAGCAGTCCAGCAGCAGGCCGACGTTCGGGCCGATCTCGCGGCCCATCTGCAGCATGTCGCCCATCGTGTGGATGAACGGATATTTCTGGCTCTCGCGCAGCGTCTTCGGGCCGATGAACTCCAGCCCCAGAGCGCAGCCGTTGTCGGCGAGGATGCGGGCGATGGGCGTAAACCGCTCAATATGGAAGCGGCGGTTCGCTTCGTAGGGCCGCTCGTCGGAGCAGGGCATGATCCAGGTCATCGTGCGCGGGCAGCCGATGGCCGCCGCCGCCTGAGCCAGGCGCGGCAGTTCGTCCAGCCCTTTTTTCCAGTTCTCCTCCGATGTGCGCCAGTCGGTCGGAAGCCCCCACCCTGCCGGTCGGAGGCCCGCCTGCGCGAACAGGTCTGTGACCGCGTTTGCGCCCTGCGTCTCCACCAATGAGGCGACCTCATGCACGCCGAACTCCACGCCCTCAAAACCGCCCTTTTTTGCGGCGGCGATAGCTTCCTTCAGATTGCTCACCCGCACACCGATAGCGCCCGGACTGAGAGCCTTGTACATAGCTTCCTCCTGCGGTACAATAAGTCACCGAGACAGTTCGGTTTTGTAAGAGCGTTCTCCTCTCTACCCGGCGAATGAATTCGCGGCTGCCCAAGCACGAAGTCGGCCTGCGCCGACTCCCTCCTCAGCCTCTCCCCTCTCCCGCAGCGTGGGAGAGGGGGCTGGGGGGTGAGGGCGCTTCTGTAGCTGCGGTTTCAACCGCCGCGCAAAAAGAGCCTGCGGGCAATCTCTATGATACGCAGTGACACCATTGCAGCGGTCGCGACGCCGCCCGGCGAGAGCGGCATCGCCATCGTGCGCGTCTCCGGGCCGGAGGCGCGGCGCGTGGCGGCGCGGCTGTTCCGCCCGCGCTCCGGCGGCGACCCGGCGGTCTATCCCGGCTACTCGGTGCATTACGGCGATTTTACCGACCCGCAGACCGGAGAGATCGCCGACGACGGCCTGCTCACTACTTTCCGCGCGCCCCACTCTTACACCGGCGAAGACACGGTCGAGATGGCCTGTCATGGCGGGCGGGCGACCACGCTGCGCATCTTGCAGTTGGCGCTGGCCGCGGGCGCGCGTCTGGCCGAGCCGGGCGAGTTCACGCAGCGCGCCTTTCTGAACGGGCGGCTCGACCTGGCGCAGGCGGAGGCCGTCGCCGATGTCATCCGCGCGCAGACGGAGGCCGCGCGCCGCGTGGCGCGGCGGCAGCTTGACGGCGCGCTCTCGCAGACGGTCGCCGCGCTCAAGGACGCACTGATCGGCATTCTGGCCGCTATCGAGGTCACCATAGACTTCAGCGACGAGGTCGGCGAACTGGAGTACGAACCCCTGGCGGCGCGGCTGGCCGATGTGCGCGAGGGCATGGAACGACTGCTGGCGACGGCGGAACAGGGGCGCATCCTGCGCGAAGGGCTGCGCGTCGCCATCGTCGGGCGGCCCAACGTCGGCAAATCCTCGCTGCTCAACGCGCTGCTGCGCGCCGAGCGCGCCATCGTCACGCCCATCGCCGGAACGACGCGCGATCTCGTCGAGGAGACCGCCAACGTGCGCGGCCTGCCGGTCGTCCTGATAGATACGGCGGGCATCCGCGAGACAACAGACGTGGTCGAACGTATCGGCGTGGAGCGCGCCGAAAACGCCGCCGCGAACAGCGATGTCGTCCTCTGCGTCCTCGATGCGACCGCAGGCATCACGGAGGAAGATAGGGCGATAGGCGCGCAGTTGGCGGCCTCCGAAGTCCGCCGCGCGCTGCTTGTCCTCAACAAGCAGGACGCCGTGCCGCCGGAACAGGCGCAGGCGGTCGCGGCGGAGGCGCTGCGAACGTTTGGCCCACCCTTCTTTGGAGCCGTCTCCCTCTCCGCGCGGACCGGGGCCGGACTGGAGGCGCTGGAAGCGGCGCTGGCCCGTCTCGTGACCGGGCCGGAAGGCGGAGACTCGGCGGCGGAGGCCGTCATCCTCACCAGCGCGCGGCATCGGCAGGCATTGGAAGCGGCGCACGCCAGCCTGTGCGAGGCCGAGCGGACGGTCGCGCAGCGCCTGCCGGGAGATTTCATCGCCATTGACGTGCGCGGCGCGCTCGATTCGCTGGGCCTGATCACCGGGGAAACAGTCACCGAAGACATCCTTCACCGCATTTTCCAGGATTTTTGCGTGGGGAAGTAGCCTGGGGAGAGGATTTGGGCCGCCTCTGCCGATAATCTATAGCAAGTTGCGATTCTGCGCCGCGTCCCCGGTTGCGTGTCTCCCGCGCCGCCGCTCTACGGGATGACGTCTTTCCTCCCGATTCTCGCCGCCTGTCGCGCGCGCCGCCGCACAGCTTCGCAGCCACATTCCGAATTCCGATCACCCCCAGCCATAAGGAACACCTTTCATGACCGTTCCCTTGACCTTCAACTCGCGCGCGGAGACCTGGCTGCCGACCTTTGCCGCGCCGCCGCGCGAATATGGCCCGACGGCGCTCTGGCTCTGGAACGATGAGATCGAGACCGGCATCATCACGCGGCAGATGCAGATGCTCTCCGAACAGGGCGTGCGGGGAGTCATTATTCGCGCCTGGGAGGGAGTCCGTCCGCTGTTCGGATCGGCGGACTGGTATGCGTGCGTCTCCTTCGCGGTCATGGAGGCAGCGCGGCTCAAAATGACCGTGTGGCTGCATATCGAAGAACCCGGCGGCCTGGCTTCCGAAGCGGCGGCGCTGCCGCTTTCCCCACTGCCGCTCGGCGAAGAGCAGGCGTTACAGGCCAAATGGCTCGTGCGGGCGGAGGCCCGTGTGAAGCGCGTCGCTTCCTGGGCGCGCGTCTATACACAGACGGCCTGGCCGGAGGGAACGCCGGTCGCGCTGCTGCTGACACGCCCCGACGGTTCCAGCCCCATAGACCTGACCCCGCATCTCGCCGCGCCGCGCAGCGCGCCTCCGCTTCCTGTGGAGGACGCCGAGGGCGGATGGCGGCTGATCGCCTTCTTCCAGAGGCTCCGCTTCTCCCATTTTGCAGGCGGATACGATCTGCTCTCTGCTGAGGCGATGGAAGCCTATCGGCGCGTCCGTATCGCTCCCTACGAGCCTCTGCTCAGCACGACCGCAGGGCGTGTCGTGCGCGGCTTCGTCGTCGGCGCTCCCGACCTGTTCTGCCTGCCGTCGTCTTCCGGCGCGGTGGAGAGAGAGACGGGCGCCCTCCCCTGGACGGCCCGGTTGGAGGCGGCGTTCCGTCAGCGCAAAGGCTACGATCTGCTCCCCCATCTGCCGGGGCTGTGGGAGGATGTCGGCCCTGCGGCGCGCGTCCGATGCGACTACTATGAAGTGGTTTCCGACCTGCTGGCTTCCAGCTTCTATGCCCCGATACGGCAGTGGTGCGCCGAGCGCGGGCTGAGTCTGGCCGCCCTGCCGACGCTGCCCGACACGCTGACCGGGCAGGCGCTTGCCTGCGGGAATCCATTCGCCGTGATGCGCGCGGCAGACATCGCCGGAAGCGGCGGGAAGGAGGCGCAAACCTCCGATAGTGGGCAAAGCAACGGCGTACTGGCGCGCACACTGGCCGCCTCTATCCTGCGCGCCGAGAGAATCCCGGAGCCGAAAGCCGCGACGCTGGTCGCCGGAGGCAGCGGCTGGGGACAGACCCTGCGCGAACTCAAAGCGCAGGCCGATAGCGGCCTGGTCTCCGGCGCGAACGGGGTGGCGCTGAGCGCCTTCCCCTACTCCCCGGAACGCCTTCGCCGCGAGAAGACGCCTTCCTCGCTTTTCTATCAGCACACGTTCTGGCCGCTCTTTGCCCTGTTCACCGAGCCGCAGAAGCGGCTGGCGTTTGCGCTGGCGCAGGGCCGACGCTGTGCGGAGATCGGCCTCTACTATCCCCTTCGCGCCGCCTGGGACGCGCTGCCTCCCGGTCGCCTGGACGCTCTGCCCGCCCTCTGGCAGCAGCCCGATCTGGCTCGGACGGAACAGGCGCTTGCCGGAACGCTCGACCTGCTGCGCGCCAACCAGTGGGAGGTCGCCCTGCTGGACGACCAGGCCATCGAGGAGGCGCAGGTCGGCGAAGGCGCGATACGGCTCGGCGGCCAGGCGCTGCGCGCGCTCGTGCTGCCCGGCGTCGGCTCCCTGCCGCTGCCTGTCGCCCGCAAGCTGCGCGCTTTCGTCGAGACGGGCGGGCTGCTGGCAACGGTCGGCGGAGCGCCGGAGCGCGGGATCGGTCATGGCGATGATGCGGCCCGGTCGCTGCTTTCGACGCTGTTCGCAGGCGGCGCGTCCGATCTCTACGGCAACCGCCTCCAGTCCGTCGGGAACGGCGTCGTGGCGCAGATACCGGAAGGCGTCGGCCCGCTGCGCGCGCTGCTTGCGGAACGGATTCCGGCCGCCGTGCGCCTGACTCGTTACGATCCGACGATCCGCGTCACCCATCGCGCCGGAGACGACTTCGACCTGTTTTTCCTGACCTGCGCGCCGGGTGCGCGGCGCGGCATCGTCCCCGTGCGGTTCCGGGCTAACGGCACGCCGCTCCAGCTCGACCCCGAAACGGGCCGCAGCAGCCGCCTGGTTCCCTACGATAAGGGCATGGATCGCCTGACTCTGCCGGTAGATATGTCCTCCGGCTCCGCGCTGGTCGCCTTCGTGCCGGAAGCCCTGACGGGCGGAAGCCCTCTGCCGGAGCGCATGACGCTCCTGCGCGCCTGGAACGTAGACGCGGGCTGGACATTGACGCTGGCCGGTTCGCTTTTGCAGACCGATCTGCGCCCCTGGAACGAGTTGGGACAGCCCTTCTATACCGGACGCGCCGAGTACGACGCGCCCTTCTCCATCCCCTCGCGCCAGGAACTGCCGTACAACCGCCTGTTCCTCGACCTGGGCGATGTGCGCGAATGGGCGCAGGTCTGGGTCAACGGCGTGCGGGCCGGGGAGCGCGCCTGGCCCCCCTTCACTCTCGACATCACGGAGTTCGTCCATCCGGGCCACAACGATCTGCATATCATCGTCGGCAACACTCCCGCCAACGCCCTGGCGCGGGAAGAGCGCGTCTCCGGCCTGCTCGGCCCGGTCATCGTGCGCGCGGTAGAGGCGCTCGCCTGATTCTTCCCGGCCTCGTAATAAAATCCGCCGTTCTTACGTAGATAGTTCTGTAAGCAGTCACCCGGCCCTGAAAAAGGGGCCGGGTTCTTATTCGCCGGTCTCCGTGGCGAACGCGGCGGGCCTCGGTAAATTCGCGCGGGGAGAGAAAACCGCGCAGGAAGCAGGCGCGCGGCAGCGAATTAGACAGGGACAGCCCGGCCCGCCTCGTCTGTCCTCGACGGCCCTTCCCGCTGCCCGCTCGGTCTCAGGGCGCTACTTCAAGCAAGACAAGAAAGGATTCGTGACCGTGGAAACAGGCGTTTCCGCCCTTGCCTCCAACTATCGCGTCGCCGAGGATGTCGTCCGTGAGGCGCTGCCCAACGGGCTGACGGCGCTGGTGAAAGCCAACCATAGCGCGCCGGTCGTCGCGGTGTTGGCCTCGGTTCAGGTCGGCTATTTTCATGAACCCGACCGGCTCAACGGCATCGCGCACGTCATCGAACACATGCTCTTCAAAGGCACGCCCCAGCGCCCGGAAGACGAGCAGATCGCGCGGGAAGTGCGCGCACTGGGCGGCATCATCAACGCGGGAACCTACTACGAGGAGACCTCCTACTATATCGTCGCGCCGAGCCGCCACCTGGCGCGCGTCATGGAGATACAGGCCGACACCGTGCAGAATCCTCTGTTCGACGCCGCCGAACTCGCCAAAGAGATCGAGGTGATCGTGCAGGAGAGCCTGCAAAAGCGGGACAATCCGACGGCCATGCTCATCGAATCGCTCTACGCGCTGGCCTTCGACCGGCATCGCATCCGCCGCTGGCGCATCGGCTCCCCGGAGACGCTGCGCGCCCTGACCCGCGACGACCTGATCCAGTTCGTGCAGCAGACCTATCGCCCGGAAAACATCGTCCTGACCATCGTGGGCGACGTGGACACGGAACAGGCGCTGGCGCTGGCGCGGCAGTACTGGGGCGACATGCCGCGCGGCGTTTTCGCCCGCGAAACCTCCCCGGTGGAACCGGCCCGCGCCGGTTTCCGCTACCGGCGCATGACCGGCGACACGCGCCAGCGCCTGCTGCTGATGGGCCTGCCCGCGCCGCCCATCCTGCACCCGGACGCGCCCGCGCTGATGGTCTTGAGCGCGCTGCTGAGCGACGGACGCTCGGCCCGCCTGTTCCGCCGCCTCAAGGAAGAACTACAGATCGTCAACAGCGCCTGGGCCTCCTACGAAGGCTTCGAGCAGATGGGCCTCTTCACGCTCGGCGCGGAGAGCCTCGGCGACGACCCGCTTCCAGTCGAGCGCGCGCTCTGGGCCGAGATAGACCGCATCCGGCACACGCCGGTCGCGCCGGAGGAGCTGGAGCGGATCAAGACCCGCGTGGAGAGCCGCCGCCTCTACGCGCAGGAGGAGGTGCTGGGCGTGGCGCGCACCCTGGCGACCTACGAGGCGCTGGGAGACTATCGGCTGACGGATACGATGCTGGAGCGGCTGCGCGCCGTGACCGCCGAGGATGTCCGCCGTGTCGCCGCCACCTATCTACGGCTGTCGCAGACGTCCCTGCTGGAGTACCTGCCGACGACCTCGAACCTGCCGCCGGAGCGTTCGGCGGAGGAGATCGAGAGCGCGCTGCGGGCCGAGGAGTGCGGCCCTGCCGAAGCGCCCGCGCTGCCGGTCGTGCTGACGCCCGAGCCGGAACCGGTCTTTACAGCCAGCGCCCGCGACTTTCTTCCTGCGGCCCAGGTTCCCGAGGCGAAAGCCCTTCCCTTGCCGGGCGGCGGCACGCTGCTCTACAAACGGCGGCGCGACCTGCCCCTCGTCTCCATCAGCGCGCTGTTTCGCGGGGGGCGGCGGCGCGAGACGCGCGCCAACGGCGGCATCACCAACCTGATGCTGAAAGCGGGCATCAAGGGGACGCGCTCGTTCACGGCGGAGGAGATCGCCAATCGCATCGAAGGGCTTGGTTCGGGCATCGGCATGTCGCTGGCTCCCGACTATTTCGGCTACGGCATCAAACTGCGCAAGGACGCGCTGCGGGAGGGCTTCGCGGTCTTCGGCGAGGTGATGGCGCATCCGGCGTTCGACCTCAAAGAGGTGGAGCGGGAGAAGCTGTCCATCTATGCCGAGATGCGCCGCCAGCAGGACAACAACTTCTCCCTGGCCTACGACCTGTTTTCCGCCGCCTGCTACGGCGAGCAGCACCCCTACGGCCTGCCCGCCAGCGGCGTCGCCGAAGCGATTGCGGAACTGACCCCGGACGACCTGCGCGCCTGGCACGCCCACCATATCGTTGCGGAGAACCTGGTGGTCGGCATCGTCGGCGATCTAGAGGAGGCGGAGGCGGTCGCGCTATTCGCGGAACTCCTGCCCGCGCGCGGTGATACGGCAGCGAACGATTGGGGCGAGGCGGGCGCGGCGGCGCTGCTCACGCCGGAGGACTCCATCGAGCGCGTGACCTACCGCCAGAAGCAGCAGACGGCGGCGGTGCTGGGTTTTCCCGGCGCCTCTCTCGACAACGAGGATCGCTACGCCCTCGATCTGCTCTCGGAAATCGCCTCCGGCATGGGCGGGCGGTTCTTCCGCGCCGTGCGCGGCGAGAACGCGCTGGCCTATCAGGTGACCAGCTTCCATCGCTCCCGCCTCGATTCGGGCCACTTCATCGCCTATACTGCCACCTCGCCGGAGAACGAGGAACGCGCCCGCGACCTGATCCTGCGGGAGTGCGAAC